>JAFRQC010000039.1 GCA_017428805.1 Prevotella sp. | reverse complement strand
GATAGAGAAGGAGTATCCTGAGGTGAGGACAGATTATATGTTCATCGACAATGCCTCGATGCGTGTGCTGACGGAGCCCAGATTCTTTGATGTCATCGTGACGGAGAACACCTTCGGCGACATCCTCACCGACGAGACCTCGTGCATCACGGGTTCTATGGGCCTGCAGCCGTCGTCGTCATTAGGTGAGCATACGCCGCTCTTTGAGCCCGTTCACGGTTCGTGGCCGCAGGCAGCAGGACAGAACATCGCCAACCCTTTGGCACAGATCCTCTCTGCTGCGATGCTGCTTGAGCACTTCGGACTGGAGAAGGAGGGGGCTCTTGTGCGTGATGCCGTCAATGCCTCGCTCGATGCCAATGTCCGTACGCCGGAGATTCAGGTGGAAGGCGGTGCCAAGTACGGTACCCGTGAGGTAGGAGAGTGGATCGTGAATTATATTGCGCTTCGCTAAATGATGAATGATAAATGATGAATGATAAAGATGGTGAGGGTAGTGAAGTCTAATAACGGAAGTAGAGGTTGTAGATGGATGCGGATGATAGGTTGATCATTTATCATTTATCATTTATCATTCAGCCCCGCAGGGGCGCAGACGCGTCAGCAGTGGCGTGATTCCGTCGAAGTCCTAAATCGCGAACTGCGACAGCATCCTGATGATGTTCACCTCCGGCTGCTGAAGGCCGAGGCGAACGTCAATCTGGAGGAGTGGGACTATGCCTTGGCGGAGTACGGCCGTATCCTGCGTGCTAACGAACGGAACCTCGCGGCGCTCTTCTTCCGGGCCTACGTCCATGAGAAGCAGCGCCATTATGCCGAGGCGAAGGCTGACTATGACGCCTTCCTCGCCATCGAGCCCTTGCATTTCGAGGCCCGCTTAGGACTGGCGCACGTGTTGCAGAAGATGGGCAAGAAGAAGGAAGTCGTTGACGAGCTGAACCATATCGTGCAGATGTTCCCCGATAGCGCCGATGCCTATGCTGCCCGTGCGGCTTTCGAGACGGAACAGCAGCAGTACGAGGTGGCGCTCTACGACTGGGGCGAGGCCGCGCGTCTCCGTCCAGGCAATGTTGACTACACGATCTCGAAAGTCGATGTCCTGCTCCGTTTAGGCCGTAAGCGTGAAGCCCGTGAAGCCCTTGATGATCTGGTCTCCAAAGGCACGCCCCGGGGTGTCCTGAAAGAATGGTACGACCGCACAAAGTGACAGAAAGCTGAAATAGCCACTCGGCTTCTCTCTTGTCGCTGATTTGTTAATATTTTGCTGCAAATTTGCTAAAATCTCCCGAAATAGTTGGCTATTTGGGAGATTTAGTGTAATTTTGCAGCTAATTTCCGGAAATAAATACATACTTATATGAAAGAATCCTATAAACATCCGTTGAGGAGTGCCGTCTGTACGGAAGGCAGACGTATGGCAGGTTCCCGTGCCCTGTGGGTTGCCACAGGTATGAAACACGAGCAGTTCGGTAAGCCGATCATCGCCGTCGTCAACTCCTTCACCCAGTTCGTTCCTGGTCATACCCATCTCCACGAGATCGGTCAGATCGTGCGTGAAGAGATTGAGAAGATGGGCTGTTATGCCGCAGAGTTCAATACCATCGCCATCGACGACGGCATCGCTATGGGTCACGACGGTATGCTCTATTCGCTGCCCTCTCGTGACATCATCGCCGACAGCGTAGAATATATGGTCAATGCCCACAAGGCTGATGCGATGATCTGCATCTCCAACTGTGACAAGGTGACACCAGGTATGCTGATGGCATCTATGCGACTGAACATCCCGACGGTGTTCTGTTCGGGTGGTCCGATGGAGGCTGGTAAATGGCGCGGCGAGAATGCCGACCTGATCACGGCGATGGTGAAGGGTGGAGATCCGACGGTGAGCGACGAGGAACTGGCAGAGATTGAACAGTGTGCCTGTCCGGGCTGTGGCGCCTGCTCGGGTATGTTTACGGCCAACTCGATGAACTCATTGACGGAGGCTATCGGTCTGTCGTTGCCTGGCAATGGCAGTATTCTGGCTACCCACAAGAACCGCATCCAGCTGTTCCGTGATGCTGCACAGCTCATCGTCAGGAACGCGCTGAAATATTATGTGGAGGGTGACGATAGTGTATTGCCCCGTAGCATCGCTACGCGTGATGCCTTCCTCAACGCTATGACACTCGATATTGCGATGGGTGCCTCGACGAATACCGTACTCCACCTGCTGGCCGTAGCACAGGAGGCTGACGTGGACTTCAATATGAAGGATATCGACGCCCTGTCGCGCAAGGTGCCCTTCCTCTGCAAACTCGCACCCAACTGGCAGAAATACTCCATTCAGGAGGAGAACCGTGCTGGTGGTATCCTGGGCATCCTGGGCGAACTGGCAAAGGGCGGACTGCTCCGTCTCGACTGCAAGCGCGTCAATGGTGCCACGCTGGGCGAAGACATCGTCAAGTATAGCATCACTGGCGAGACCATCTCTCCCGAGGCAGAGCGCATCTATCGCAGTGCTCCGGGCGGTAAGTTCTCTACCGTGATGGGATCGCAGGATGCACAGTGGGAGACGCTCGATACCGACCGTGCCGAGGGTTGTATCCGTGATATCGAACACGCCTATACGAAGGATGGCGGTATGGCCGTGCTCTTCGGCAATATCGCACAGGATGGCTGTGTGGTGAAGACCGCCGGCGTCGATGAAAGCCTCTGGCACTTCGAGGGGCCTGCCGTCTGCTTCGACTCTCAGGAAGACGCCTGCGAGGGTATCCTCGGCGGTAAGGTGAAGAGTGGCGACTGCGTAGTCATCACTCACG
Organism: Prevotella sp.; assembly: GCA_017428805.1. Next base: position 46,551 of record JAFRQC010000039.1, on the reverse strand, counting down.
AGGGTCCGAAGGGCGGTCCTGGTATGCAGGAGATGCTCTATCCCACGAGTTATATCAAGTCGATGCACCTCGGCAAGGAGTGTGCGCTGATCACCGACGGCCGTTTCTCAGGAGGCACATCCGGTCTCTCCATCGGTCATATATCTCCTGAGGCTGCCAACGGTGGAAACATCGGTAAGATCAAGGATGGTGACATCATCGTGATCGACATCCCCTCACGCTCCATCAACGTGAAGCTCTCCGACGAAGAACTCGCCGCCCGTCCCCAGCAGCCCCTGAAGCGCAACCGTGTGGTCTCCAAAGCCCTCCGAGCCTACGCCCAGAGCGTCGCCTCTGCTGACAAAGGAGGAATTAGAATTATTGATTAAAATATGAAAGATAGAATTACTGGATCAAAGGCGCTGATGCGGGCGCTGCAGGCCGAGGGTGTGAAGACCATCTTCGGCTACCCCGGCGGCAGCATTATGCCCGTCTATGACGCGCTCTTCGACTACACACGAGGCGAGAAGAAATGTTTCGACCATATCCTGGTGCGCCACGAGCAAGGTGCCACCCACGCTGCCGAGGGCTATGCCCGTGTATCCGGTGAGGTGGGTGTGGCCCTGGTCACCAGCGGTCCTGGTGTAACGAACACCCTCACGGGTATTGCCGATGCGATGCTCGACTCCACGCCGATCGTCGTCATTGCCGGACAGGTGCCCATCTCGGCCCTCGGTACCGACGCTTTCCAGGAGGTGGACCTCGTGGGTGTGTCGCAACCCATCTCGAAGTGGAGTTATCAGATCCGTCACGCCGAAGATGTGTCGTGGGCCGTCAGCCGTGCCTTCTATATCGCCCGTACGGGCCGTCCAGGTCCTGTGGTGCTCGACTTTGCCAAGAACGCTCAGGTGGAGGAGATCGACTACGATCCGCAGAAGGTCCGCTTCATCCGTTCCTATGTGCCTTATCCCAAGCTCGATGCCGAGGCTGTGCGCCAGGCTGCCGAGCTCATCAACAACGCCAAGAAGCCCTTGGCACTCGTGGGGCAGGGTGTGGAACTGGGAAATGCCCAGAGCGAACTGAAGGCCTTCCTCGAGAAAGCCGATATCCCCGCAGGCCGTACGATGCTCGGACTCTCCGCCTTGCCCTCCAACCATCCGTTGAACGTTGGTATGCTGGGTATGCACGGCAACTACGCCGTGAATATGAAGGAGCAGGAGTGCGATGTGCTCATCGCCATCGGTATGCGCTTCTCCGACCGCGTGACGGGTAACCTGAAGACGTACGCCAAGCAGGCGAAGATCATCCACCTCGACATCGACCACAGCGAGATCGATAAGAACGTGAAGACCGATGTGGCGGTGATTGCCGACTGTAAGGAGTCGCTGCCTGCCATCACGGCCTTGATCAACAAGACCAGTCATCAGGAGTGGCGCGACTCTTTCAAGCCGCTCGACGAGAAGGAACGTGAGAAAGTCATCGAGCCCGCCATCCATCCGAAGGAGGGTCTGCTACGCATGGGTGAGGTCGTTCACGCGGTGGCCATTCAGGCTCCTGACGATGCTATCCTCGTGACGGATGTCGGTCAGAATCAACTCTTTGCGACGCGTTACTTCAAGTATCACCACAAGCGTAGCATCTGCACCAGCGGTGGTCTCGGCACGATGGGTTACGGTATGCCCGCCGCCATCGGTGCCACCTTCGCAGCCCCTGAGCGCACCGTCTGTTGTTTTATGGGCGACGGCGGTTTCCAGATGTGTATCGAGGAGCTCGGCACCATTATGGAACAGAAGGCACCCGTGAAGATGATCGTTATGAACAACCACTACCTCGGCAACGTGCGCCAGTGGCAGGATATGTTCTGGTTGCGCCGCAAGTCGTTCACGAAGATGATGAACCCCGACTACGGACCCATTGCCCAGGGTTACGGCATCCTTTATCAGGCTGTCATCGACCGCAAGGACCTCGCTGATGCTGTCACGCGGATGCTCACCACCGACGGGCCGTTCATCCTCGAGTGTGCCATCCTCGAAGAAGACAACGTGCTGCCTATGACGCCCCCGGGAATGGACATTGATAAAATGATGCTGGAAATATAAGAATATGGAAGAGAAGAAACTTTTTACTTTGCTGGTGTATTCCGAGAACGTGGCCGGTATTCTGAACCAGGTCACGGCCGTCTTCACCCGCCGTCAGGTGAACATCGAGAGCCTCAATGTGTCGGCCTCGAGCATCCCCGGCGTGCATAAGTACACCATCACCGCCTGGAGCGACGAGGACCAGATCATCAAGATCGTCCGTCAGATAGAGAAGAAGATCGACGTGGTGAAGGCGAACTACTTCACCGACGATCAGCTCTTCATCCGTGAGTCCGGCCTTTACAAGCTCGCCACGGAGAAAGTTCTGGCCAATCCTGAGATCTCCCGTACCGTCCGCCGTTTCGATGCCCATATCATCGAGGTGAATCCCACCTACACGATTGTGATGAAGCACGGCATCACCGAGGACATCATCTCGCTCTACCGCGCCCTCGACACTTTCGGCTGTGTGCTGCAGTACACCCGTTCCGGCCGTATCGCCGTCACCCGTGGCAAGCAGGAGCAGGTCAGCGAGTTCTTGGAACAAAGAGAAAAGGAGAGTTAGGTTTTTGTTTATAGTTTAAAGTTTATAGTTTATAGATGATTACATTTACAGGCAGATGGGCGAGGGTAGCGGTGTTGGTAATCTCATTCCTCATTCCTCATTCCTCATTCCTCGAAATCAACGCACAACGCTACGTCGGAGGCGATATCTCCGTGTTGCTGAAGTATGAACAGCAGAACGCCACCTATCTCGATAAGGACGGGGCTGCTATCGCAGATGTGCTCGAATTCCTGAAACAGCAGGGCTGGAACACGATGCGCGTGCGGCTCTTCGTCGATCCCTCGAACGATCCGGACAAGTGCGTGGTGCAGGATCTGGAGTATGTGAAGACTCTCGGCAAGCGCATCAAGGACGCCGGCCTCCTGTTCATGCTTGATTTCCACTATAGCGACACGTGGGCAGACCCCGGACATCAGACGATTCCAGACTCATGGAAAATATGGAGCTGGACGCCCGATGAGACGACCTACAACTACACCAAGGAAACGCTCGAAGCATTGGTGGCTGCAGGCGCCACGCCTGACCTCATCCAGATGGGCAACGAGGTCAGTTTCGGTATGCTGTGGGGATTCACCCAGGACGGCAAATACGAAGACTGGGAAGAGTGGGGCGGACACCTCGAAGCCACTGCTGACTGGAAGGACTATACCGACAAGCACTGGGACAACTTCTCCAAGATGCTCAAGGCTGCAGGCAAAGCCTGTCGAGAGGTATGCCCCGAAGCCAAGATCATCATCCACACCGAGCAGTGCGCCGTCAATCCCACGCTCGACGTCGCTTTTTTCCGTCACCTCCAGCAGTATGAGATCGACTACGACATCATTGGCGTCTCATACTATCCCTATTTTCACGGCAAGCTCTCCAGCCTCGAAAACGGCCTGACGCAGCTGGAACAGAACTTCCCCGACAAGCAGATACAAATCGTGGAGACTGGCTATCCCTCGAAATGGGAGGTGCCAGGAACGAAATACGATCAGACGAAGACCTGGCCCTACACCCACGAAGGCCAGCGTCAATATACCGCCGACCTCATCGCTACCTTGCAGAAGCATCCGCAGGTCAACGGTCTCTCCTGGTGGTATGCCGAGGCCAATGCCAAAGGCTGCACGGGCGACCTCGCCACAGGCTGGTACAATGCCTCGCTCTTCGACAACGAGACGGGTCGTTCCCTGCCTGCCCTCTACGAACTCAAGGCCTTTGCCGATGATCCCTCCGCTATCGTCCCTTTTCTGAATGATCGGGTGGGAGAGCGTGCAGACTGGTACACCCTCCAAGGTCTCCGCCTCCCCTCGAAACCCTCACGCCCCGGCCTCTACCTCAATGCTGGCCGCAAGGTTCTCCTCCGCTAATGTTCAATGGTCAATGTTCAATGTTCAATGAATAAAATAGGATCCTACGACTTTCTCGCCGAGCCCTTCCACTGCGACTTCTCGCAGCACCTCTTCATGGGTCACCTCGGCAACCACATGCTCAACGCCGCCGACTTTCACTCCTCGGCCCGTGGCTTCGGCATGAAATATCTGTTGACGATCAACCGTTCGTGGGTACTCTCGCGCCTCGCCATCGAGATGGACGAGATGCCCGTGCAATACACCAAGTTCAATGTCGAGACGTGGGTGGAATCCGCTATGCGCTACTTCACCTCCCGTAACTTCCGCGTCGTCGGCGATGACGGGAAAGTATATGGCTATGGCCGCTCTATCTGGGCGATGATCGACACCGAGACGCGCCAGCCCACCGACATCTTCGCCATCGACAACGGCGCCATCAACAACTGGATTGTTAAAGACAAGGAGTGCCCCATCGACAAGGGCGGCCGTGTGAAAATGTCCGACGACGCCGAATTCATCCGCACCATCGACACCCACTACAACGATGTCGATATCAACGGCCACATCAACTCCGTCAAATACATCGAGCACATCCTCGACCTCTGGCCCATCGACTGGTACCGCATGCACCGCATCCGCCGCTTCGAGATTGCTTATGTCGCCGAAGCCCATGCCGGAGATCAGCTCTCCTTCTATAAGGAGTCAGGAGTCGGGAGTCAGGAGACAGTAGAATACTGTGTCCGCATCACCAAGGACTCTCCCGACGGTCCCGTCGAGGTCTGCCGCTGCAAGGTCATCTTTACCAACATAGAATAATATGACACCTACCGAATTACGCAACTCCCGCATGGCCGAGCGCATGATCAAGAATATCGCCCGTCGCAACATGCAGGCATTCTACTGCCCGACAGCCCAAGAGGCCGTCAGCAAAGTGTTGGAACTCATCCCCGCTGGCAGCAGCGTCACCTGGGGCGGCTCGATGTCCATCCGCGACATCGGCATCCCCGATGCTCTCCGTGCCAAAGGCTGTTACGACGTGCTCGACCGCGACCTCGTTGAAGGCGACGAGGCGAAGGTGCAGATGTATGTGCGTGCTTTCACCACCGATGTCTATCTCTCCAGTGCCAATGCCATCTCTGAAGACGGCGTCATCGTCAACATCGACGGCAACGGCAACCGTGTCGCCGCCATTACGTGGGGCCCTAAGAAGGTCATCTTCATCATCGGCATCAACAAGGTCGCCCAGACCGTAGAGGCAGCCCTCGCCCGTGCCCGCAGCACCGCTTCGCCCATCAACGCAGCCCGTTTCGACATCAACACACCCTGTCAGACCGACGGTGTCTGCCACAACTGCAACTCCCCCGAGAGCATCTGTAACTACGTTCACTTCCTCCGCAACTCCCCCCGAGGCAAACACACCGTCATCCTCGTCGGTGAACCCCTCGGCTACTAAACTATTGATTCCGATGGTGGCGAGCGTTCTCATCTCACCCGCCTTGGTGCTTACTTTGCTTACGCAAGGACTTTAGTTAGTCTTTAATGCTGTTCGCCTATAGCCAAAAGCAAAATGCTAATATTTATGGGCGGCATAGTATCGGTAGGGTTACGGCACGGTTATTCGAGTTTATTTGCTATCTTTGCATCAAATATCAACATATATGAATAAGATTAAAATCCTACTGCTTACTGGCATGGCCCTGATTCTGATGCAGGCATGCGGATCATCAACGAAGAAAGAGGCGGACCTTCCTATCCGCAAGTCCTGTAACCTGGAGCGACTCTATAAGGATATGCCCCAAAATATCCGGACGGACACACCCGACCTGGCGTTTGTCAATGCCCTTTGTGCCGGGAAGGCCGATGAGGTGGCCGCTCTGTTCCGTGAGAAGAAACTGTTCTGGGACGAACGGCCAGCTGTCGATGCACCTTATGGCCGGTTTGAAGGCCTTGATGGCATAAGCTCCTTTGCCAAGGGGTTCCTGACAAAGTTTAAAGCAACCTCAGCCACCTTTACTCCTGTTTTCCAGACCATCGGTGGAGGACGGATTGCCCTGGAAGGCGTGTTCAAGTTCGTGGTGGATGGAGAAATCGAGGAAGTGCCTTTCTTTGTCATTACGGATCTTCGTACACCTTCTCTGTTGGAAGAGGTCAGGATGTACACACACTATTCCTTTGTTCCAGGCCTGACACCTTACCGAAAGCCCATTTTCAAGCCGGCACATTATGAGATGGGCGACCCGGGCTTGCTGACAGGTGCTATGCGTGCCTATTACGAAGCCCTTCACCACGCGCCTTACTGCAATCCGGACAAGATCCACGCTGCCTTTGCTGATGAATGTATCGTCGGTGGATATGATCCTTGGGGCACGCCCATCCTCCCTAAGGAAGAGATGTCAAAGAATGCCCATAAGTTCGGCTATGGTCTGGCTACCTATATTCCCGCTTGTGTGGGTATGCGGTATGAGACCATTATCGATGACGGCAAGACCTGCGTGATTGAATGGTGTCATATTGTCTCAAAGCAGGGGCAACAGGAACGCAACCGCATCGCTATGTCCGGCTGTAGTGCCTACACGCGTAACGATGAAGGCTATCTCTGTTCTGTGCGCATCAGCGACTATGCGGGGCACGAGGGAGAGATTGACTAGACCAAGACGGAGGTGTCTCGCGAAGAGGCCTATTCCATCAATCTGGTGGATGAATTCCACGGTGGCTGTGGTATGAAGGAGCAGGAAGACTAACAAATTTAAGAAATAAAGAAAGAGCGATCGTCAAATGGCGGTCGCTCTTTTCTTATACATTATATAATATTAGATGACAGTGAAGTCGAAGGACTGGAGATCTTTGTCGAGCGAGGAGGTGCCGTAGAGGATCTGGTAACGGCCGGGCTTGACAGAGAGCTCGTCGATCATCTCGTTGTAGTATTCGAAGGCCTCGCCGTCGAGGGTGATGGTGGCCTTCTTCGTCTCACCGGGGGCGAGGGAGAGCTTCTGGAAGCCCTTCAGCGCCTTGATGGGTGCGCCAGCATCGTCGAGGGCCTTGACATAGACCTGTACGGTCTCGGTGCCAGAGCATTTGCCGGTGTTGGTGACAGGTACGGTGATGGTGACCTTACCGTCGGTCTTCATCGAGGACTTGGAGAGCTTGCCCTTGCCGACAGCGAAGGTGGTGTAGGAGAGACCGTAACCGAAGGCGTACTGCGGCTGGCCGGTGAAGTAACGGTAGGTGCGGTTCTTCATCGAGTAGTCGAGGAAGTCGGGCAGGTCGTTGTTGGAACGGTAGAACGTGATGGGCAGTTTGCCGCCAGGGTTGTAGTCGCCGAAGAGCACCTCAGCGAGGGCCTTCGAGCCTCCCTGACCTGCATACCAGGCCTGCAGCAGGGCATCGTATTCTCCCTCGACGCTACCGAAGGCAATGGCAGAGCCGGAGCAGTTGACGAAGATGACGGGCTTGCCTGTGGTGTGCATAGCGCGGACGAGCATCTGCTGCACCTTCGGCAGTTCGATGTCGGCCTTGTCGCCACCTTCTCCCTCCATTTGGGCAGAGATGCCGCCGATGATGATGATGGCGTCGGCAGCACTCACTTCCTTGGCGAGGTCGGTGAAGTCGGCGAGGATGCGCTCGCAGATGTCACCACGGAGCATAGCGAACTGTCCGTTGCCGTGACGGTATTCGATCTCCACATCGTAGGTCTTGCCGGCCTCCACGGGGAACGACTTGTATTCGGGTTTCCGTCCGAAGCCGAAGAAACGACGGCCACCGGGCTTGCCTTCCTCGACCACCTCGCCGTTCACCTTTAAGATATAACCGTTGTCGGTGGTCAAAGTGTATTTCATCTCACCGGTGAAGGTGGACTTGTACTGTCCGCTGATGCGTACGGAGAGCGAGTCGCGGCTGACACCTTGGGCAAAGCCCCAGGCACCAAAGGTGGAGAAGTTGAGTTCGTTGTAGTAGTCGGTCTTGGCGGGTTCACCTTCAAGTTCGCGGTTGTTCCAGAATTCGACCTTCACGCCCTTGCCGTCGTTGAAGTCCTGCAGGTGGTGGACGGTGCTGTATTCGTCGTTGAGCTCACAGGCCTTCTGATAGATGATCTTCGTGCCGGGCAGGGCAGCGCGGATGCCGTCGAGCAGCGAGTGGGTGTGGGCTTCAGTGGGCGTACCGCCGTAGTTACCGTTGAGCAGGGCGGCATCGTCGGCATTAGGTCCTACGACGGCGAGCGTCTTGATGGTCTTGGAGAGGGGGAGCACACCGCCTTTGTTCTCTAAAAGCACCATTGATTCGCGGGCTGCCTGGGTGGCGAGGGCGTCGAAGGCCTCAGAGCTGATGACTTCGGGGCCGAGGTTTGCCCAGGGGAGCATATCGGCGGGATCGAACATACCGAGTTCGAAGCGGCCCGTGAGCGTCTTGCGCAAATGTTGGTCGAGCACTTCCTCCTTGATGAGGTTCTTCTGCAGGGCCTCGGTGAGTACCATAAAGACCTTACCACACTCGAGGTCGGTGCCGTTGAGCACAGCATCGACGGAGGCGGAGAGCCCGTCCTTGTGCGTCTCGTGCTGGCCACGGTTGAAGAAGTTGTTGATGGCGTCGCAGTCGGTGAGCACGATGCCGTCGTAGCCCCATTTGTTGCGCAGGATGTCGATGAGCAGACGGTCGCTGGTGCAGCAGGGTTTACCCTCGAAACGCTGGTAGGCGCACATCACCTCACGTACGTCGGCCTTCTTGACCAGTGCCTTGAAGGCGGGGAGGTAGGTCTCCCAGAGGTCGCGGTTGGTGGGTTCGACGTTCATCGAGTGGCGCAGAGGCTCTGGACCGCTGTGTACGGCGTAGTGCTTGGCACAGGCGTGGGTCTTGAAGTAGCGTGAGTTATTGCCCTGCATACCGAGGACGGTCTGCACGCCGAGGACGGCGTTCATATAGGGATCTTCGCCACAGGTTTCCTGACCGCGTCCCCAACGGGGATCACGGAAGATGTTCACATTCGGGCACCAGAATGTGAGCTCTGGATTGCCGGGATAGTAGATGACGCCCATAGGCACGTTGAACAACTTGGGATCGTTGTGGTCGGTGCGGTTCCAGTTGGCACGGGCCTCGTCGCTCACGGCAGAGAACACGTCGTAGATGAGTTTCTCGCTGAAGGCTGCTGCCATACCGATGGGCTGGGGGAAGACGGTGTAGCCGCCCTGGCGCACGCCGTGACAGGCCTCGCTCCACCAGTTGTAGGAGGGGATGCCGAGACGGTCGATGGATACCGACTTGTTCATCATCAGTCCGACCTTCTCCTCGGGAGTGAGCATCGAGATGAGGTTCTCCACACGTTCAGCCGTCGGCAGCTGTGGATTCTGCCACGGGTACTTTTGCTGGGCCGATGCGCTGAGTGCCAGCGTGGCCAACAGGCTCATAAACCAAAATTTCTTCATATCAATAATAAGTTATTTGTCAGTTGTCGATCTACTAAATGGTTGATTGCGCTGCAAAGTTAATCAAATATTTCTAAACTCGTATGTTTTTTGGCAAAAAATATTTGGCTTTTTGCTTTCTTATTTGTACCTTTGCAACCGAATTCAAAAGTATAACATTAAAAATAACGCTTATTATGGCAGAAATGAATTTCGGTGGCGTGATGGAAACAGTAGTCACCAGCAAGGAGTTCTCTTTGGAGAAAGCACGTGAAGTATTGAAGAATGAGACGATTGCCGTGATCGGTTACGGTGTCCAGGGACCTGGTCAGGCCTGCAACCTGCGCGACAACGGTTTCAACGTGATTGTCGGTCAGCGTCAGGGTAAGACCTACGACAAGGCTGTGGCTGACGGATGGGTTCCCGGTGAGACGCTGTTCTCTATCGAGGAGGCTGCCGAAAAGGGCACGATCCTCTGTATGCTTCTGAGCGACGCTGGTCAGATTCAGCAGTGGCCCGTCATCAAGAAATATCTGAAGCCCGGTAAGACGCTGTATTACTCTCACGGCTTCGCCATCAACTGGAGCGACCGCACGGGTGTGATTCCTCCTGCAGACGTTGATGTGATTATGGTTGCTCCTAAGGGTAGTGGTACGAGCCTCCGCACGATGTTCTGCGAGGGCCGCGGTCTGAACTGCTCATACGCCGTGTATCAGGATGCTTCCGGCAAGGCTAAGGAGAAGACCATAGCCTTCGGTATCGGTATCGGTGCAGGTTATCTGTTCGAGACCACCTTCCAGCGCGAGGCTACGTCTGACCTGACTGGTGAGCGCGGAAGTCTGATGGGTGCCATCCAGGGTCTGCTGCTGGCACAGTATGAGGTGCTCCGTGAGCACGGACACTCTCCCTCGGAGGCCTTCAACGAGACTGTTGAGGAACTGACACAGAGCCTTGGCCCGCTCTTCGGTGCGAAGGGTATGGACTGGATGTATGCCAACTGTTCGACCACCGCTCAGCGTGGTGCCCTCGACTGGGCTCCCCGTTTCCACGATGCCATCAAGCCTGTGATGGAGTGGCTGTACTACTCTGTGCAGACGGGTAACGAGGCTCAGATTACCATCGATGCCAACTCGAAGCCCGACTACCGTGCGGGTCTGGAGAAGGAGCTCGAGGCTATGCGTAACCAGGAGATGTGGCGCGCCGGTGAGACCGTGCGCAAGCTGCGTCCAGAAAATCAGGAGTTATAATAATAGGGAATTGCGGGGGTGCGTGCACCCCCGCAATCCATTTTATAATCAATCATAATGGGAAAATTAGTAATCAATTCGTATGATGAGTTCGCAGCACATCTGGGACAGGAATTAGGCGTTTCAGACTGGCTGCAGATCGACCAAGACCGTATCAACCTCTTTGCCGACGCCACACTCGACCACCAGTGGATTCACGTCGATGTGGAAAGGGCGAAGGAGGAGAGCCAGTATCACAGCACCATCGCTCACGGCTACCTGACACTCTCCGTGCTGCCGTATCTGTGGAACCAGATCATCGAGGTGAACAATATCAAGATGCTCGTGAACTACGGTATGGATAAGATGCGCTTCGGACAGCCTGTGGTGACGGGTTCCCGTGTGAGGATGACCACGAAACTGCACAACATCCAAAACCTGCGCGGCATCTGCAAAGTTGAGATTGATTTCAAGATTGAGATAGAGGGACAGCGCAAGCCCGCACTCGAAGGCATCGCCTCGTTCCTGTACTACTTCGTGTAGTTTATAGTTTATGGTTTATTGTTTATAGTTTATGGGAGGATTCTTTGGAACCATATCTACAAAGTGTTGCGTCAACGACCTGTTCTACGGCACCGACTACAACTCGCATCTCGGCACTCGTCGCGCCGGACTGGTGACATTCGATACCGAGAAGGGCTTCAGCCGTAAGATCCACAACTTGGAGCGTGACTATTTCCGCTCGAAGTTCGAGGATGAGCTCGACTCGTTCTCAGGCCATCAGGGCATCGGTGTGATCAGCGATACCGATCCTCAGCCGATTCTCGTGAACTCTCACCTGGGCCGTTATGCGGTGGTGACGGTGGCGAAGATCAACAACTTGGAAGAGGTGGCGCAGGAACTGCTGGACCGCCGTATGCACTTCAGCGAGTATTCCGCCAACACCATCAACCAGACGGAGCTCGTGGCACTGCTCATCAATATGGGTCGCACGTTCGTCGATGGCATCAACCTCGTGTATAAGAAGATCGAGGGTTCGTGCTCGATGCTCATCCTTACGGAGAAAGGTATCATTGCCGCCCGTGACTTCCTGGGCCGTACACCCATCGTGGTGGGACAGAAGGAGGGAGCCTATGCCGTATCGAGTGAGACGACAAGTTTCCCGAACCTCGATTATCACCGTGTGAGAGACCTCGGTCCCGGTGAGATCGTGTATCTGACAGCCGACTCGATGGAGGTGCTGCAGGAGCCGTTCAAGAGGGAGCAGATTTGTTCATTCCTCTGGGTGTACTATGGCTTCCCCGCCTCAGACTATAACGGCATCAACGTGGAGGCCGTGCGCGAGGCGAACGGTAAGAAGATGGGTGAGATGGACGAGACGGAAGTGGACAGCGTCTGTGGTGTGCCTGATTCTGGTGTCGGTATGGCGCTAGGTTATGCCGAAGGTAAGGGTGTGCCGTATAAGAGGAGTGTGCTGAAGTACACACCGACGTGGCCTCGTTCGTTCACACCGGGCAATCAGGAGCGTCGCGCACTGGTGGCAAAGATGAAACTCATTCCTAATCCCTCGCTGCTGAAGGATCAGCGCGTGGTGTTCTGCGACGACTCCATCGTGCGTGGTACGCAGCTGAAGGATAATGTGAAGACCTTCTTCGAGTATGGCGCCAAGGAGGTGCATTGCCGCATCTCGTGTCCGCCGCTGGTGTACGGTTGTCCGTATATCGGCTTCACCTCGTCGAAGAGTGATATGGAACTGATCACGCGCCGTATCATCAAGGACTTTGAGGGCGACGACAAGAAGAACCTCGAGAAGTATGCGCAGACGGATTCGCCTGAGTATAAGCGGATGGTGGTAGAGATAGCCAGGCGTCTGGGACTGACAACGCTGAAGTTCGCACGTCTGGAGGATCTCGTGGAGGCCATAGGCATGCCGAAGTGCAAACTCTGCACGCATTGCTTCGACGGCAGCAGCTACTGTCACGAGTATGATAAAGAGGACGAAAGACAGCTAAAGTTAGACTTTTGATAGGAGGCCATCTTCTTGTAAGATGTATTCCTCCTGGAGAAGATAAGAGAGCGCGGCATCCAGTTCGTCGGTAGGCAACTGGATGTCGCGTAAGTCTGTGATGGGGTGGGGCTTGCCGTCGCTGAGCAGTTGGAGGATCTTTTCCATCGCAGTGTTCATACGAGGCTCGGAAACGAGACCTTCTTTGTGGTGACTCAGACAGACATCGCACAGTCCGCAGTCGTGGCTGTCCGTCTCTCCGAAGTATTGCAGAAGCTGGCGGCTACGGCAGATATGATCGTCTGTGGCGTATGTGATGACGGCGGCGATACGCTGGCGGAACTGCGACAGGCGCTCTTCATAGACGGCAGGTGAGAACTGCAGGAACTCCTTGTCTTCCCGTCGCTGGGTGTAGCGGATGTAGGGCGTTTTCTTCTGGGGGATGAAGTGGAGGATATGGCGCTGGCTGAGACCGATGAGCGTCTGGTACAACTGCTGCGGTTGCAAGCCTGTCTGACTGGCGATGAAGCCTTCATCGATGTAATGATAGTCGGTGAAGAGTCCGCCGTAGTTGCGCAACAGTGAGGTGATGACCTTCTCTTCGTTGGGCGAGGTGTTCTCCAGTTTGTAGAGTTCTCCACGCGAGACAGTGAACATCAGTCGCGCCTGGTTGTCCTGTTCTTCCGTATATTCGATGTAGCCCGCACGGCTGAGGATCTTCAGCGCGGAATCCACCACGATGGGGAAATGGTGGAAGGCGTGACAGAACTTGTCGATGTTGAACTCGAAGGTGTGGTTGTAGCCGGAGCCGACGCCGATCTGATAGAAGAAGGCCAAATGCTCATAGACCTGACGGATATAGTCTTTCTCTGGGAAGGTGTCCACGATGCGCTTTTCGAGTTTGCGCTTGTCGCCGTTGTTATAGAGCAGCACGGCGTAAGAGCGTTTGCCGTCCCGTCCTGCACGGCCTGCCTCTTGGAAATAGGCCTCGATGCTGTCTGGACAGTCGATATGTATCACCAGTCGTACATCGGGTTTGTCGATGCCCATACCAAAGGCATTGGTGGCTACCATCACGCGAATCCTGCTTTCCTGCCAGGCCTGTTGCCGTTCGTCTTTCACACTCGTGTCGAGTCCGGCGTGATAGAATGTGGCGGAGATGCCTGCCTTCGTGAGCAGATCGGCATATTCCTTTGTGCGCTGACGGCTGCGGGCATAGACGATGGCGGTGCCTGGCATACTGTTGAGGATATGGATGAGTTGTTCGCGCTTGTCGTTCGCCTGTCGCACGACATAGACGAGGTTCTTGCGCTCGAAGCTCATACGGAAGACGTTAAATTTTCCCGATAGTTTCTCACAGATATCCTCCACCACCTGCGGTGTCGCAGTAGCGGTGAGGGCCAAAACAGGTACATTAGGCAAGAGCTTACGGATATTCGCAATCTCGAGATAGGATGGGCGGAAGTCATAACCCCATTGCGAGATGCAGTGGGCTTCATCGACGGTGATGAAACTAACCTTCATATGGCGCAGCTTCGTCTGGAAAAGGTCGGAGGAAAGGCGCTCGGGAGAGACATAGAGCAGTTTCACATCGCCGAAAATGCAGTTTTCGAGGGTGATGATGATTTCCTCGTGCGTCAGACCGGAATAGATGGCTGCAGCCTTGATGCCTCGGCGGAGAAGGTTGTCCACCTGGTCTTTCATCAGGGCGATAAGGGGCGTGATGACGATGCAGACGCCTTTCTGTGCCAAGGCCGGCACTTGGAAGGTGATGCTCTTGCCACCACCCGTGGGCATCAGACCCAGTGTGTCGTGGCCTGAGCAGATGGACTCGATGATCTCCTGTTGTATGCCCCGGAAATCATCATAGCCCCAGTATTGCTTCAGAATATCCCGGTAGGTCACTCTTTCGAAGGCTGGATATCTTCGATCTGCAGCTGCACCTCACTGCGCTTGTAGATATTGTCCTCGATGGTATAGACGATATCGAACGAGCGCTTGGACTTGATATAGCGTGCCGACTCACTTTGTCCGAAGGCGATGCCGTTGAGCACGTTGCTCGACTTCGAATCGACGAGTTCCAGCTTGATATGCTCCTGCTGACGTCCCACCACCTTCGATGTGCCGTAGTCATAGACATTACGGGTACAGAAGACGGGTTTGGGATTATCGGGTCCGTGGGGAGCGAGTTTCTTCAGGTCGTTATGCAGTTTCTTGTTGACATCCTTGAAGTCGATGACGGCATCGATATCGAGGGTGGCCTCCGTCTGTTCCGGCAGGATATGCTCATCGACATATTTCTGGAAACGGCGACGGAACTCGGGGATGTTCTCGATCTTCAGCGAGAGGCCGACGGCATAGGTATGACCACCGAAGTTCTCCAACAGGTCGCGGCAGTTCTTGATGGCATCGTAGATATCGTAGCCGGCCACGCTGCGGGCAGAACCCGTGGCGATGCCGTTGAACTTCGTCAGCACCACCGTAGGCCGGTAGTAGAACTCCGTCAGGCGGGAGGCGACGATGCCGATGACACCTTTCTTCCAGTTCTCGTCGTAGAGCACGATGCTCGACGGATGATCCTGGTGCACCAGCCTTTCCACGATTTGGTTTGCCTCTTCTGTCATCTGCTTGTCAACGTCTTTGCGCTGCTCGTTGTACTCATTGATGAGATGAGCCTCCGTCAGAGCCTTCTCAAAGTCACGCTCTACAAGCAGATCCACAGCCTCCGTACCATTCTGCATACGTCCTGAGGCATTAATGCGGGGGCCGATCTTGAAGACGATATCGTTCATCGTGATCTCGCGTCCCGTCAGTCCGCAGATGTCCATGATGGCCTTCAGCCCCACCGAAGGCGTAGTGTTCAGCAGTTTCAGCCCGTGGTAGGCGAGAATGCGGTTTTCTCCCAAAATGGGCACGATATCTGCGGCGATGCTCACGGCACAGAACTCGAGCAGGGGGATGAGCCGCGAGAAGGGAATGCCGTTGTTCTTGGCGAAGGCCTGCATGAACTTGAAACCTACGCCACAGCCGCAGAGATGCTTGAAGGGGTAGGTGGAGTCCTCGCGCTTCGGATTGAGAATCGCCACCGCATTAGGCAGTTCATCATCCGGCACATGATGGTCGCAGATGATGAAATCGATACCCAGCTCTTTCGCATAGTCAATCTCAGCGATGGCCTTGATACCGCAGTCGAGTATGATAATGAGTTTGACACCTTTTTCTGCTGCATAGTCCATTGCCTTGATACTGACACCATAGCCCTCCTCATAACGGTCGGGGATATAGTATTCAATATTGGAATAGAACTGCTGCAGAAATTTATACACTAAAGCTACCGCCGTACATCCGTCGACATCGTAGTCGCCATAGACCATGATACGCTCTTTGCGCCCCATGGCGTCGTTCAGTCTGTCTACCGCCACGTCCATGTCGTTCATCAGGAACGGGTCTATCAGCTCGTTTAACATCGGACGGAAGAATCGCTTGGCTGCGCTCTCCGTCTTGATGCCTCGCTGAATGAGCAGGTTTGCGATGATCGGACTCATGCCGATCTTCTCTCCCAGCTCCTTAGCTGCCGTCTGTTGTTCTGATGTAGGTGGTTCGTAATTCCATTTGAAATGCATTAATATATTTATTTTTTATTCTTTCGCTTTCGGTAGGCCAGACTGTCGCGCCAGACTCGAAAAGAGCCTATTACGGCAATTTAGCGCCCAAAGGTAAGCATAAAAAATGAAAAAAAGGCATAATCTGCGTAAAATTTAACAGATTATGCCCTTTTTAACAAATTTGGGGCTCAATCTCTGACAGTTTCTCAGAGTCCGAGCTTCTTACGGATCTCGGCAGGGATGGCGTTCTTGTTGATGAGGAAATCCATCGTGTTGGCGGCGATGAAAGCCTTGGTCATATACCAGATGCCCTTGTAGTCGCCAGTCTCACCCCAGGAGTTCTGCACCATATAATACTCTTTGCCGTTCTGGTCCTTGGCCACACCGAAGATGTGCATACCGTGGTCGTCAGTCAGCTCCCAGTTGTCGAAACGCTCCTGACGCATCTCCTGTGTCGGTACGACCTCAGGCACGGTACATCCCAGCGAGTCGATGATGTTGCGCTTCTTCTCGGCAGCCAGTTTCAGCCAGCGTGCCATATCGCTGCCGGCGAGACTCTGTGCGGCCTTGCTGTCAACGGCGTATGCCAGTCCCTTGCGGGTGAAGCCCTCTTCTGACACATCGCCGCCCCAGGCTACGGTATAGCCGTTCTCAATGGCGTTGTCGATGATCTGCATCATCTCATCCATCGGCACGTTGTAGCTCAGCGGGAAGCGCCAGTTGTCCTGCACCTCCACGGGGAAGGCAGAATAGAAGGGATGGTGGGTGTAGCTGGTGATGCTCACATAGTCGTCGAGGTTGATGCCGAGGCTCTTCACAAACGACTTCGGTGTGTACTCCTTGCCCTCGTAGGTGAACTTCTCAGGGCACTTGCCGAGGTAGGCGTCGAGGATGCCCTGCAGTCCGACCTTCCACTGGTTGCTAATCTTCTTGGCGCTGTTCTTGGCAACGGCTGCCACGTAGGGCTCCAGAAGCGAGAAGAACTCGTTGAAGTTGTTCAGTGAGTCACCATAGAGCGAGCCGGGGAAGGGCATTGCCTCCAGCGGACAGATACCGTGGTTCTTCAGTGTGGAGAGCACATCCTCGGCACTGCCGCCCTGTGCGAACTGGCAGTCGCCGTGGTAGCGTACCACCTGGATGGCGCGCTCCATATAGGTCTTGTTGGCTACGAAGGCTTCGCAGAGGGTGTAGCGCTTGCCTGTAGCTTTCAGGATCTCAGCCTCAAAGAAGGAGAGGGTAGAGTAGTCCCAGCACGTACCCGAACGGTTCTGGTCCTTGATGGTGGTGATGGGGAGTTCCTTGATGACGGTAAAGACGGGCTTGTTGGCGTCTTTGGCGGCTTCCTTCTTCTTGGCAGCCGAGGCACTGACGGCGATCATCGCCATAAGTGCGAAAGTTAGAATCTTTTTCATATATTATAAATTAAATGTGTATATCTTTTTTTGAAACGAATATGAATAATGTGAATAATTTTGTTCACGAATTTAAATAATATTATTCATATTAGTGGGTTAAATTATACATATTATGCACATTCGTTTCTTTTACTTTCTTTATTTTTCTCCATAAATGTTTCGAGCTCCTGGGGATGATAGGCGATGCGTTTCGTGCCGAGGAAACGGCAACCCTCCTTCGTGATGAGGATATCATCCTCGATGCGGACGCCACCGAAATCCTTATACGTCTCGAGCTTGTCGAAGTTGATGAACTCCTTGCAGTGTCCGCTGGCCTTCCAGTCGTCGATGAGCGCTGGGATGAAATAGATGCCTGGCTCGTCGGTGAGCACAAAGCCTTCCTCCAGCTTGCGGCCCATACGCAGACAGTTGGTGCCGAACTGTTCGAGGTTCGGACGCGTCTCCTCGTCGAAGCCCACGTAGATCTGTCCCAGACCCTCCATATCGTGAACGTCCATACCCATCATATGTCCCAGTCCGTGAGGCAGGAACATCGCGTGGGCACCAGCCTTCACGGCCTCGTCCGTGTCGCCCTTCATCAGTCCGATCTCCTTCAGGCGATCCGTCATCTTGCGGCACACGGCGAAGTGCACATCCATATATTTCACGCCGGGCTTGGCCACGTCGAGCACATAGTCGTGACACTCCTCCACGATCGAATAGATTTCCAGCTGTCTTTGCGTGAACTTTCCGTTCACAGGCATCGTGCGGGTGTGATCAGAACAGTAGTCATCCAGTTCACAGCCGGCATCGCAGATTACCAGTCTTCCGTCTTCCAACACGGCGTCAGACGGGGAACCGTGCATAATCTCACCGTGCTGCGAGAAGATGGTGGGGAAACCGTTTCCCTGTGACAGACTGCGGGCGATGCCGTCCACCTGACCTGCCACAAGTCTTTCCGTCAACCCTGGTTTGATCAGCATTTGGGCCATCGTGTGCATAGCGAAGCCCACATCGCAGGCCTTCTCGATGGCCTCAATCTCCTGCGGCTCCTTCGTGGCGCGCATCTTCACCACCGCCTTGATCAGCTTCAGCGAGGCTTTCTCCTTCTGCTGGCTCGGATGAATCCCCAGCAGGTCCATAATCTGTATCTTCGTGTCGAAGCGGTATGGCGGCAGGAAATGCACCGTAGCGTTCGTCGCCGTCACGCGGCGGCAAACCTCAACAAGCCTGGCCATCGGGGCGGTCTTCGTGATGCCCACCTCTGCGGCGAGATCGGCCACGGACGGCGTGAAGCCCATCCACACGATATCCTCCACGTCGATATCATCGCCGAAGAGCCACTCCTCGTCGTTGTCGATATCAATCACACCCACCAGTCCGTCGCGGTGCTGGCCAAAGTAATACAGGAACGACGAGTCCTGCCGCATCGGTGCATACGTATTGGCTGGATAGTTGTAGGGCGCCTCGTTGTTGCCGATGAAAATGATGACGCCTTCTCCCACGAGTTTCTTCAACTCAGCACGGCGTCTGATATAAGTCTCTTTTCTAAACATTCTTATTTTTAATTTAGTTGTTATACGTCAATTTGTTTGCAAAGTTAGTAAATTAATCACGAAAAGCAATGCACAATTCACATTTATTTCGTACTTTTGTCGAAAAATATACAAAAACTATGCAGTTGGGACCGAAAACAGGACTTGTTCTTGAGGGTGGGGGCATGCGTGGCGTGTTCACCTCAGGGGTGCTCGATGCCTTCATGAAGCACGAGCTTTACTTCCCCTACATCGTCGCGGTGTCGGCAGGTGCCTGCAACGGACTGTCGTACATGAGCCGTCAGCCCCGTCGGGCCCGGTATTCCAACATCGACATGCTGCAGAAGTATGGCTACATCTCGCTGAAGAGCCTCCTGACGCAAGGCAGCATCTTCGACCCGAACATCCTCTATGAGCGCTTCCCCAATGAGATCGTGCCCTTCGACTACAACACCTATGAGCATAATCCCGCCGTCTATGAGATGGTGACCACCAACTGTCTGACGGGCCGTGCCGAATACCTCTCCGAGAAGCACGACTTCCGCCGCATGACCGCCATCGCACGGGCATCGAGCTCGCTGCCTTATCTCTCGCAGATCACTTATGTTGACGGCGTACCTATGCTCGACGGCGGCATCGTCGATTCCATTCCCGTGGTTCGCGCCATCGACAAGGGTTACTCGCCGAACGTGGTCATTATGACGCGCAATCGTGGTTTCCGTTCTGCAGAGCCCGACTTCAAGGCGCCGCGCCTGTTCTACAAGCAGTATCCCCGTCTGCGTGTCGTCCTGAGCCATCACGTCAAGGCTTACAACGAACAGCTGGATCTCATCGAGCGTATGGAAGACTGGGGCGAGGTGATCTGCATCCGTCCAGAGCGTCCGATGGAGGTGGATCGCATCTGCCGCGATACCCGTAAACTCGAAGCCCTCTACGAAGAAGGCTTCGCCCTCGGTGACCGCTTCTGCCGCGAGATTTAAGTCACACAGATATTCACAGAAATCACGGAAAGTGCCTCTGCGTATACCGTCGACCTTGGTCGACAATTTCTGTGATTTCCGTGAATTTCTGTGTGACCATAATAATTTCTTTTGTTTCATTTATTTCTGCGGGACTAAAATAAAATCTTTAATTCTTGCCTATTTGTTCTTCTGTCTGAAAAAAAAGCACTACCTTTGCAGCCAAAATTGAAATAAATCGTAAAAATAATGGGAAAAGTAATACTCACCGGTGACCGCCCCACCGGAAAACTCCATCTCGGACACTACGTCGGCTCTCTGCGCCGCCGTGTCGAGTTGCAGAATGCGGGCGACTACGACCGTATGTTCGTGTTTATGGCCGACGTGCAGGCCCTCACCGATAATGCCGACAACCCCGAGAAGATCCGTCAGAACATCATCGAGGTGGCTCTCGACTATCTCGCTGCCGGTCTCGATCCCGAGAAGTGCGTGCTCTTCATCCAGAGCCAGATACCCGAACTCGCCGAGCTCACCACCTATCTTATGAACCTCGTCTCCGTCAGCCGCGTGCAGCGCAACCCGACGGTGAAGACCGAAGTGAAGATGCGTGGCTTCGAGGGCGAGAGCATACCCCTCGGTTTCTTCTGCTACCCCGTGTCGCAGGCTGCCGACATCGCACTCTTCAAGTCCACGACCGTTCCCGCAGGTGAAGACCAGGAGCCGATGCTAGAAGTGACGCGCGAACTCGTGCGCCGCTTCAATCAGGTCTATGCCCCTGTGCTCGTCGAGCCGAACATCCTGCTGCCTGAGAACCTCACCGCCCGTCGTCTGCCAGGCACCGACGGCAAGGAGAAGATGTCAAAGTCGCTCGGCAACTGCATCTACCTCTCTGACTCCGCCGACGACGTCTGGCAGAAGGTGCGCTCGATGTACACCGACCCTGAGCACATCAACCTCAACGATCCCGGCCACGTGGAGGGCAACGCCGTCTTCACCTATCTTGACGCCTTCTCCTGCGACCAGGACTTCGCCGACTTCTGGCCTGAGTACCAGAACCTCGACGAGCTGAAGGATCACTATCGTCGTGGCGGTCTGGGCGATATGAAGTGCAAGAAGTTCCTCAACCAGGTGCTCAACAAGTTCCTCGAGCCTATGCGCCAGCGTCGTGCCGAGTTCGAGAAGGACATCCCCGAGATCTACAACATCTTAAAGAAAGGTACCGCACAGGCGCGCGAGGTCGGCGTCCAGACGATGGACGAAGTCCGCAAGGCCATGCGCATCGACTACTTCAACGATCTCGACCTCATCCGCCAGCAGTCCGAGCGCTACGCAAAATAAAGTAATTACATCAATAAAAAAAGGAGAGTGAACCGTGCGGTTCACTCTCTTTTTGTATGTCAAGGAGTCTTGTCGATGACTTAGTCCACCTTATACCACCACGATGAAGGAACACTCGAGCGCTCAGTCATCCAGTTTACGTCCTTATCAACGGCAATCATCATAGGAGCCTCACCCTGCTTTGGGAAGGTGATGGTCTTCACTTCGCCGCTCTGGCCTTTACCCTTAACCGTCACTTTGATGTTATTTGTTGCGGGATTCCAGTCATTCTTCTCAATGTCAAACTTGGCCAATATACTCTGGGCACCGTCATAATAAATAGATTTACCGCCCCAGCCTGTGTTCAGCATATCAGTAACGGTGAAATCCTGCGACTTGCTCCATCTGGTGATTGTATTGGTGCCGATCTCTACAGTGAAGTCCAGGGTACCACCGGCAGCACGGACAATAGCACGCTGGCCTTTATAAACAGGTTTATCTCTGGATTCCTCTTCCCATCCGCCGTTAGCGGTAGGTTTCAGGTGGATCTTCTGCGTATATACATTCTGTGCATCGACAACAACGTCGTTGAAATCGAAGTCATCGGTTGTACCGAGGTCTTCCATCATATAACGCTTGGTCTCGGTAATCTCAATTTCATCGACCGGAATAATTGGAGGAGTCGGCTTACCATAGATCAGGAATACCAAGTCCTCATAATCATTATCAGTACCATCCTCACAACCAATGATGGTTACTTCATTGTCTTCTGGAACATTAGCAGGCTTTTTAGCACCTTCCAGAGCCAGCATCTTCTTATCCATTGAAGTGGTTGTTGTATTTGGAGTATCCGATGATCTTGAACCAGCGGTCCATACCTTCAGGTAGAAATACAAATTTTGATTGGGGGTTGCCCTAAAAGTGTATGTTGGAGCAGTGACCCCGACGGCGTTAGAAGGAACACCATCATTTGTCAGAGTATGAGATTTTCCATCAGAGGTATTATATGTCAAATTGTCATTTTTTATCCAGACTTTATAATCTATACCTCCGACGTTCATCCACAACTCCCAATAATAACTGGCTTTACCCTGATAGAAGGGAACGACGGTGAAAGTCTGTTCTTGGGTTCTAAGATAGAAAGGGACGCCTTTCTTTGTGTTGTTTACACCAGCCTTCATATTAGTGTGCATCCAGTCAATAACGTCTTTCTCGACGCTCATCGAACCAGTATTTCCTTCCTTTTTGAGGAAAACGGTTGCATCGCCATCACCACGTGTACCAGCATAACTGGTTGAAGGCAGACTGGAAATGGGGTGCATCGTAGCTAAGTCCCAAGTCTGATTGGGATCGATAGGACCGTACTTTTTTTCGAAGTTAGTTGCGTACTCGCTCTTCTGCTGGGCTACAATTGCGCCGCTGTCGTAGAGCTCTTCTCCTTTTGAACATGATGTGAAAGCTACGCCTAATACGGCCATACTTCCAACAAACAATAAACCCTTAAGTCTCATAGTTGAAAATCCTGAAAATTAAAATTTTAATGGTTGATATAAATAAATTAATGTCTATGGTTGCGTCTTTTTACGGTGCAAAAATACAAATTATCGACGAAACTAAATAAACATTCCGTTAGAACCTTCAATATTTTATTTTTTTTAACATAATACAGGCAAACTCTATCGATAAAAGAGGATGAACCTCACGACTCACCCTCTTTTGATCGTCTCTACACCTTAATTAATATATAAGTCCATAGCCCAAGCAACTGGTTGTCCCAATCGCCGTCAAGAATGCCGTGAGCGCAGCTACTATCACCTTCAAGTCAGAAATGACTGCATTTTATAGTTTTGTGTCAACAGGTATGTTGTTCCCTAAATAATTGATGGTTTAATTATCTGCCGTCTGAACGAAGTTCCCATGAAACTCCGAGAGGGCAGGGATGAAAGTCGGAGATTCCTCGGAGGAAACTCCGACTTTACCGGCATGTGTCTTTATGAGAACTACGTATAACCATTGTCTTTTGCCTCTCCCCTGTAAAATCTATATTCTATATTTCATGTTTAACATTTCAGTCCCATACTTTTTGAATTTTTAATCTTTTTTTCTAAATCATTAGTGTCCCGTTAAAATTGGTACAAGTTAAATATTAATCAAATAGTCCCGGAATGAGGGGACTAGATTGTTCTTTAACATCGTTGAATTTAGTCTTTTCAAACAACTCCTTCAAAGGAGTCTTGTCTGTCAATGAGATGCTGAGGATTTGTAAGACCTCATAGGTCGAGCGCTCCAGTCTCATATCATGTTGCACGATGGCAACCAGGCAATAGGCAATGATAGCTGCACTGATCTGGATCCTGACGGCATTCTCTGTTCTGCCCCAGAATTTCTTAATTTTCAGATGCTGCTTCAGCCACTTGAAGAAGAACTCAATCTGCCACCTGTTCTTGTAGAGATCGGCAACCGCAAGCGAGGACAGATGGAAGGCGTTGGTGAGGAAAGAGAACTCACGTCCTTGCTCCTCATCATAGAACTTGACCAGTCTGAGCTTCTCCTTGTACTTTTTTGAAGTGATGTAATCCGTCAGCATAATCTCGGAATCTGTTAACACGTTTCGTGGCATCCTTCTCCGCCATTTGATACACTTGTACTGCAAGTTCTTCTTTGCCCGGACTATGAAGAATGACTCATGCTGATGGATGTGATAGAGTTCTCTGAAGGCATTGTAGCCACGGTCAAACACGTAGTAAGAGCTTGATTCATAAGGGATTCCCTTCATGGCCTTCGAATCGTGGACAGACGCTGTGGTGATGTGGAAATAGGCAGGAACCTGTGATTCCAGATCATACAGGACATGTGCCTTGACTCCACCTTTCTTCCTGCGGAACTTTGCCCACCAGAAGACTGACAGACAGAGCGGAATCGTCGTTGAGTCGAATGCATACGCCTTGCCTTTGAGTTTGAAGATGTCCATAGCACGTTTACTGCGAGCCAGGCCCATCATGTAGAATGCAAACTCTTCGAAGATACGATAGTCGCGATTCTGATTGGCTGTGGCAAATGTCGTCTTAGCGACAGGCTCCCGGCCTAAGCCGAGATGATAGCGTTTTGACTGATGAGCCTCCAAGGTCACAATTAAGTCACGCAGGCTCTCACGATTACTGAGTTGTCCGAACATCAGAGCAAGGAGTTGATTCCAACAAATGAAATGCTTGACGTAACGATATCATATTTGCGAGCCAGATAATTGAAGTGATTCCTGTCGAGAAATGCCACTAATTGAGCGAAAACGTATTTGTCTTGATTCATATGCAATCTGTAGTTTGACCGCAAAGATACAAAATCAAATCCGTTGACTCAACGAAATCGTTTATAAAAGACTGTATCTCAATTATTTCAAAGACCGATTAGTCCACTTTAACGGGACAGTAGTGTTTCTAAATTATAATATGTAAATATAATATTTAAATATTATATTTACATATTATAATTTTAAATACAATTTCTAAAACCTCATTGCAATTTTAAAATATAAAATATAAAATATAGAATATAGGATTTATTATGTTCTCACTAAAATCAGATTCACTATAAGCAGAATAGGGTCAGCCAATTTTGAGTAAAGACTTATTTATCCAACAAGTCCGGACGGAGGCGGCGGGTGCGCTCCATGGCCTGATCGAGTTCCCACTCACGGATCTTCGCCTCGTTGCCGCTGAGGAGAATATCGGGCACCTTCCAGCCTTTGTAGTCGGCGGGACGGGTGTAGATGGGAGCGGCGAGGATATCGTCCTGGAAACAGTCGGAGAGGGCAGACTGTTCGTCGCCGATGACACCTGGCACGACACGGATGACGGCATCTGCGATCATCGCTGCCACGAGTTCGCCGCCGGTGAGCACGAAATCGCCGATGGAGATCTCACGGGTGATGAGATGGTCGCGGATGCGCTGGTCGATGCCTTTGTAGTGGCCTGCGAGGATGATGAGGTTGCCCTTGAGGGAGAGTTCGTTGGCGATGTGCTGGTCGAAACGTTCACCGTCGGGCGAAGTGAAGATGACCTCGTCGTAGTCGCGCTCGGCCTTCAGGGCGGAGATGCAGCGGTCGATGGGTTCGCACTGCATAACCATACCGGCAGAGCCGCCGTAGGGATAGTCGTCGACACGGCGCCACTTGTCGAGGGTGTAGTCGCGGAGGTTGTGCAGGCGGATCTCCGCCAGTCCTTTCTTCTCTGCCCGTGCGAGGATGGACTCGTGGACGAAACCCTCGAGCATCTCCGGCAGTACGGTGATAATATCTATTCTCATGCGGTCGGCGTCATTTGAGGATAAATTTCTTCTCTTCCTTCTTGGGGGTGGGCTTCGGCTTGCTGACGGGCTTTTGCCTGACGGGCGTGTCGGATCTCCTTTCATTTCCCCTGGCAGCTGACGAAGCATTGCCTCTCACGGGGATGGAGAAGGGGTAGGAGATGGTGGGACAACCGTCTTCGGTGATGAAGACATTGAAGCGAACGGTGTTCTGCGTGAAGCCGTGCATGATGGCAGTATATCGATCTTCGCTCAACTTGCTGAAGGAACACTCGACGGAGTCCTCGGCTTCGATGCTCACGTTGCGGAAATAGTTCGTATCATCGTTCTGATTGGTGCGGCTGACCTGAATTTCAGCTGTCAACTCGTCGCCATTCAACTGGTGAGAGAGCAGTTCGACCGTATAGTTTTTGATGTACCAAGCATTGTAGGGAATCTCTGCAGGCGTGAATTTCAGGCCGTCGTAGTTGATGGCGATTCTGGCGTTGGCCTTGGTCTGCCCCAGACCGATGTTATCAGGAATCTGCAGCGTACATTCGTAGCTGAGGATGGCGGTCTCGACGTTGCTGATTTCCTGTCGGGTGTCGATGCCCACGGTGCAGGAGTTGTCGAGGCTGGAGAGGGTCATCAAAGGCAACTGCATGAAGGGCGGGCAGATTGCACGGATCTCGGTGTTGACGGTCTTGTGCTCGAAGGGGATGCTCTTGTTCCCGTTGAGGGTGAAGCGGCAGGAGTGATTGGGATCGATCCTGACCACACCGTAACGGCCGTTCATCTTCACCAGTGCGAGGTCGTCCCAGCGACGTTCCACAGCTTCGAACTGTGCCGCGAGCACATCCTTGCCTAAGTGTTTCAGTCCTAAGAGCTTGGTTCCTTCAGAGGTGGTGATGGAGATGGGACTCGACACGGTCAGCACGGGTGGTTCTGGCACGTCAAAAGTCCTGGTGGGCTGACCGTTGTAGGTGATGCCTGTGAGCTGCATCAGGTTGTTGAAGGTCATGTAGCCCTGCTTGAAGTGAATGATGAAACGGTCGCCCTCGAAGTTCACTTTCACAGGTCGCTCGTTGGCCATCACACGGGATGTGTTGTCGTCGTAGTCGTCGGTGCTTAGGGGCATGAGCGTCTCGGTACGATAGTTGTACTCGTAGAAGCGCTTTTTCAGCACGATAATACATCTGCCGTTGCTCGAGGAGGAGATGAAGTCGATGTCTTCCTTGGTGTGGCCGTCGAGTTTCAGGATGGCAGGTTCACCGGTCTTTGCCGACAGCACGTCGAAGGTGTATTCGCCGTCCATGATGTGCTTGGCATTCTTCGGCACTTTCACCCAGGCATAGCCCTCGCTGAAGGGACATGCTTCGTTGTATGGGCCAAGGGGCACAGTCCTTTTGGGAGTGAGGTAGTAATGGCCCGAGGCGCTCTTCACGGCCAGATAGCCGTCGGAGAAACGGTCCATGATGTAGGTCTTGAAACCCATGTCGGAAACGTCCTTCACCTTGCCTTGGTCGTCGGTATAGCCCACGAACTTATTGCCGTTATAGAGCAGGCCCATATCGCCGCTGTAGAATTCTACCTTGTCGTATTGGATGGGCAGGATTTCCTGCTCCTGGGCATTGACCATACCTTGACGGCCGTTCTTCGAGACGACGTAGTTACCGTTGTTCAGGGGTTTGATCTTATCGTAGGTGGGGTGGAGTACCCACGAGGCAATCTGGGCTTGTAGGCTGATGCCTGTCAGCAGCATCAGGCCTAAAATCATTTTCCTCATAGCATCTGTCTTAATTGAGTGATCATATCATCGATTTTCTGTTTGAATGTCACGTCCTGCTGGCGTCCGGCTTCCTCGCTGGCCTTCACCAGGAGTTGCATAGCCTTCGCATAGTCGGTTTTCACGATGGTGCCGGTAGCGTAGAAATAGGTGAGCCAGTAGAGCGCCTGATAATCGGTGGAGTCGGAAACGGCAATAGCCTTCTCGAGCCAGTTGATCGACTGTTGGTTGATTTCCGGCGAGGTGGGGATGCCGTCGGCGTTGATGCTCCAGCCGAGGCGACGTTTGCGACGGTCTGACTCCTGATCGTTGGGGATGGGGGCATAGGTGTAGGCCATCTCGTGGATAGCGTCCTTGTTGCCTTTCTCCGCCAGGGCAGCCATTCGGTTTCTGGCACTGTTGATGCTGTCAGGATCGTCTTGACGGAACAGGTTCATACACTCCTCAAACTCCTGAGCCTCGGCGAGTTTCAGCAGGGAGTCGGCACTGATGGCAGACTCATCTTGAAGTACAGCCAGAGGCTTGTCTTTGCCTGAGAGTAAGAACCAGCCGGCAGCAAGGCCTGCGATGATGACGGCTGCGATGATGATATAGAGTGTCTTGCCTGATTTCTTGGGTTCGACAGGTGTGTCATCAACCACGTTATTTTTGGCGGATGACGGGCCAACGACAGTACCTTTGACGGGAGTTTTTGCCTGTTGCAGATACTGGTCAGGAATCTGCATGGTCGTTGACTTTGCCGATGATGTCACGGGCTCTGCCTCTGTCTCTGCCTGGGGAACGACGTTACGCAGTTCCGGATGACGGATGGCTCGTGTGGCGATCTCTTCCAGCTGCTCGGCTGTCGGACGCTGCCAGGGCTCTTCCTGCAGACAGTTGTCGAGCGTCTTCTTCAACAGCGGTGAGTAGTCACCAGGCAGTTCGGGGATCTCAGCACCCTTACGCTGCAACAGGCCTCCGTCGTTGCCAAAGGGCAGCATGCCGGATATGAGTTCGAAGACGGTAGAACCGAGCGAGTAGATGTCGTTGGCCATCACGGGCAGGTTGTTGCGCGAGAAGCGCTCTGGCGCCATATAGGAGATGGTGCCTGCAGAGAGCAGGGCCATGTCCTGATGTGACACACGGCTGAGCGACTGCTTGACTTGTGTGCTGACACCGAAGTCGGTGAGCATGTAGTCGCCGTTGTCGTTGAGCAGGATGTTGGCGGGTTTGATGTCCTGATGGAGCACGGGAGGATTCATAGCGTGGAGATAGGCGAGGGCACTAGCGCAGTCGCGCAGGAGTTTCCACGCTTCTTCCTCACCCATGCTGCCGACCATCTTACCGATGTTTCCCCGTTCGCAGAAGGGGAGTATGAGGTAGGGACGGTCGCCGCTGACAGCGAAGAACAGGGGACGGAGCAGATTCTTGTGATTGGCGTTCACCATCAGGGCGAACTCATGCGTCAGCATGTCCTTGCCGTCCTCGTCGATGCCTGTCGTGGGGTTGTAGATTTTCAGGGCAAGGGTCACACCCGTCTGGATGTCCTTAACTTTCCAGACCTCAGAGAAGGCACCCCGCCCGAGGAGTAATTCTTGTTCGTATCGTTGATCGAATATAGCCATTTTTGTCTATTAGAAAATGTAACCGAGGGTGAAAGCAAGACCACGGAAGCGCTCTTTCTCTTCCGACTTTGTTTCAGGTTCCCAGTAAGAGCAGAACGGGGTGATGTCTGCCTTCCAGGCAGCACCGAGGGAGACGCAGTTGCCAATCACAAACTTCAAGCCGGCCTGATAGCCCAGCTGCCAGCGGTTGTAGTCGCTGTCGTACATGTCGGATCCGGAGAAGATTTTCCATGTGCGCTGGTTTCCATGTGCATCCGTCTCACGCTCCTCACCATAGACGTTCCATTTCACGTTGATGCCGCCATAGGGGACAATCCAGAAACCTTCTGCCACAGGGAAGCGCACACCAAGGTTGAGGGGAATCTTGCCGGAGTAGAAGTTCAGGTTGGTCTTTGATCCGTCGTTATAACGTTCCGAGAACCATGAACCGCTGGCCTCAAAGCCTATTTCGGTAGTGATGGGCGTGTTGTCGATGACGTAGTTGTAGCTGAAACCTATCGTGGCAGTATGGAAGGTTCGGTCGTCCGCCCCATGTGCAGTCGTCGTCAATTTCAGGGGAGAGTATTCGCCGTAGAAGTTGCACCATCCCGCCTCATAGTCGTCGATATAAGTGGTGGAGTGGTAACTGGAGTACCGGCTTGGCGGACGTTGGCTGTCGTATTCGGGATGATAGTACCCGTCGCCATCGTACTGTGCGAACGATGCCTGGCACATGGTGAGCAGGAATGCTACTGCTGTTAGTCTGAATGCTTTCATTTCTATTTTGTGTTATGATTATTCTAATGTGGTCTTGCGTGTCTGTTGGAGCCGCCACCACCACTGCTGTGTGAGCTGCTGCGCGAACCGCCACCGCTACTGCTTCTCATGCCGCCTCCTCCGCTGCTGCGCATACCACCGCCGCTGTGCATGCCGTTGCTGCGCACGCTGACGCTGTAGTCGGAGTTGTAACTGCTACGACGGGGAGGTGGGGCTGTGCGATGGACAGGCGGGGCTTGTCCTACACGATGACGGGGAACAGGTTCGGCGACCACGTTCTCGTTGGCTACATTGTCGTTTCTGCCCAGGAGGGAGTTGATGGCGTTCGTGGCAGCAGTTCTGTGACGACCGTGGGGGAAAGAGTTCAGATACGACTCATAGTCGTTGATGGACTGGCAGGCGTAGAAGATGGCGTCGTCATTGGATGCATCGCTTGCCGACGGCTGAGGGGTTGTGAGCGTCTTGGCCGTCTTTGCCGGCTGGATGATGATGCGGTCGTCCACCTTGGCGGGTTTGGGAGTCGTATGGATAGGGGCGGATTTGGATGATTCCGTTGTCGTTTTGGGTGCGAGCAACGGTTGTGGTTTATTATCGACGGGTCTGTCGACGGGTTTGAGACTCTCCTGACTGCTCTTCAATGCGTCGATACGCTGACGCGTCTTGGAGATCTGGTCTTCGTTCTGCTTGTTAAAGTAGATGACGGCGCCAGAGAGGAGGGCAATGGCCAGGCAGGCCACAGCAGCAAGGATGAGCCCGTTTCGCAGGTTGTTGTTGCTGCTGTTGTGAACAGGTGCTGACGGCTTGGGCGCAGGAGCAGGTTTCTCCGGAGCCTTATTTCTTACGGGTTGAGACGGTTGATAATTAGTGTAATAAGTGTTGGACTTGCCTTGCAGACGGGCCGTCGCCATATCGTTGATCTGGGCAGCTGTCGGACGGTTCCAGGTCTCGGCTGCCAGACAGGAGGTGACGAGGTTGATGAGCTCAGGGGAGAACGGCCCCTCGATGTTTGGGATGCGTGCGCCGTTCAACTGTACACAGCCTCCCATACCTTCCCACAGTACGTCGCCTGTCATCAGTTCGTAGAGCGTCATACCGAAGGCCCAAATGTCGCTAGCCAGTACGACCAATGGCTTCTCTGAGAACCGCTCAGGACCCATATAGGCAATGGTTCCTGAGCTGCTGATATTGTTGTTGGTGCGGCTCATCTTTGTCCGGAAGCTACGGCTGATGCCAAAGTCGGAGATGACATAGCGGCCGTCGCTGGTGATGAGGATATTGTCGGGCTTGATGTCCTGATGGACGATGGGCGGCTGCTGACTGTGCAGGAATGCCAGTCCGCCAGACACGTCGAGGATGAACTTCCAGATCTCAGACTCTGGCATCTTCCCGATCTGGTTAGTGACAGAGCCGTTGGCACAATAGGGCATCACCAGGTAAGGACAGTTGTCGTAGACATCAAAATGGTTGATGTTGAGCAGATTGGGATGGCGCAGCTTGTAGGCCACCTTGAACTCGTTGCGGAACTCCTCGAGTCCCTTGGAGTCAAGCGTGCCATAGAATTTGATGGCCACATCGATGTCTGCCAGCAGGTTATGTGCCAGCCATACATCGCCGAAACTGCCTTGTCCGAGCTGACGCTTGAGTTCATAGTGCTCGGCTACGATACTTCCTTCTTTGAATGTCATAGTTACCGACTTTTCTATTTGACGTAACTCATCAGTTTGTCCCAGTAGGGTATCACGGTTGTCATGAAGGCCTGCTTCACGGGATCACTGTCCTTCGCCAGCCAGAGATAGGCTGTGCAACCGATGATGATGAGCAGGAGCAGAATCAGAAAGAATCTGCCTTTGCCTTTCTTGGTACGGTGTCCGATGACCTCGCTGCGTACGGTTGTGGAGAGGTTCTCTTCCTCTTCGGCCTTCTCTTCGTCTTTCTCTTCCTTTTCTTCTTCAGCCTCCGGCTCTTCTTCAGGTTCCTCATCGGTCTGGATGTTGGCCATGGCGATGGTCACATTGTCGTAACCGCCTGCAGAGAGGGCAGCAGAGATCAACTCGTTCTTGCACTCAATCGGGTCTTCGTGGAACTTGATCATCGTGTCGAGGATCATATCGTCGTGACAGATGCCACAGAGACCGTCACTGCAGAGCATGATGATATCGCCGTTGTGCAGCTGATAGATACGTGTCTCGGGTTCAGCTCGTCTTTCAACATCGCCCAGACAACGGGTGATGACGTTTGACAGCGGATGATCGTGCATCAGCTCTGGACTCAGTTCTCCCTTGTCGACGAGTTCCTGAACGTAGGAGTGGTCCTTTGACAACTGAATCAGCCCGTGCTTCTTGTTGAGAACGTAACAACGGCTGTCTCCACACCAGCAGACATAGGCCTTGTCGCCGAAGATCCACGCCATGACGATGGTGGTGCCCATGCCATGGGTAGAGGCGTCTTCCTTGCTGTGGTTGAGGATGTTGAGGTCGGCCTCTTTCACCACGTCCTTCATGAACTCCTGGATGTCTTTGTCGTTACTGATGGCATCCTTGATCAGTTCGGGTGTGAATTTTTTCTGTATGGTCTCTACGGCAATGGCTGATGCCACCTCACCCGCATTGGCACCACCCATACCGTCTGCTACGACGAGGAGGGCACCAAACTCCCCCAAGTCGGCATAGGGGCCGGCCTGGGGGATGAGCCATTCAGAAGTGCTGAGGTCACTGGAGACAACGAAATTGTCTTCATTGTTCTGTCGGATTAGTCCGACATTCGTGCCTGCAGCCAGTTTGATTTTTACTTCTGACATATTCTGATAAGATTTATCTTACTCTGTGGATCGGAACGATACGAACCTCGCCACCGAAATTACCTACGTTGACACCTACGACACGATAGCTGCCGTTGCTCTCCTTGAAGAAGGCGGGCGAACCAGTGAAGCCAAAGTTGGTAGAGGCATCCTGCAGGGTGATGAAACGTGCGGCCAGACGAGAGGTACGGCTGGTGAAGTACTTGATGTAGTTCGAGAGTACCTGGATGTCTGTCTTGCCAGAGAAGCCGGCGATCACCACTTCCTCGCTACCCTTCAGGCTCTGTGCTGTAGGAATGTCGACGGGCAGACCGCCAGGAGCACCGAGTGACAGAGAAGCGGCGTTGTGGGAGTTGTCGGTGTAGTAGGTCACGACGAACTGCTCACGGGTACGCTTGGTGTACTTGATATCGACACCCCATCCCTTGACGCGCTTGATGACATCCTTACGGATCTCGACATAGTCCTTACCGTCGTAAGCCTCGAGTGAAGCCAGGTCGAACTGTGTGTTGCTGAAACGAAGCGGATGACCAGAACCACGGGTAGAGTAGGCCTCGAAGTCGATGATCACATGGAAGCCTGCTGCCACGTATTCTGCCAACAGCTCACGCCAGTCGTCACGATAGACATTACGATATACCCACGGCTGGAGGTTCGAACGGGCAGTGATGAACTTACCACCGACGACGAAACCAGTACCTACAACCAGCTGACTGGTGGCGATACCCGGATCGTAAGAGTTTCCATCGCGCTCCAAGGTGATGCGCTTCACCTTCAGCGTGTAGATGTCGTTGTAGTAGTTCACGATATTGTCTGAAGCACCGGCAGACTGCTTTCCTGACTCGGCAATCGTCGGGTTCGACTTGTCGATAAAGTCGTTCTTGTTGCCAGGATTGACTGCGACACCGTCTGCAGACACCATTGCCTGCTCAGAGTTGTCCCAGCGCTCCTCACCGTCGGTAATGGGTCCTGTGGCACCCAGACCTGCATCTCCGCCTGTCACATCTGCGATGGCATCCGGAGCCTGACTTCCTGATGAAGAGCCAGAAGCCAATGCTTCGTCTTCATCGTCATCGTCGTAGCCGTACTCAGCCATCTTAGCCTTTGTAGAGGCCAGTCTCTGGGCTGCATTGTTATAGGCATAGACCACACGTACACGTTCCTGCTGAACCTGTCCGAGCTGCTGCTTTACCTCTTGGTTGTTGGGATCTGCGGCGAGCTGAGCGGTCAGCTGCTGTTCCTGAACTTCAAGATTAGCCTTCAGCATACCGAGAGAGTCAACCTGTGCGGCATACATGGCCATCTCCTGACGGAGAGCCTGGTTGTCGAGGTGCAGCTTGTAGTTCCATGCACCGAAGCCGAGGATAACGAGCAACAGGAGTGCTCCCAGGGCCCAGATGGCACGACGATAGGGACGGAGAGCCTGCTCGCGGAAGAGATTCATACGCTCTGTGAGCTTGATGCTCGAGGTCAGTCCCTGCTTGCCCTGCGGCTGGATGAAGCCGAGACGCGGACCGTTGACAGAGAGCTGGATCTCATCACCAGACTGCAGATAGTACGTTCCCTGAATCGGACGACCATTCACCAATGTCGGATTAGAGGTTGAAAGATGAATCAGCTGCCAGTTGTTGCCGTCGCGGACGATGGCAGCGTGCTTGCGGCTGACGGTGTCGAAGGATTCGTCGTAACGAACCTGACAAGAGGCATCACGACCGATCTCAATCTGGTCGATGATGATTTTCTGTGACTCACCAGCACTGTGATACTTACTGCTGGTTTTGTGCTCCAGGATGTAATAAGTACGTCCTGAACCGTTGAAGATGGCACCCACACCGGCTCCTACTGAACCGGCCACTGTGCGTTTGTAACTGTTTTGAGTTTCCATAAAAATTTATAATTAAAGGGTTGTTTAAAAATTTTCGAATCTCATAGTGACGTCGCCAATGGCGATAATGTCACCAGCTTTCAGATAGAAGCCATTTGGCGTGACGGGCTTAGCGTTGATGTAGGTGCCATTGGTGGAGTTCACCCACTGGCGCTGATCATTCCGCCACTGACCGTCACGGATCACCCACTGTCCTGTGTTGGGATCCCTTTCAATAGTACAGTGGAAGCGTGACATAAAGTCGCTGAAATCCGACTTGATGGTGATGGCATTTCCCGCTTGTCTGCCGACAGTGAGGATCCTACGTCCTGCATCAGACATCTGACTCAGATTATAAGTCTTGCCGTATTCTTCTCCCTGGAGTATCCGTAAGAGGAATCCTCGTGTCTGCTGCTGAGGGGCGTATGACTGCACCATCCTGACGGGTTGCCGGAAGTTGCTGCCAGCCTGCTGTGGCAACAGTCGGAGAACCTCCTGAACTGACTGCAACCGCAGCTTGAAGTCTGGCGTCAGACAACCCTCGATCAGTCGTGACCACTGCTGGCCGTTAGGCACTGACTGCAACAGACCACGGTTCCAGATGCCGTCCTTACCACGTTTCTGGTATTCAGCCAGGTCGTTGTGCGACTCCAATGTTCCGAAAGGCAGCTGACCTGTCAGAAGCTGGAATACGAGCACGCCGAAAGAGAAGATATCCGTTGTGGGCAGGACCGTAGCACCACCTCTGGCCCGTGTCACTTGTTCAGGAGGCATATAGGCGTAGGTACCGAAGATCTGATTGGGCTTACCGAAGATGTTACGCTGCGTCATACGGTGCGTACGGTCTCCGGAGATGCCGAAGTCTGTCAGGGCTGCCTTGCCGTTCTGCTTGAACAATACATTCTCGGGTTTGAGGTCACGGTGTACCTTTCCTCTGTCGTGTAAGGCATTGAGGCCGATGAGGATATCCTGGCAGATCTGTGGTGTCCTGCTATCTGGTTTGCCGAGCATGGGCTCCAGGTCTCCACCTGGACAATACTCCATCACGATGTATGGATTACCGCCTACGATACCGTAACTCAGGGAACGTACCAAGTTGTCACAGTCGATCTGACCGGTCTTGAACTCCATCTCAAAGCGGTCCATAAGGGGTTGCCGGATCTCTGCCGGCACCTCCCACAGCCTCAGGAGTTTCAGGGCATACTTCTGACCCCGACCGTCTTCAACCAGATAGACCGCGCCGAAAGAACCCTCGCCGAGGGACTTCTTGACGCTGTATCTTCCGTCGATGACGTTTCCCGGCTGGAAGTCACATCTGTCCACAACTTGATAGGTCGTACTCACTTTTTATTCCGTTTCAAATTTGAATCTCCTGTCACCCAAGACAATGATGTCGCCCGGCTCAATGGCCATCTTACGGTTTGCCTCGATATAGGTAGAGCCAAGTTCACTGTGGTTCAACACATACCACTTGCCATCCTCACAGATCAGTTCAGCCTGTTCCTTTGAGGTGATGGTACGGTTGTCCTTCTCAGTGTTCTCTCTGTTCAGAATGATGGAGTCTCCTTCGTAGTCGTTGGTGAAGGGCTCTGTGATCTCACCCTCTTCAGGGATGATGGTCAGATGGCATTTCGGCTTCGGGGGCTCCGGGGGTGCAACAGGTTTGTGCTTGATGGCACGGACTGTCGGGAGATGGATACGCTCACCGCATTTCGGACAGAAGCTGAAGTCGAGAGATACCATCGTTCCGCACTTCTCGCATTTAACTTCCTCGGCGATGTCCAGTCCCAGATCCTCAGCCACCTTTTGCACAGGCTGCTGCACAGGCTGCTGGATGGCTGTCTGAGCCGCACCTAAGCTTGTGCCGCAATTCGGACAGCTGGTGAAGTTGCCAACAACAGGATAGCCGCAATGCGGACAACTCTTTGGTGCCTGGGCAACCGTTGCATTGAGTGCTGCCGGATTCTGGAGGTCGGCACTGTTGACGATTCTGGTAGGTCTGGGTGCCGGCTCGGCCTGCTGTGTATTGATGACCGTTGGCCTTGGCATCGCTTCACCACCTTGATAATTTGGTACATTGACACCCTGGTAAGGATCCTGATACTGGGATCCTCCTGCCTGAAGCGGATGTCCGCATTTGACGCATACACTACTACCGGGAGCGTTGTCCCAGCCACAATTGTTACATCTCATACTTTTTCCTTTTAGTTATGGTATAAATGTTTGTTATTTCTGATCAACTCTGATGATAAACTCTTCATTCTGGCTCTCAATGCGGATATAGCCGGTACGTCCGCTCTTGTAGTCAGGATCGTTCTTGCCCAACGCGTCAGCCTTGATCGTGATCTCATTGCCGCTGGTAACAGTCACGTCGCACCAATCGGGGAACTTAGTGAGTTCCCAGTTCTTGTTGTCGGCATACAGTGTATCGCTGTTACAGCTGATACCTACCTTCTGGGTGCCGCCCTTGCGCTTGTTGATCTTCACATCAGCCTTCGTCGCATCGATATGGGGCTTGTTGCCTTTCTGCACGAGTTTGATGAAACGCGTCACTTGGTCGTAGATGACCGTGATACCGGTCTGACGACTCAAAGTGCTGCTGGTAGCCAGACAGGTCACCTGGAGGTTCTTGCCGTCCATCGACTTGCCGAGCTTGCACCAGCTCTCGTGTTCTGAGGCCACATTCGCCATCCAGTCGCTGCTTTCCGGCAATGTCTCCACACCGACCAACTTCGTATCCTCACCGGAGTCAAACGAAAGGGTGTAGGTGCTCAGCGTCAACTGCTTCGACGGTGCGGCTTTCTTCGAACTGTCCTCGCCACCGCTTCTCTTTTTCTTGGCGAGGCGGTTACACTTGGCAATCTGCGCATTGCACTTCTTTACATTGGCAGCACTCTTGTTGATAGCCATTGATGCCTTGAAACTGGCGATGGCTTCTTGATAGTCGCCTTTGTTCATCAGAGCGACACCTTTGTTGTAGGATTCACTGGCACTCTGGGCATAGCTGACGATGGGAGCAAAGCACAGCAGCCCAATGATCATCATCAGTTTACTAATCGTCTTCTTCATCATTGTCTTTTGTTTCGTTATCTTGGTTGTTGAGTAGATCTTCGATGAGCGGCTTGATGGCGTCAGCTCTCGTACGGAATTCAGGAACGTATTCTGCACTGGCATCCAGATTCTTATAGATGCCTACAAGCGCTGCCTTGATGAGAGCCTGCTGTTGTAGGGCAGAGGTGGTAACATCAGCGTCAAGCGAGTCTTTGTCAGCCAGCGCATCCTCCAATTTGGCAAGAGCCTGCTTGTAGATGTCTTCCACATTATTATATATAGAAGCATCTGTATATTCATCGGGATGGTTCTGGATGATGGTGTCGGCACCTTCCTTGATGTCCAATGCCTCTTGAATCCTCACCTGGGCAATCGAGTCGTAGTTTACACGCGGAGCAAGCTCTACCACGGCTGGCTGTTCCTCATCACTGCCACCAGAGAAGACAAACGCTAAAATAGCAATCAACGCCACAATACCGACGACGGCTCCAATAATGACATTTTTATTTGATCCCTTCTGGATGGGCTTGCTTTTCTTGATGGAAGGATCAGGCTGGGCAATGGGTGTTTGGGGCTGGGCGGTATCCTTCACCTTCACCTCTTCTTTGGGCTCTGTAGAAACTGCCGGTTCCGGCTCTGGTTCTGAGGCAGGAGTCTCTACGGGTGTCGTGATGCCGTGCATATGGTTATAGGTCACCTCCTCAATCTTGCTGGCAGAGGGACGGTCCCATGTCTCTTTTGAAATACACAGAGACACGATATCCTTTAATTCCTGCGAATAGTCGCCCTCGATGATGGGGATGTCTGCACCGTTCTTCTGGAGCATACCACCATGATTGCCGAAAGGCGGCAGACCTGTCATCAACTCAAACATCATCGCACCGAGTGACCAAATGTCGCTCGCCATGATGGGTCTTGGATTACTGCTGAAACGCTCCGGTCCCATATATGCCAGTGTACCGCCACTCTGTTCTTGGGCCTTGGCACCACGGATGGTACTTCTCACACGAGCACTGATACCGAAGTCGGTAATCAGATAACGGCCTTCGTCATCGATGAGGATGTTGTCGGGTTTGATGTCCTGATGGATCAGGGGCGGTGTCTTCTCATGCAGATAGGCCAGTCCGGCAGCCACGTCGTGGAGCAGTTTCCAGCACTCTTCCTCAGGCATGCTCTTGCCTTCTGCGATATATTTGAAGGCAGAACCGTTCTTGATGAGGGGCATGATGAGATAGGGCATACGGTCCCAACAGTCAAAGTGGGTGGGGCGCAGCAGGTTGGTGTGATTCATGTCAAACACCATCGAGAACTCCTGTGTGAAAATCTTGATGCCGTTGTCATCAAGGCCTGTTCCGGGTGCATAGACTTTGATAGCAACCTGAACGTTTGTCATGTCGTCTTCGGCAAGCCAGACTTCTGCGAATCCGCCTCTGCCCAATTGTCTGATTAGTTTGTATCTGTCCGCAAAAAGCAGACCTTCTTTTAGTTCCATTTATATTTGTTTTTGTTATTTTAAAGTTCAAAAATAGTACATTTATTTGTAGATAATAGATAATCTCCTTACAAATTAACCTTATTTAAGGTTTGTTTATCAGTTTTGGCAGCTTTACTCCCTTTTTCATGTCTTTTCTGCTTCATAGAAGCGTTTCAACTCTTCCAGATATTTCTTCCCAGTTTCAGTGCCGATATCATATACGCGCTGCATCTCTTCCGGATCGTGTGAGAAGTGTCCGATGGTCAGTTTCTCCTGAGGCCTGATCACCAGACAACGGCCTTCACGTTCTGCCTGCCTGACGTACGCCAGTTCTTCATTATACATCAGATGCCTTTTGTCCATAGCCTCGATCATACGTGGGTATTTCCGCAGGGCGATGCGCATCAAGGGCATCAGGGGATTATGTTCTTTAACGTAGCCCTCGGGTTGGGTGAGAATGACCACATTACGCTCGTAGCCAATACTTTCAAAGTAGGCGAGGGGAATGGAGTCTGCGACGCCACCGTCAAGCACCTTCTGTCCTTCCAGCTCCACCACTTTCGAAACCAGTGGCATCGAGGCCGACGCACGGATCCAGTCGTAGGTCATGGGTGTGGCCTTCTCCAGTTTCTTATACACAGGACCGCCAGTCTCCACGTTGGTGCAGACGGCATAAAACGCCATCGGGTTCTCATCGAAGGCCTGATCGTCGAAGATGTCATACTGTGTGGGAATGATATGGTAGCCGAATTCGGCATTATAGAGATTGCCTGTCTTCAACCACGACTGCCAACTGCAATAGCGCTTGTCCTTGGCAAACCTTTTGTTATATCTGATGGCACGGCCTGGTTGTCTCGACTTATAGTTGCAGCCGAAAGCAGCTCCTGCCGACACGCCTATAAGGCCGTCAGGTGTTATCCCAGCCTCCATCATCACGTCGATGATGCCGCTGGTGAACAAGCCGCGCATCGCACCGCCTTCCAATACCAGTCCTCGCTTCATTTTGATGTAGTTTACCAGTTTTGGATGCAAAGATAATGCTTTTTATTGAAAAGGACGTACAAAATAGTGCAAAAAATTTGGATGTATCGGAAATTCTGCTTAATTTTGCGCTTTGAAACCATCTTTTTAAATTGAAGGACTTATGAAGAAACTGATTTTTGCACTGTTTGGCGTGGCCATGTTCACGCTGACATCCTGCCAGCCTAAGAAGGTGGCTGTGGCTCACACACCGTATCGTACTATCGTGACTTACGACATCACATTTGATGTCAACAAGGCCGATATCACTGAGAGTTCAATGGCCGAGATCAACCGTATCAAGGCATTGATGGATGAGAATCCCGAACTGAAATATGAGGTTCAGGGACACACAGACTCTACTGGCACACCCGAGTCCAATCAGAAACTGAGTGAGAAGCGTGCACAGGCCATTGTCGACAAGCTCGTAGAACTGGGTATTGACGAGAGTCGTCTCACAGCCGTCGGCAAGGGACAGTATGCACCGATTGCCGATAATGCCACAGAGGAGGGGCGTGCCCAGAACCGTCGTGTGGTGTTTGTCGCAAAATAACTTGTAATGAGAAAATTATTTGTCGCTTTATCTCTGATCATATCGGCAGGCGCCTGGTCGCAGACGCTTGCCGATCCTAAAAGTATCTCCATCATGGGCGTTCCCCTCGAAGGCCCTGACTCCGTGTTCATTCCTGCCTTGGACAGTGCAGGCGTCAAACAGGTGCATCCTGAGGATCCGGAACCTTACACCTATTACTTTGAGGGTGACTTTTATGGTATCAAATCGACTATGATGATCACCGTCAATGAGAAGACCAAACTGCTCTCAGATGCTGTGGTCACCTGTGGACCTTATCGTACCCGTGATCTCTACGACCGCAACCAGAAGTACCTTATAGGCCGATTGCAACGCGAGTGGGGTAACTTCAAGGCCAAGGGCGACGGATCGCTCTATATGCTCAATAATTATGGCTATATCCGTCAGTCAACGGGTCTTGATGAAGAAGGCCGTCATGCCATCCGCTATTACTACCTGAATTCGTCACCCTATTATAAAGATGTGTCGAACATGGGACTGAAAGGCTTTGTGCAGGAGGTCATCACGGAGAATCCTGTGACGGAGAACGATATGGAACACTTCGACGAGACAGGTCGTCTGGCTAACGACGAACTGATTGACCGTGAATATGATAGTCGTGGTTATCTCATCCGTGCTGCCATGTTGGAGAAGAATGGCGGCAAGAGTCGTTTGACCTACGAATATGATTCTGACGGTTGTCTGGCGAAACGTACGCTGATCAATGCCTCGACAGGTCTTCGTTCGGTCAACGAATACCGTTATAACACCAGTTATGAGATCGTCCAGCAGAGCATGAAGGCTTTTACGAAGGATAACGAGTGTATCGTCTCCATCAGTATGAAGAACGACCTGCAGGAGCGCGACGACAACGACAACTGGACAGTGAACAAGATGAATCTCACCTATTGGGAGAAGGGGCAGCGCACCACGATCCAGACTGTCGAGCAGCGCCGCACCATCAGCTATTGGGATGAGTAACTTTTTCCCCTCCTGAGTAGGAGGGGTTAGGGGTGGTCTGATCACCCTATCATCTCAAGGAACTCTTCCTCACTGACGATCTTTATCCCCAGCTTCTCTGCCTTCTGAAGTTTTGAGGGTCCCATATTCTCACCAGCCAGGATAAATGACGTTTTACTGCTGATGCTACCCACATTCTTACCGCCATTTTGCTCGATGAGTGCCTTATACTCATCGCGGCTATGATGTGTAAAGACGCCACTTATCACTATCGACTGTCCCTCAAGTTTAGTTGACAGTTGAGAGTTGAGAGTTGACAGTTCCATTTGTAGGCCGTATTCCCTGAGGCGACGGATAATCTCAAGGTTCTTCTCGTCGTGGAAGTAGGTGATGATGCTCTTCGCCATCACCTCACCGATGCCTTCTATCTCCTGCAACTCTTCCAGTCCGGCATTCATCAGCGCATCGATGTTCTTAAAATGACGGGCCAGCAACTTGGCTGATGTCTCACCCACAAAACGGATACCAAGGGCGAAGACCACACGTTCGAAAGGCACCTCCTTCGACTTCTGAATGGCATTGACAATATTCTGAGCCGATGTTGTACGACTTCCATCACCATTAATTTGCTGCACACCTATATCGTAGAGGTCTGCAATGTTATTGATAAGTCGGCGACGATAGTAGTCTTCAATAATTTCTGGCCCTAATCCCATAATATTCATCGCTTTACGGGCAACGAAATGCTCGATACGTCCTTTGATCTGTGGCGGACAACCTGTATCGTTCGGACAATACCAAGCCGCCTCACCTTCATATCTCACCAAGGGCGTGCCACACTCCGGACAACGCTTAATGAACTGCACAGGCTGTGCGATAATCGGACGCTGGTCGATATCCACACCCACGATCTTCGGGATGATCTCGCCGCCTTTCTCCACATACACATAGTCGCCGATATGCAGGTCGAAGCTCTTGATGAAGTCCTCGTTATTCAGGGTAGCGCGCTTCACTGTCGTACCTGCCAACTGCACAGGATCCATGTTTGCCACAGGCGTCACAGCACCAGTACGTCCCACCTGATACGTCACCTCATTCAGACGGGTACAGACGCGCTCGGCCTTGAACTTATAGGCGATGGCCCAGCGTGGACTCTTGGCAGTAAAACCAAGTGAACGCTGTTGTCGTAACGAGTTTACTTTCAACACGATACCGTCTGTGGCTACAGGAAGGCTTTTGCGTGCCTGATCCCAGTAGTTGATGAAGTCGTAGATCTCTTCAAGGGTCTTCACCTTTTTCATACCCTCACTGATCTTGAAGCCCCAGGAACGGGCCACCTCCAGATTCTCATAATGTCCTTCAGCAGGCAGTTCCTCGCCTAATAAATAATAAAGGTACGCGTCCAACTGACGACTTGCCACCAGACTTGACTTCTGACTTTTCAAGGTTCCGCTGGCGGCATTTCTCGGATTGGCAAAGAGTGGCTCCTCTGCTTCCTCACGCTCCTTGTTCAACCTTTCAAACACAGTCCAGGGCATCAGGATCTCTCCACGGATTTCGAACTCGCGAGGGTAGGATGGGGTGGCAAAGAGATCGTTGGATGCTGCCGGTGGTGTCAATACGAGAGGGATACTGCGGATGGTCTTCACATTCGCCGTTACATCGTCGCCCCTCACACCATCGCCACGTGTCACAGCCTGTGTCAGACGACCATCGACATACGTCAGCGAGATAGAGAGACCGTCGTACTTCATCTCACAGCACACCTCAAAGTCCTCACCTGCCAGTCCTTTCTTCACACTCTCGTACCAGTCGCTGACATCCTGTTCATTGTAGGTGTTCGCCAATGACAGCATCGGATACTTATGCTCCACCTGTCTGAACTCCTCGTTCAGGTCACTGCCCACGCGTTGGGTAGGGGAGTTCTCGTCTGCCATCTCGGGATGTTTTGCTTCCAGGTCCTGCAGCTCGTGCATCATAAAGTCGAACTCCTGGTCGCCTATCGTCGGCTGGTTCAGCACGTAGTACCTGTAATTATGCTCGTGCAGCTCTTTCCTTAACTGTATGATTCTCTCTTTCTCGTCCATAGTCTTATTTTGTTGTTAAATGGTAACCCAGACGCTCTAATGTCTGGACAGCATCCGGCACGCTCTTTGATGCCTGCGAGTTGTCGTAGATGCTTCCGGGATGGAAGGGGTTAGGGATATCTTTGCGACAGCGGAATCCGTTGTCGATCATATACTGCAGGGATATTTCAGATCGGTTGGTGAAGCAGCCGTCAGCAGCGATGTCTCCTGCATCCGTACCCACATAGCGTCGCATCTGCTCCTGAGTGTCGAAAGAATAGGGGTGATTGAGCATCCCGCTCCGACGTATCAGCTGCGCCTGCCAGGGGGCGTTCAACTCATCATAGTTGTTGGGCTCTCCGGCTATAGACGGGCCGATGATATGTGCACCGTTAGCCAGTGCCCAGTTGATGGCCTGGGCATAGCCGTCAGGAATGGTCAAGGCGAAGTCGCCGGGCTCCGGTGGCGTGTTAAGCCACAACAGGTAGCACATAGGCACACGACCCTGAAAGATGGCATAGGCACGGCTCAGGGCATCGTTGGAGAAGGTCTGGAGGATCACCTTGCCGTTGGTGTGGCCCACGTTTACCTTCCCTTCCACATAAAACGCCTGCGACTCGGCAGGCCGGGTGATGATGTTCCATCCCTCAAGGTCGAGGATGTCGTAGATGCGCTGCTCCATGTTCTCGGGATTCAGATGCGGCTCCTTGAACTCCAGATAGATACCTGGGCGGT
Organism: Prevotella sp.; assembly: GCA_017428805.1. The sequence goes on along the minus strand of JAFRQC010000039.1, from coordinate 2,196 downwards.
GTCCTGTATCCTGTGGGTCGGCAACATAAGCTCCGGCAAAGTCATATTCGAGGAAATCCATATAGATGTCTTTGTATGCCCCCTTGTCGGCAATCGCCTGCCATATCTGGCGCAGCGTCTTCCCCTGGTATTCGGGCTTGATGCGATAGGGCAGCACGCGCTCGCCATCGTCATCACGGTGCAGCATCTTACCGCTGGCATAGGCAATCTGATCCTGCAGCGCCGAGACATACTGTCCTGTACTGTAGTGCAGATGTCCGTCGGCAAGGCTGCCGTTTCGTGAGGCTGCAAACGACTTGTCGAACCAGCCTCCCGCGTCGAGCATCAGCAGTTCGGCATAATAGTACGACTGCATATAATAAGGCTGGAACGATGCCCGGTCACACATCAGCTGTTCCTCTGCATCGTCGTGCGAGAATCCCAGACTCTCATAGAACTCCAAACGTGTGGCTGGGACGTCCGACCCGAATACCGCCTCAATGTTTGTCGTACGCTTCAGGTTGTCGTCGTGATTGGCGATGATGACGCCATCCTTGCTGCACTGCATGTCAGACTCCAAATAGTCGGCACCCATTTCGCGTGCCCAGCGCCAGGCACTCTCCGTCTCCTCTGGTGCCCAATAAGTAGATCCCCTGTGGGCTATCACTGCGTACAACGGCACATAGTCGCGCACGGCAGCGAGCTGTTCGCTGATAGTATTGACACTCACCTCTGCAGGTCTGTCAATGTTATTGGCGCAGGCTTCGAAACCAGCTGATGCCAACATCGCAGCCACCGTCATGACATTATATATTTTTGTTCTCATATCAAATAATAATACTCTATTTAATGCATTTATGTAAATAGGTAAAAATAGGCAGGCGTATTGCCTGTCCCTTATACGCCATTTTATTCTTCTTGCTCGTAATAATATGAATAGTCTATTCCCTTCATAAACATCTCGCAATCATCAATCTTGTCTGTCAAAGCCTGCTGGAGCAGCGAACGTATTTTGTCGCTGTTCAGTTGACTCTCAATCATCGCGTTCAAATAGTCGCTTTTCCCGATCTTACTCCAATCGACACACATGGCCAAGCGTTTCTTCAGAATCAGGTCGAGCCAGATACGTGTAGAGCGTCCATTACCTTCCATGAACGGATGGGCAACGTTCATCTCCACATATTTATCCACAATTTCATCGAATGTGTTGTCTGGCATCAGCTCTACAGTCTTCAGATAGTTGTGCAGATGTTCAGCCAGACAGAACACGGTATTACCTTTCGAGATAGTCTTGGAACGTACCTTACCAGCAAAGTCATAAAGGCCTCCAAAGAGGTAGGCATGGATCTGTTGCAAGCATTTCACGGTGCCAGGTTTCATGGTGTCCAGCAGTCCACTCTCAAAGAGTGTATAGGCTTTCTTCTTGCTCTGCCCGTCAATAGTGCTGTCGCTATAGGTAAACCAATCAAGGAAGTCGTTGGCACGGTTATTGGGATAGTTCTTTGCCAGCATCTGCACGCACTCGGCATCCAGTGCATCGGCAAAGCGCTGCTTACCATCAGGAGCCTGGAACTTGAAGTCGTGAGTGACACTCACGAGTTGAATGCCATCCGCATTGAGTTTCTTTTTCAACCATCGCCAGTAGTTACCCGCTTTCACATAGTCCTCTTCGTCGTTGATGGCACGCACGATGTCTGTTGCCGAGAACCACCACTTGCTGTGTTCCTCGTCCCAAATGGCTCGAACCTCTCTATCGTTGAAAAACCTGATTGACTTCTTGCTCATATCTTTGTCAGTTGAAGTAATAATCCATACAACCGATACTTGAGTGCAAAGATAGTGAAAATTATTGAAACTAAGGAAGATTTTTAGAAAAAAGATACAATAAGCGCAGAATTTCAAAGCTTCTGTCTGACAGAAAGCCCGGAGGAAACGGACAAAAACCTCGAAGGAAACCGATGTCTATGTCCGTTTAAAACGTTCGTTGACATTAGTCAACGCATTCTTCGACTTAAGTCAAAGAATCATTTGACTGGAGTCAACGAACCATTTGACTCTATGTCAACAAGCATGTAATTGTAGTTTAACGATTTTTGTTGACTACTTGGAGTCTTACTCATGATAAGGGTTGACCCGGGTTAAACTTATTGTTAATTTACGTTGACTCGACTTTACGTTAGTCATAAATAGGGTTTACATCAATACTTCGAAACAAGG
>JAFRQC010000192.1 GCA_017428805.1 Prevotella sp. | reverse complement strand
TGGTAGCAACCATAGGCATGTTCATCTGAAGGGTAGGCATCTCGAGCTGAGTAGCCTCCTCGTGAGCCTGCTGGATCTTGGCGATCTTGGCAGCCTTCTTCAGGGTGTCGTCGGTCTCAACAGTCTGATACATGTTGATAGAAGCCATCACGACGTTACCTACTGTACCCTGCATCTTGTTGCAGAGATCCTTAGCCTTTGCGAAGTCCTGAGCCTTGATGGCAGCCTTCACGTCAGCGGTGAACTTGGCGAGGTTCATCTTACCAGAAGCGGTCTTGATAGCGAAGAAGCGCTCGATACCGAGGCAGATCACAGTGAAGAGAAGGGTCAGGATCAGACCTACCACGAAACCTCCCTTATACACAGTACCGAGAAGGTTTGCCGGGTGACCAGAACGGTCGCCGCCAACGAAGTTGTCGGGGTTACCCATTACGAAGTACCATACACCATAACCTGCAAGAGCGCAAATCACGAGGATAATCCATGCAGCTTTAACACCTTGGAAGCCCGATTTTTTAGCTGGGGCTGCAGCCTTTGTTGTTGTTGCCATAATTGAATGATTTTAATTTTTTAGTTATTAAAAATATAAAGTTTAAATTTAATCTGTATCAAATCACCTCGCAAAGGTAACAAAATAAAGTGTGATATTTGACGAATTAATAACTTTTAACTATGAAATTTTCGTTTTATTTTAATTTCGCCACAATCTCCTTGATTCGTTTCATTGCTTCGATGATATTTTCGTCACTCGTTGCATAGCTCATCCGGAAGCATTCCGGGTCGCCGAAAGCGTCGCCTCCGACGGTGGCCACATGCCCTTTTTCGAGCAAATACATAGCAAAGTCAGTGGAGTTTTTGATAGTTGTCTCGCCGTCGCTCTTGCCATAGAAGCTGGAGCACTTCGGGAAGAGGTAGAAGGCACCCTCGGGCACGTTCACCTCCAGGCCGGGAATGTCCTTGGCCAGCTTCACGATCAGGTCCCTGCGGCGCTCGAAAGCCTTCCGCATGTCTTCCACGCACTGCTGGTCACTTGTGTAGGCGAACTCTGCCGCCTTCTGACTGACGCTGCACGGACCACTGGTGTACTGACCTTGCAGCTTGTTACAGCCTTTGACGATCCACTCCGGTGCGGCGATGTAGCCGATGCGCCAGCCTGTCATGGCGTATGCCTTCGACACACCGTTGACGATGATGGCGCGCTCCTTCATACCGGGGAACTGTGCAATCGACTCGTGCTTGCCGATATAGTTAATGTGCTCGTAGATCTCGTCTGCCAGCACAAACAGGTCTTCATGCTTGAGAATGACGTCGGCCAATGCTTTCAGTTCGTCTTTGCTGTACACGCTGCCCGTCGGGTTGCTGGGTGAGCAGAGAATGAGCATCCTTGTCTTCGGGGTGATGGCGGCCTCCAGTTGTTCGGCGGTCATCTTGAAGTTCTGCTCGAAGCCTGCCTCCACGAACACAGGCTTGCCACCTGCCAGGAGCACCATCTGCGGATAGCTTACCCAATAGGGGGCGGGAATAATCACTTCCTCACCATCGTCCACCAGTGCCATCACCGTGTTGCATACACTCTGCTTGGCACCGTTGGATACGAGGATCTCGTCGGGTGAGTAGTGCAGGTGGTTCTCACGCTCCAGTTTTCGGGCGATGGCCTGACGCAGGAAGGGGTAGCCGGGGACGGGCGAGTACTTAGAGTAGTTCTCGTCGATGGCGATCTTGGCCTCCTGCTTGATATGGTCGGGGGTGTTGAAGTCAGGTTCGCCGACGCTCATATTGATGACGTCGATACCCAGAGCCTTCATCTCAGAGCTCTTCTGTGACATAGCCAGCGTGGCTGATGGTGCCAGACGCTGTAATCGATTGGATAGTTTTGCCATTGGTTTCTAAATTTGGATGCAAAAGTACCAATTTTTGGGGAGTTAAAGGAGTTAAAGGAGTTAAAAGGAGTTAAAGACTATACTTTTTTCACTTTTCACTCTTTTCTTCTCACTTTTTACTTCAAATGCAGGGTATGTCCCATGCGGTTCTTTTTCGTTTCGAGATAGCGCAGATTGTAGGGATTGGGTGTCACCTCAATGGGCACATTCTCAACGATTTCCAGCCCGTATGCCTCGAGGCCGACGCGCTTCACAGGGTTATTTGTCAGCAACCGCATCTTATGCACACCTAAGTGTCGCAGCATCTGTGCCCCACAGCCATAGTCGCGCTCATCGGGCTTGAAACCCAAGTGGACGTTGGCATCTACGGTGTCGAGGCCTTCTTCCTGCAGTTTATAGGCGGCGATCTTGTTCATCAGTCCGATGCCGCGACCCTCCTGTTGCATATAGATCACCACGCCCTTGCCTTCTTTCTCGATGGCCTGCATGGCCTTGTGCAGCTGTTCGCCACAGTCACAACGCTTCGAACCGAGGATGTCGCCTGTCATACAAGAGGAATGTACACGCACCAGCACAGGCTCGTCTTCGCGCCACTCGCCCTTGATGAGTGCCATATGTTCCAGGCCGTTGCTCTTCTGGCGGAAGGGCACGAGTCGGAAGTGGCCGTAGTCCGTAGGCATCTCCACTTCTTCGCCGACTTCTATCAGCGACTCTTTCCTGAGACGGTAGGCGATCATATCCTTGATGCTGATGATTTTCAGGTTCCACTCTTTGGCAAAGGCCATGAGTTCAGGCAGACGGGCCATCGAGCCGTCTTCGTTCATGATCTCCATCAGGGCACCGGCGGGGAAGAGGCCTGCCATGCGGCAGAGGTCGATGGCGGCTTCGGTATGTCCACTGCGACGCAGCACACCGTTGTCCTGGGCATAGAGCGGGCAGATGTGTCCCGGGCGCCCGAAAGTCTCAGGTTTTGAAGTGGGGTCGGCGAGTGCCTTGATGGTCTCCGCACGGTCGTGGGCGGAGACACCGGTGGTACAGCCTTCGAGTTTGTCGACGGTGACAGTGAAGGGCGTACCCAGCACCGAGGTGTTGTCTTGCACCTGATGGGGCAGGTCGAGTTCCTTGCAGCGGTCGAGTGTGATGGGGGCGCAGAGTACGCCGCGAGCGTGGATCAGCATGAAGTTCACCTTCTCTGCCGTCACCTTCTCTGCAGCGATGATCAGGTCGCCTTCGTTTTCACGGTCTTCATCGTCGACCACAATCACGAACTCTCCTTTCTTGAAGTCCTCAACGGCTTCCTCTATTGTGTTCAGTTTCATTTCTTCTGTCATACCTTACACCTTATTTATAATATATATAGCAGTTAGTTCCTGCCGAGCTCTATTGCCCGCGGAATGATTCTCTCACTTGTCTGGCGGATGGTGCGCAGATCCTTATAGAGCCGGAACCTGAAACGCAGCATCCTGAAATAGAAGAAGGCACCGACGGGCAGCAGCAATCCTGTCACCACGTTCATCCATTTCTTGCGGAACGGCCGGGTATGGGCGTGTGTGGCCATGATCGGATAATGGTTCAGCTCCGTCAGTATCAACTTGTCCTTCGTATAACTCAGGTTCTCGATGGTCTCCTCCAACCGTTCGTTGATCTCCTCGATTTCCTGATCGTCGCCTGCATGGAAGAATACTTTGATCGGATTGGGCCAGTGCAGCAACTTGTGATTCCCGTGATAACGCAGGATATCGCTGTTGATTGCTCCCAGCCGCTCGGCATCGAGACGGTAATCAGGATCCTCGATGATCACCTCCTTGCGGAAGATATGTCGTTTCGTCCGGAGGCCAAGCATACTCATGGCGAGGTTCTTGTAGAGGTCGACGTTGAACACCACCGAGTCTTTATTGGCCTTATAGGTGAAGAAGGCGGCTATGGGCGCAAGAGCCCATGTCGAGATGGTCATGCCGAAGCCGACGGTCCATTGTCCTTCGCGGGCCATTCTGAAACCTGTGTTGTCGAAGATGTAATAAATGATGAACACCAGCACCGACACGATGACGGGCACACCCAGACCTCCCTTTCGGATGATGGCTCCCAGCGGTGCACCGATAAAGAAGAAGATCAGGCACGAAAGTGACAGGGTGAACTTCTTGATAGCCTCCAGCTGGTGGTGATGATAGTATCGGTGCAGGCTGCGGGCGTAATCTGCCTTCATCTCCACGTCCATCTTCACCGACTGCACACTGGCTAAGGCACTCTTTACGGCACTTTGACGGTCGATAGGCGACTGTCGCTCGTAGATGCTGTCGAAGGTTGTCTTGTCGGTAGCCAACTGCTTCATGATCTTCACCGAGTCTTCGGCGCTTACCGTTGGCAGACGCAAACCGTAGCGTTTGGCTTCTGTGTAGAACGAATAACCCACGCTGTCGTTATGTTCTTTGATGGAGTCGATGTCATGCAGTAGTTTGGTCAGTGGCTTCATACGGGCATCGCCTGCCACATCGGCCATATCTGCCAGATTCAGACCACTGTCGAAGTCGAGCACGATGCGCTTTGTCGAGAAGGTCTCACGGCGATAGGGGATATTGGCACTGTTGGCGAGATCCTGCGAACGCATGTTCTCAAACCACTCGCCGCTATAGAGTGTCAGCACCAGGTGTTTCTTCTCTTCCGTCGTCTGCATCATGCCGGAGTCGGCGAGAATGATGGCCTGGTCTTCGTAACTGCCAGTCTGACGGTAGATCATGATGCCATAGAGCTTACCCGTCGTCAAGTCTTTCTTCTGCACATAGATGTTCGAGCCGGGCAGACCGTCGTAGAACACACCTTCAGGAATCTCGAGTTCCGGACTCTTGTGCTTCACAGAGACAAGCAGTTGGTAGAACGACAGGTTGGCCTTCGGACCGATCACGTCCTGGAAATAGTAGGAGATGCACGAGATCAACAGGACGATGACAATCAACGGACGGAATGTCTGCATCAGTGAGATACCCGCTGCCTTGATGGCTGTCAGCTCCGAACTCTCACCCAGGTTGCCGAAGGCAATCAGCGACGAGAGCAAGATGGCCAGAGGAAAAGCCTGCGGCATCAGCATCAGTCCCATATACCAGAAGAACTGCGCCATGATTTCGAGCGACAGTCCCTTGCCGATCAGTTCATCGACGTAGCGCCACAAGAACTGCATCATCAGCACAAACTGGCAGATGAAGAACGTACCAAAGAACAGCAGCCCGAACTGCTTAATAATAAATATGTAGAGTTTCTTAATTCTCAATTCTCAATTCTCAATTAGTTACAGTCCGCTGGCACGGTGCAGCCTGTCGAGGTTGCTCTCCCATAAGATCCTCAGGCCGTCGGCATCGTCATCTTCGGCGAAGTCGGTGATCAGCAGGGTCAGGTGGTTCGTCAGCTCACTCTTCCCGATGCGCATCTCCCAGTAGCTGTCTTCATCACCCTCGACCTCGTCATCCTCCCATTTCAGACGGATGTGGTCGTACTTCACATACTCTATCAACTGTGCCTTGCGCACATCCTGTTCCGTCCAGGGTTCTCCCCAGGTAAAGATGAACTCGCCATCACGCTCTTCCACGTGGTCTGCCAGCCAGCGTTCCAGCCCGTGGGCACTGCTGATCTGCTCCCACACGATGTTGTGAGACTTCGTCGTCAGGGGGTATTCGATGTCGATTCGTTGCTTTCCCATACGCTTTCGGTAAGTACTTGTTGTTGTTTTCGATCGTTTATTTCGGCACAAAAGTACGAATTTTCTGCGGAAATACAAAATATTTCTCGAAAAATTTTGTTAGTTCCGGAAAAAGTAGTACCTTTGCACCCGCTTAACAAAAACAGATGATGGCGGGATAGCTCAGCTGGTTAGAGCGCATGATTCATAATCATGAGGTCGCCGGTTCAATCCCGGCTCCCGCTACAATCAAAGAAATCAGCAAGTTACGACACGGTAGCTTGCTGATTTTCGTTTGTATCCCTTTAGAGTTGTTTCACGGGGAAGGTGAAGTAGGTGTCGGGGAAGGGCTCGTCTTTGAGGGTGAAATGCCACCACTCGCTATCGAGGGCCTTGAATCCGTGACGGAGCATCGCCTGACGCAGGATCATACGGTTGGCGAACTGCTGTGCTGTGATGCTGCGGCCTGCGGGACTCTTGCTGTTGTCGCCCGTATATTCACCCGTCTCGGGATTGCCGCAGAAGTCTGGATGGCTTTCTGGTCCGAACCAGTCGAATGTGCCGCCCATATCGAGTTCCTTCTCCGTAGTCATATCGAAGAGGGTGAGGTCGACGGTGGAACCGCGTGTGTGGCCGCTTTTCTCATAGATGTATTCTTGTTCGAAGAGTACGCTTTTGTCAAGATCGGGATAGAAGTATGTCTTCATCAGCGTGTCGGGGATGTCTTCCGCCCAGCGCACAAAGTGGTCTACACCCATCTGCGGACGGTAGGCGTCATAGATCTTCAACCGATAGCCTTGCGCCTTCACATCGTCGCTGACGGCACGGAGGGCCTGAGCTGCCTGTTTCGTCAGAAGGGCGGTGGGTTGCAGATAGCCGTCCACGCGTGTGCCCACGAAATTATAGGTGCCGTAATAGCGGATCTCGAGAATGGCGTCAGGCACCACATCGGTGATGTTCGTAAACTGACTGCTGTCATCAGTGGGAGACACTGCGGTCTGTTTTGGGTCGTTGGAACAACGGTAGGCCGTCATTACGCCGCTGATGATGAGGACAACGGCAATCATCCATAGATAATTTTTCTTCATATTCCCCTTTTTTGGTGGCAAAGGTACAAAAAAAGCCACAGATTACACAGATTATCACAGATTTTTCGTACCTTTGCGATGTAAAATGACATCGTCCAATGAGAAAACTGCGTTTCATCTGTCTGCTGACACTGATTACTTCTCTATTCTCAGTTGTCACCACCTCCGCCCAGGACGTCCTCGGCCTGGATGGTTCCTGGGATCTCTCCCTCAACGACTCGACGCATTACGACGACTACGTGATGTTGCCAGGCTCGCTCCAGTCGAATGGGAAAGGCGGCAGCAATTTTGTGGGTAAGGCTTGGTATCGAAAGGGTGTCTATATCCCCCGTGACTGGAGAAAAAAGCGTGTGACACTCTTCCTCGAACGCCCTCACGCCGAGACCACCGTCTATATCAACGGCAAGGAAATCGGTCATCAGGCCTCACGCTTCACGCCCCATCAGTACGATGTGACGCAGCATCTTGTGGCAGGCTATCGCAATACCATCGCTGTCTGTGTGGACACCAGTGACTGTAGCGGGATCTCCGGACGGATGGAACTCCTAACCCAGCCCCGAGAGATGAGCATTAAGAAGGTCAAAATCAACCCTGAGCCCGTGGACGGCTTCCTGCAAATGACGGTATGGATCGACAGCGAGCACCATCCTGCGGGGTATTTCGAGGATATGGTGATCATCATTGTGCCGGATGACAAGAAAGAAGAGGTCACTTTTATGGCTACGGAGGATATCACCAGCCGGAAGATGGACCTGCGCATCCCCATCGGGACTGGTTTCGCCTTATGGGATGAATTCAGTGCGAAGCTCTATCGGATGGGCATCAGGGTGGGCGATGATTATTATGAGACGACTTTCGGCCTGCGGATGGTGAAGTCGGCGGATAAACAGTTGTCTATTAACGGGCGTCCGCTCTGGTTGCGAGGCACCTTGGAAAATGGTTTCTTTCCTAAGGCGGCCTATCCGCCTGCTGATGAAGGCTCGTGGACTGATATCTTCACAAAAGTGAAGGCTTACGGCCTGAACCACGTGCGTTTCCGCACCTATTGTCCTCCCGATGCTGCTTTTGCCGCTGCCGATAAGCTGGGTGTCTATCTCTTGCTCGAAGGGACGATGACACCTGAAGAACAGAAAAGCGTCTCAGACACCTACGGCCATCATCCTTCGCTGTTAATGATGAATGCTGGCGACGTTTGGAATTGTCCGATGATTACCTGTGAACAGAATCAGGAGGAACAAATCTCCTGCTATAAACAGCAGATCGAGCGTAACCTGCTTTCGAAGGACGATGCAGGATTCTTATTGTCGTCGTTTAACGATTTCTGTCGCTTCCCCGCCAAAGACTTGTGCGAGTTCTGTTCACCCCTGGTACCTTTGGCACGATTCCCGAAGTCCGACTATACCACTGCTGATACACTTCAGGTGCCTGTCGAAGTCTATAACGCCCTATATGGCAACATCTCTCCCATCCGCAAGGCCTATTTCATCACAGAGGGAGAGCGTGTCATCACAGGTGGTGCCCTCTCTTCCGACAGCATCCCGATGGGTAAGAACTGCGTCATCGGCACTGTCGTCTGTCCCCTCGACAGCATCAGCAAACCCTCGAAACTCACCCTCACTGTCAGTATCGGCAAGGAGGTGGTGAACCACTGGGACTTCTGGGTTCGTCCGGAAGCGCCGAAGCAAGAAGACAACCTCAACGAATAACGATATGCAGACGACCAGACACTACCTGACCCTCCTGCTGATGCTCTGTTGCGTCAGCGCCTATCCGCAGGGGCGTGAGAAATATGAGTACACACGCAATCTGCCAGTCTATGCCGACTCGCTCATTGCCGATCTGACCTATCCCCTGGCTTGGGGAAATAGCGACATCCGTGACTTCGACGTCTGGAAACAGACTGCCCGTGAAAAAGTGTTCGACTGTATGCTCACTCCGCCGCCAGCACCCGCCGCCGGCTTTGAGGCAAAGATTCTCTATGAAGAGCAGCGCGAAGGCTACAAGGCCCGTAAGCTCGAGATCCGCCTCTCCCGATACTACACTGTTCCTGCCTATCTGCTCATCCCCGACGGCAAAGGCCCCTTTCCTGCCGTGAATGTGTTGCACGACCACGGTGCCCATCTCTTCATCGGCAAGGAGAAGGTCATCCGTCCCCTGGCCTGTGAGGATTCCGTCGTCATCAACGATGCTGAGGCCTGGGTTCAGAACTACGAGGGGCAATACTTCGGCGACTATCTCGCCCAGCACGGGTATGTGGTCTTCGCCACCGATGCTCCGATGTGGGGTGAACGGGGACAGAAGGAAGGACCTCGTCGAGACAAATACGATATGATTGCTGGCAATATGATGATGTACGGCATTGACCTCTCTGCTTATATGACTTACGACGATATCCGTGCCACCGACTATCTCGCCTCCTTGCCTGAGGTGGATCCGAAGCGCATTGGCTGTACAGGCTGGTCAATGGGCGCCTATAGGACTTGGATGCTCTCTGCGCTCTCCGACCGTATCAAGGCTGGGGCGGCCGTCTGTTGGATGGTGACTACCGACGAACAACTCTCCTTCCGTTACAAGCGTACGGAGAACGGCGGCTTTGCCAACTGTCTGCCTGGTTTGCGCCGTTGGCTCGACTATCCTCACATCGCCAGCATCGCCTGTCCCAAGCCGATGCTCTTCATCAACGGCTCTCAGGACAAGCTCTTTCCTGTGGCTGGTGCGCAGAAGGCCTTCGCCATTATGCACGATGTCTGGAAGAGTCAGGGTGCAGGCGACAACATCGAGACGGAACTTTGGGACATACCCCACAGCTGTCCCCTCAAAGCCCAAGAGAAAGTTCTGCGATTCTTCCTGAAGTTTTTGTAATTACTTCCCCTCCTGAGTAGGAGGGGTGAGGGGTGGTCTGAACAAACGCATTGTCTGAGGCTGATCAGACCCCCTCTAACTCCCCCTACTCAGGGGGAGAAATAGATACCAAACAAAAAGAGAGGCCTCATTGACCTCTCTTTTCCGTGATCCGTTTGGGGCTCGAACCCAAGACCCCAACATTAAAAGTGTTGTGCTCTACCGACTGAGCTAACGGATCGACCTTTTTTGTGCAATCTTTCGAAAGCGGGTGCAAAGGTAGGCATAATTTTTGAATCTGCCAAATTTATTGGAAGGATTTTTACTCAGACGATGCTTTTTGCCTTGTTTTTTCTTCTTCCAGTGCCTTCTGGTAGCAGGTACGGCATAGCGGCTCATACTCTGACGTCTCGCCCAGCAGCACCCGCTGCGACCCCTCAACAGTGCGATGGCTGACGTATGCCAGGTTACCACATTTCACGCAGATGGCATGCACCTTCGTCACATCGTCGGCGATGGCACAGAGGGCTGGCATCGGACCGAAGGGAACGCCTTTGTAGTCCATGTCGAGCCCCGCGATGATCACGCGGATGCCACGGTTGGCCAGTTCGTTGCACACCTCCACGAGTCCCATATCGAAGAACTGGGCTTCGTCGATGCCCACCACATCGCAGTCCGACGAGAGCAGCAAGATACTTGCCGACGAGTCGATGGGTGTCGATATGATATGCTTCTGGTCGTGGCTGACGACATCCTCCTCGGAGTACCTCACGTCGATGGCGGGCTTGAAGATCTCCACCTTCTGACGGGCAAACTGTGCCCTCCGCAGACGGCGGATCAGTTCCTCGGTCTTGCCCGAGAACATCGAACCGCACACCACTTCAATCCTTCCAGGCCGGTGCGCCTCACCTATCATAATATCTGTCATAACGGCCACAAAGATACGAAAAAAAACCGCAGATTACGCAGAAAAAATAAAAATAATATGTAAAATCTGTGAAATCTGTGAAATCTTTCTTCTTTTCACTTTCCACTTTTAACTATATTTTGTAATTTTGCCCCCGAAATGGGCATATTGTATATTGTTCCAACGCCAGTAGGCAATTTGGAGGATATGACACTACGTGCCATCCGCCTGTTAAAAGAGGTCGACCTCATCCTTGCCGAAGATACCCGGACGTCGGGCATCCTGTTGAAGCATTTCGATATCCGAAACTCCCTCCTGTCACATCATAAATTCAACGAACACGGCACCAGCGCCGCCGTCGTCAGTCGTCTGCTGGCTGGTGAGAACGTGGCTTTGATCAGCGATGCCGGCACGCCGGGCATCAGCGATCCGGGCTTCTTCCTCGTCCGCGAGGCGGTGAAGGCTGGGGTAGAGGTGCAGTGCCTGCCAGGAGCGACGGCCTTCGTACCAGCTTTAGTGTCGAGCGGCCTGCCCTGCGACCGATTCGTGTTCGAAGGCTTCCTCCCCCAGAAGAAGGGACGTAAGACGCGATTAGAGGAACTTGCCGCCGAGACGCGCACGATGATCTTCTATGAGTCGCCCTATCGTTTGGTGAAGACGCTCCAGCAGTTTGCAGAGGTTTATGGTGACGATCGTCAGGTCAGCGTCTGCCGTGAGATCTCGAAGGTGCATGAGGAGAGTGTCCGTGGCACCCTCGCCGAGGTGATCTCCCACTTCACCGAGACAGAGCCCAAGGGTGAGATCGTCATCATCCTCGCAGGACGAAATGAGAAAACAAGTAATCAAGAATCAAATATTAAACTTCAAAATTCAAACTTATGAGAAAATTGATTGTTTTGGCCCTTGGAGGCCTGATGGTTGCAAGTTGCAACGACGGAGTGAAGAAAGCAGAGCAGGCTGCCCTTATGCAGCGCGACTCTCTGGAACAGATCATTGCCCAGAAAGACAATGAGATCAACGACATGATGACCACCCTGAGTGACATCGAGGAGGGCTTCCGTGAGATCACAGAGGCACAGAACCGCGTGACAATTGCCAAGGAAGGTGAAGGTACCAACACCAAGCTTCGCATCAAGGAGAACATGCAGTTCATCCAGTCTGCCATGAAGCAGAACAAGGAGCTCATCAACAAGCTGAAGCAGCAGGTGCGTGAGAGCAGCGTCAAGGGTGACCAGTTGAAGAAGATCATCGACAACCTGACCGAGCAGATGCAGCAGAAAGACCAGCAGCTGCAGGCCCTGCGCGAGGAACTCGACAAGAAGGATATCCACATCGCCGAGCTCGACGAGCAGGTGGCTGGCCTCAATGAGAACGTCGCTGCCCTGACTGAGGAGAACACTCAGAAGACTGAGACCATCTCTACTCAGGACAAGCAGATCCACACTGCCTGGTTCGTCTTTGGTACGAAGAAGGAACTCAAGGAGCAGAACATCCTCGACAAGGGTGAGGTGCTGCAGTCTAACTTCAACAAGGACTACTTCACCAAGATTGATATCCGTATCGACAAGGAGATCAAGCTCTACAGTTCTTCTGCTGAGATTCTGACCAATCATCCTGCCGGCAGCTACACGCTCCAGCGCGATGCCAAGAAGCAGTACGTGCTCCGCATCAGCGATCCGCAGCGCTTCTGGTCAACCAGCAAGTACCTCGTTGTACAAGTCAAATAAAATAAGAATCCCCTCGCCGACTGGCGAGGGGATTCTTGTTTATTTACGTATCAGTGTTGAGCCGAGCCTGCCAAGCTGTATTGCATAGACACCCTTGCCCAGTCCTGCCGTACTGATCGTACCGTCCTCGACAGCTGTCTCTTTGACGAGCACGCCCTTCAGGTTGTAGATCGCCACGCTTGTTCCGTCCTCAGCGCCGTCGGCAAACACCATGTCGCCTGCCACGCGGAAACTCACGTTGCGCGGCTGTTCCTTGCTGAGTGTGGGGATGCTGGTCTCGATGCCGAGCACGTAGAGCAGTCCCTTGTAGGCATTGATCTTACCGTATCCGAACTTTGCTGCTGCCCGTTTCGTGAAATCGTCGTTATCGCACGAATGAGCTAAGATGTCCTTGATGTCCTCGCAGGTGAGCCTCTTGCCCATGTCGTTGGCCGCCTGTATCCAGAGTGCCACGATGCCAGCTACGACCGGTGTTGCCATCGACGTGCCGCTCATCGTGGCCCAGTAATAGTCGCGGCTCTTGGTCTGGCCAATAAACTGTCCGTCGTAGGCCTTGCGCTGGTAGATGGACAAATCCTCCACACTGGGCTCGAAGCTGTTGACGGCTGCTACCACGTTGGTGCCAGGCGCGCAGACGTGGGGGAGCTTGTGACCTGCCAGGTCGGTGCCGTAGCTGCTGAATTCGGCTATGCTGCCGAGTGTCTCGCCCGTCTCCTGTGCTTCTGTGCCTTCATACTTGATCTTGTCGTTGGCACACCAGGCTCCTACCGACACGGGTTCGTCGGAGGTGCCCCAGTCGCATACAGAGAGTTTGCCGGAGCCTTTGACCGTCTTGCCGTCCTGTCTCACTGCCCGCAAGTTCATTCCCATGTCACCCCAGGCGTGCAGTTCCGTGTCTTCTTCGGGCACTAAGTAGAGATTGTATCCCCAGAAAATGGGATCGTTGTTAGGATCCACCGATTCGATCCATTCCGTGCCGGTTTGAAATACATACACCTCTGTATAGGTGTAGAGACTGTCTTGCTGGTCCAATGCTTGGTTCTGATAGCAGAATATCGCCAATTGTCCGCCCGTCATATACTTCATGAATTCCTTTTTGGCAGCCTCCTCTTCTTTTGTTTCAAACTCCTGCTCCCCGTCATTAAAGTCGAAATACATGCCATTACCGTATTTTGTCCTGCCGTCACTGTTGAAGGTGACGGGCATGCGGTAGTATTCCTTGTTTTCGTTGATGTTGACGATGCCGATTTTCATCTTCACGTTCTTCGTGGTCTTGAAGCCGCCCCATACAAGGTTGTCCGTATAATAGCTGTACGGTACGAGTCTCAGCGTGTCCTTGGCCTTCACTTTCTCGTGGATATAGGTCTCGCTTGAACCCTCGTTGCCGGCTGCGAGCATCACTGCCATGTTGTCTTCCGTGCAGAATCCCTTTAAGACGCGTGCAATGTCGCTGGTGCCGTCGTGCCATCCCGCGTGCGAGTTTACGCTCATGGATACCACGAGTGGCTTTTGGGCCTGTTCTGCCTCCCACGACATAAAGTTGAGGCCCTCCAAGACGTTCGATGCATCAGCGTTCTCAGAATTCACGAAGTTGCAGAGCAGGATGTCTGCCTCAGGTGCGATGCCGCCGACAGGCTTGTCGGCCGTACCCTTGATGTCGCTCATGGTGCTGCCAGCGGCGATGCTGATGCAGTGTGATCCGTGCGATCCTCCGGCATCCTTCGCCTTCAGTGTGTCGAGCAGTTCTTCGGGTTTGTAGTAGGCCGAGCCTGAGAGCGTTCCCTGCGTGCCGTCGGGGTTGGTAATGACGACGGAATCTCCGCCGAAGGTTGAGTTGCCTGGCTCATAGAATCCTTTGATGCGCAGGTTGCCGTCCTTGTCCTTGAACATCGGGTGGGTCGTGTCGAAGCCGCTGTCGAGGATGCCCACGATGACGCCCTTGCCCGTATAGGCCTGTGGCAGCTGGGGTCCTGAGCCGTTGATCACCTCTTCTGCCTGCGTCACCTGGCGCGTCACGTCGGTCTTAATCGACGCCTTCGGGGGCATGTTCACGATACTCACGCCCTTCACGCCAGCCAGCGCCTCCAGCTTGGAGTAGGGGATGTCGAGCACGATCAGGTTGCCTTTCACCATTCTCACCTGAGCGCCGATCTCCTTCGTGGCGTTGGCCACCTCGCGGGCGTCGGCGTCCTTGGCGCATGTCACGAAAAGCTTCATGCGGGCGTTCTCCTCTACGGCCTCGCCACGCGTGCGGGCCTTCTTCACTTTCTGCTCATACTGCTTCTTGGCCAGCCTGGCTTGAGGGTTGATGAATCCCTGCCCGGCTACTGTCAGCGCGAAGGGCAGCAGGATGGCGAGTAATAACTGTCTCATAGTCTTTTAAGTTATTTATTAATAATGTGTAGTCTTATTCAATGGCGTGGCGGTTCAGGAACACGTAGGTCGTATTCAGCGCGATATAGTTCTTGCGCATATACCAGATGCCCTTGTATCGGCCTGTCTCACCCCACGAGTTCTTCACCATGTAGTACTCGCGCCCCTGCTGATCCTTCGCCTTGCCGTAGATCAGCATCACGTGGTCGTAGGTGGCCTCCCACGAGTCGAACCTTTGCTGGCGCAGTTCCTGCGTGGGTGTCGCATCCTCCTGTGCCAGTCCCTGACGGTCGAAGCCGTTGCCGCTCACATCGCCGCCCCAGCACACGTTGTAACCTCTGTCTATCGCCGTGTCGATGATGTTCATCAGCGAGTCGAGGGGCACGTTATAGCTCGGTCTCAGCCGCCACTTGTAGGGCGCCTCTATGATAAAAGAGGTGTAGAACGGATGGTGCGTGAAACTGGTATAGCTCACGTAGTCGTCGAAGTCCAGCTGCAGGCTCTCCGCAAAGCTCTTCGGCGTATATTCCTTCCCTTCATAGACGAACTTCTCCGGACACTTGCCTAAATAGGCGTCGAGGATGCCCTGATAGCCCACCAGCCACTGCGGGGACAGCTTCTTCGCCTTGCTCTTGCCCACTGCCTCGATATACGGTGTGAGCACGCTGAAGAACTCGTTGAAGTTCGCCAGCGAGTCGCCTACCAGCGATCCAGGTGCGGCCATCGCCTCCTCGGGACAGATGCCGTGCGTCCGATACACCGAGAGCACATCGTCTGCCGAGCCGCCTTCCGAGAATCGGCTGTCGCCGTGCATCCTCACGTAGTAGATCGCCTCGTCCACGTAGTTTTTGTTCGCCACGAACATCTCGCAGAGGTCGTACGTCTTTCCCGTCTTCCTGAGGATTTCTCCCTCGAAGAATCCCGTTGTCGCATAGTCCCAGCAGGTGCCGCTGCGGTTCTGGTTCTTCACTGGCGTGATGGGGTTCTCCTTCACGGTGGTAAACACGAGCGAGTCCTTTTTCTCCTCCGTCTGAGTCTTTTTCGCACCCCCGGCCTGAGCCGCAGATGCGCCCAGCACCGTCAGGATGACCAACATTGCTTGTCTGTAATTCATCTTTTCCTTGTTTTTACGCCACAAAGATAAGCATTTTCCCTGAATCCACCAAACAATCCCCATAAAAAAGTGCTTTCCGCCTTTGGTATTCTGCCCGAATCTTTGTACTTTTGCAGCGCGATTTGAATACCAGAAGTTTTAAGTATGAAAAAATTGTGTGATTTCATAGCCCGCTGGATGGGCGTGATGGTGTTGATTGTGGCGGCTTTGTCGCTCACCGTGCCGGCATCGTTTGTGTGGATCGACACGTGGGCCATCAACCCCATGCTGGGCGCCATCATGTTCGGGATGGGACTGACGCTCTCGCCTGCGGACTTCAAGGTCGTGCTGAGCCGTCCCAAGGATATACTCATCGGTTGTCTCACCCAGTTCACCGTCATGCCGCTGTTGGCTTTGGGGCTGACGTGGGCGTTCTCGCTGCCCCAGGAGCTGGCCATCGGTGTGATACTCGTGGGCTGTTGTCCGGGTGGCACGGCGTCGAATGTCATCACCTATCTGGCCAAGGGCGACCTGGCTCTCTCCGTGGGTATGACCGCCGCCTCTACGCTGCTGGCTCCGCTGCTGACGCCGTTGCTCGTGTGGCTGCTGGCTGGTACGATGGTCGATGTCGATACGGTGGGCATGCTGATGAGCATCGTCTATGTCGTCATTGCGCCCATCGTCTGCGGACTGCTTTGCCAGCGTTTCCTTCCTAAGCTCACCAAGCTTCTCACGCCCTATCTGCCTGCGTTCTCGTCGGTGGTGATTGCGATGGTGGTGGGCATCGTTGTGTCTCACAATGCCGCCCGTCTGTTGACCGCAGGCCTGCTGATCGTGGCAGTTGTCATGATTCACAATCTTCTCGGACTGGCCATCGGCTTTACTGTGGGCCGTCTGCTTCGTCTGCAGAGGCCCAAGTGCGTGGCGCTCAGCATCGAGGTGGGCATGCAGAACTCTGGCCTCGCCTCCTCATTGGCCGTGTTGCATTTCGCCGCCTATCCGCTGGCCACCATCCCCGGAGCCGTCTTCAGCGTATGGCATAACATCAGCGGCGCCCTTGTCGCAAAACTGTATTCATTAAAGTCGTAAAATGGTATTCATTAAATAAGACATGAGGGAATCAGGTTTTCGCCAGATTCCCTCTTCTCTCTTTTTCTCTTTACATCGCTATCGGCCCATACCCCATACAACTGGTCGTTCCGATCGCCGTCAAGAATGCCGTGAGCGCAGCTACTATCACCTTCACCGCCAGCTCCACAATCCTCTGTTTCTTCATGATTTACCTCCTTTCTGCGCTTGTCTGGTATCTGTTTCTCCCCCTAAGTTAGGGGGAGCTAGAGGGGGTCTGAAGAGGCGAACAGTTTCCCTCGTTCAGACCACCCCTAACCCCTCCTACTCAGGAGGGGAAGAGATTACCCGTTACCACCTCCACCGTTGTTGTCGGCCTCGGGAGCCAGCATGTAGCTGATCGGCGTCTTCTTCTGGAAGCGCTTCTTCTTGCCGTTGATGGTGCG
>JAFRQC010000191.1 GCA_017428805.1 Prevotella sp. | reverse complement strand
TTCGCCATCGGGGAAGGTGAAGTTCAGAATGCCCACCGTATAAACGTCTTCCAGGCGGTAGTCCCACTTGCCCTTGGGAGCCTGCTCCCGGATGGGGTAGGTGGAATAGTAAATGCTGCGGTCCTTGAAGTACTGCTGCTCAGCCTTCTGCATCTCGACGATGATGCGGCTGCCGTCGGCCAGACGGCAATAGACGTCAAAGACGGCCTTGCGGTCTACGATGCCCTCGCCCAGATGCTCAGTATTCATATAGGTGAGGTCGGTGATTTCGGGTTTGTCGTGCAGTAGCGCATTGAGGAAGCTGATCAGCAGGTCCTTGTTCAGCTCCGTGCCGAACAGCTTCTTGAACCCAAAGTCGGTATACGGGTTGATGTACCGCTCGCTGATTTCCACTTCCATTTCCTTTTCTCCTTGTTTCTTCGAATTCTTGTCTTTTGTGCTCATACGTAGTAAAGTTTAAGAGTTATACAATAAGTTGAACGCTGCAAAGATACGAACTATTTCTCGAACCGCCAAACTTTTCTGCAGAAAATTGAGAGATTGGTGCGAATGATTTGGTGATTTCGTAAAAAGAGCGTATCTTTGCAGACGATATGAGACAGATTGAAATCAAGAATCGAAAGGAGACGGATGTGACTGATGAGTCGCTGTATGCGCTGAATAAGGAATCGCACGGGATGTGGACAGAGCAAGGTCTGGATGCACCGTGGATGCATCTGACGTTTCCTGAGTTCCAGCAGGCAATTCGTGGTGTGCCGATGTTCGTGGCGTTGGATGCAGAGACAGGTGAACTGTTGGGGATGCATAGTTTCAGAACTCACCGTAAGGAGGGTTGGTGCTATGGATATCGTCTGGCTATTGCGTTGTCAGCTCGTCGTGAGGGCATCGCTTCGCGGATGCTGGAGTATGAGGCGGAGTTCCTCAGGCAGAAGGGGTATCGGTATCTGAAAGGTACTACTGCTACAAAGGCAGACTGGAGCGTACGGTGGCATCTGAAGAATGGGTATCGTATCGTCGGTTGTTATCGCATGCCGAACAATAATTTTACGAACTATGTGTTTCGCAAGCAGTTGGCGCCTTCGATCCTCTGGGGGCCGACGTTCGGACCGCTTACGGCAAAAGTGTGTTTTGCCGTTTCATGTCTCGTCAATCATCTCTTTAAGCACTCCGACGGGCGAGATAACCTCATAGGAAAGTTCGCACGGAGAATGATCCACAGGGTAACTTGTAACAAGGTGTACAGGGCGGCACACTTTGTGTCTTATTTAAAATAAGACAGCCTCTGACGCTACATCATCGTTCCTTACCATATTGATTACATCTTTGGATACACCAAGCAGTTGCTCAATTTTTTCAGAAGGTATTCCTTCATGCCTAAGACCATAGATTAGTTTGATGGTTGACTCAACACTCCCCAGAATGTAACCCTCCAGAAAACCGTCGCGCCAGCCTTCAACGAAAGATTTCACCCAAGCAGGGCTTGCTCCATTGAAATCATGTGAGCTTATTACTTCATTGAAAGCCCACTCATAATCTACCTTAATCATACTTCTTTTCATAAACATTTCTTTTTTCATGTGCTTCTCAGTCCCGAAGTCGCACGGTAAATAATATACGTTAAGAGGCGCAGGACTGTATGCCCTACATCCCTTCTTGAGGTCCTGAGAAAACCCTTACACAAAAATATAGTGACACCATCCCGCGCCATATACACGGAAGCACACTATGCCATCTTGTGTGTAGTTGAAATTTCTCAGGTTTCAAGAACAAGACAAAGCATAACGCTTCTTTTATTCAAAAGTCGAGTCCGATTTATCGAACTCGATGGCAAAGGTACGAACAATTATCCGAACTTCCAAACTTTTCGGAAGAAAAAATGGAAAATGATGGGATAATCTGCATCGGTCAGAATTTAATTACTACGGAGTGGAACTTTAGATAGTCCTCCCTGGGACTTTAGTTAGTCCGGACTCTGAGGGGGGACTAACTAAAGTCTGAGGGTGAACTAATTAAAGTAACAGGGAGAAGTAACTAATGATGGAAGATGGAAGAAGTAAGATGGAAGAGGCGGCTAATAATAAGTTTTTCTCCAAATTGTTTGGAACTTTAGTTCCAATGTAACGAGTGTAATGAGAAAATGAAACTTTTCTAATAGAAATTGATTTACCTCGACCCAAATGTATTTCTATATAGAAAAGGTTAGAAATCTCGTTACACTCGTTACACTAATAAGAACAAACACTACCAGAAAGTAGGCATTATTCTCCAAGAAAGAACGGATTATTCTGGCAGAAAATGCCGTAGTTTCTTAAGGAATGTCTGGTAACAGGGTAACAGGCACGTTGTGAGGTTTTGTAAAATTCGTGCAATTCGTGTAATTCGTGGTTATAAATACTGAATCCTGTATTTTTATGCGTTAATGCGCGTAATTCGTGGTAGATTATTCACTTTTTGTTTTATTCCTTTGGTTATTTCGCTAAAATTGCATAATTTTGCAGCCCGAAAGTTAGTTAGTAATAAACCAAATAAATATGGCAGAACAATTAGAAGTGAAGGAGCTGGATCAGGTTGTGGTCCGCTTCTCAGGTGACTCCGGCGACGGTATGCAGCTCGCCGGCAACATCTTCTCTACGGTCAGTGCCACCGTTGGTAACGGCATTTCCACATTCCCAGACTATCCCGCAGACATCCGAGCCCCGCAAGGTTCGCTGACGGGTGTCTCCGGCTTCCAGGTACACATCGGTGCCGGTAAGGTCTACACCCCAGGCGACAAGTGCGACGTGCTGGTAGCCATGAACGCCGCAGCCCTGAAGACGCAGTACCGCTACGCCAAGCCCGGTGCGACGATCATCATCGATACCGACTCGTTCGGCCCGAAGGATCTGGAGAAGGCACAGTTTAAGACTGAGGACTACCTCGGCGAGATGGGCATTGACCCGGATCGTGTCATCCAGTGTCCGCTGACCACGATGGTAAAGGACTGTCTGGCTGACTCGGGCATGGACATGAAGGCGATGATGAAGTGCCGTAATATGTTCGCACTCGGACTCGTTTGCTGGCTCTTCGACCGCGACCTGAACCTCGTGGCCAACTTCCTGAAGGACAAGTTCGCCAAGAAACCCGCCATCGCTGAGGCCAACATCAAGGTGATTCAGGCAGGTTATGACTACGGACACAACACCCATTCTTCGACTGTCAACGTCTATCGCGTGGAGTCGAAGCATAAGGAGCCGGGACGCTATATGGACATCACGGGTAACAAGGCTACAGCCTACGGTTTCATCGCCGCTGCCGAGAAGGCAGGCCTGAAGCTCTACCTCGGTTCTTACCCCATCACGCCTGCTACCGACGTGCTCCACGAGCTGTCGAAACACAAGTCGTGTGGTGTCATCACCGTGCAGTGTGAGGATGAGATCGCCGGTTGTTCGTCTGCTCTCGGTGCTTCGTTTGCCGGTGCATTAGGCGTGACATCGACTTCCGGGCCTGGCATCTGCCTGAAGAGTGAGGCCATGAACCTCGCCGTGATTATGGAGTTGCCGCTGGTGGTGCTCGACGTTCAGCGTGGCGGCCCTGCTACAGGTCTTCCCACGAAGTCGGAACAGACTGACCTCCTGCAGGCTTTGTTTGGCCGTAACGGAGAGAGCCCTATGCCGGTGATGGCTGCCACCAGTCCTACCGACTGTTTCGATGCTGCCTACCAGGCTTGTAAGATCGCTCTGGAGCACATGACGCCTGTCGTGCTGCTCACCGATGCCTTCGTGGCTAACGGTTCCGGTGCCTTCAAACTGCCTAACATCGCCCAGCTTGATCCCATCAACCCACCTTACGTTCCCGAAGAACTGAAGGGCAAGTGGACACCGTATATGCGTGCTGAGAACGGCACCCGCTACTGGGCTGTGCCTGGTCGTGAGGGATTCGCACACATCCTCGGCGGACTGGAGAAGGACTCGAACACGGGTGCTATCTCCACCAATCCTGAGAACCACGACCTGATGACGCGTCTGCGCCAGCAGAAGATCGCGAATATCCAGGTGCCTGACCTTGAGGTTGACGGTGATGCTGATGCAGACCTGCTGATTGTGGGCTTCGGGTCTACCTACGGCCATCTGCACTCGGCAATGGACGAACTGTGTGCGAAGGGTTACAAGGTGGCTCAGACGCACTTCAAGTATCTGAACCCGCTGCCCAAGAACACCGCTGAGGTACTTAATAAATATAATAAGGTGGTGGTCGCCGAACAGAATATGGGACAGCTCGCTGCCTATCTCCGTATGAAGGTCGACAATTTCGTTCCCTACCAGTTCAATCAGGTGAAAGGCCAGCCCTTCGTGGTAGAAGAGTTAGTCAACGCATTCGAGGACATTTTAAAGAAGTAAAGCTATGAGTACATATACAGCACAAGATTTTAAGAAAGGCCAGCCGCGTTGGTGCCCGGGTTGTGGTGACCACTTCTTCCTGGCTTCACTCCATAAGGCTATGGCCGAGATCGGCGTAGCCCCTGAGAACATCGCAGTTATCAGCGGTATCGGCTGTAGCAGCCGTCTGCCGCACTACATGGCCACCTATGGTATGAACACCATTCACGGTCGTGCCGCTGCCATCGCCACCGGTGCGAAAGTCGCAAACCCCAACCTCACCGTCTGGCAGGTGTCAGGCGACGGCGATGGTCTGGCTATCGGCGGTAACCACTTCATCCACGCCAACCGTCGTAACATCGACCTCAACATGATCCTGCTCAACAACCGTATCTACGGTCTGACGAAAGGACAGTATTCACCCACCTCTCCCCGTGGCTTCGTCTCGAAGTCGAGCCCTTACGGAACGGTGGAGGATCCTTTCCGTCCTGCCGAGCTTTGCTTTGGTGCCCGTGGACACTTCTTCGCCCGTTGCGTCGCTACCGATGCCAAGGGAACGGTTGAGGTGCTGAAGGCTGCCTATGAGCACAAGGGTGCTTCGGTGACGGAGGTCCTGCAGAACTGCGTCATCTTCAACGACCACTGTCACGATGTGGTCTATAACAACGAAGGCCGTAAGAAGAACGCCATCTACGTGCGTCACGGTGAGAAACTCGTCTTCGGTGAGAACAATGAGTTCGGACTCGTGCAGCAGGGCTTTGGCCTGAAGGTGGTGGAGATCGGTAAGGACGGCTACACCATCGACGACGTACTCGTTCACGATGCCCACTGCGAGGACAACACCCTGCAGCTGAAGCTTGCGATGATGACGCCTGAGGATGGTTTCCCCATCGCCCTCGGTGTGATCCGTGATGTGGAGGCTCCCACCTACAACGAGGCTGTCTACGCCCAGCTCGAAGAGGTCTCAGCCCAGAAGAAGTATCATAACTTCACGGAGCTCCTCGAGACCAACGATATCTGGGAAGTGAAATAAAACAATAGAGTAGATGTAGGGGATTATTCCCCTACATCTACTCTATTTGTTGATAATCAACAAGTTAGGTTCAATAGTAGTACTAATAGTACTATTTACTATTTGATGACGCTGATAATCGAATAATGTGAGACGGCGATACAGCCGTACCTCCCGTAGCCTCGTCAAGCTCATCTTCACCCAGCTCCTGCATCATCACTACTTTGTCATCATCGCCTAAGCCGGTGATGGAAACCTTCTGGTCATGTCTTTCTTACATTTTATCATTTTTACTTATTCACCTTCCGGAAAGGTGAAGTCGGTCTTCTCCACTTTGTCGCCGTAGATGGTCTTGAAGTCGTTCTTCATCGAAATGACGGTATAGCCGTTCTCGCGCCATTTGGCTTCACGCTTGGCTCCCTCTTCAAGGTCGGCATGGTCGCGCACGTCATCATCGGCGACGAGCATGAAGGTGGCGGTGCGGTATTTATTATTGCTCAGGCAGTAGTTGTGCATGGCCTGGTCGCCGCTGCTGTTGCCGAAGGAGAGTACGGGCACCTTGCCGATCTCCTGGCTGATCTGCTTCACCTTGTTGGTCTTGAGGTCCTTGATGAGCAGGCTGTCGGTGCGGATGAGGTATTCGTCTTTGCCCATGGTGTAATTGACACCTTCGTTGTCGCCCTGGTTGTTGGTCTTGAGCATGACGTCCATGCCGATGACGCGGTTAGGCTCGATGCCGATGGACTCTACGAGCGAGCGGCAGATGAAACGGTCGGAACCGGAAACGACATAGAAGGTGAAGCCGTTGGCCTTGAGGTAGTCGAAGACATCGAGCATGGGCTTGTAGAAGCTCTCGCCGTAGGTCATCCCTTTGAAGCCGTTGGCAGGGAGGGCGGCGTAGGCCTTGACGTAGGCGTCGAACTCGGCGATGCTCATGCCGGCGTAGGCTTTGGCGGCGGCACGGGCATGCTTCATGTCGAAGTGGTCGGGCAGCTTCTTGCCGTGGCGCACGAAGTCGCGGATGTCCTGAGCGGCCTCACGCACATCGTCGGGAGCCTGGTCTTTGTAGGTGGGATCGTCGAGTGCACGGTATTCGAGCATGTTATACTCAAAGTAGGTGGGATAGAGCTCGCCGACGAAGGTGCCGTCCATGTCGAAGGTGACGATGCGGTCTTCGGCGCTGATGAAGTTGGCCGATTTGGGATTGGTCACGTCTTCGACATATTCCTGCAGGACGTTCAAAGCCTCGCACTTGTTCCAGTTGGGGAAGAACTCCCTCTGCAGAGGCGACGGTGTTGGGGTAGGTGTCGGGGTGGGCACGACGACGGGGTTGTCGGTCTTGTTACACGACGTGAATGTGGTTGCGCCGCAGAGGATGGAAAGGATGGCGGCGAACATCCAGAGTCTGGTTTGTCTCATATTCTTTTTCATAACCTTTATATTTAGACGCTGCAAAGGTACGGATTTTTTGTAAATTTAATACTAACAAATTCTAAAAATTTGCCTGAACTGTTATGGCGTAGGCATTTTTTTTTGTATTTTTGACGCATTATGAAGTCATTCTCATCAAAAATTGGAGTCTTGCTGGCCGCCGCAGGCAGTGCCGTAGGCTTGGGCATACTCATCACGTATGGCGGCTATATGCCCCGCGTGTGGGGTCGTTCCTGTATTTGTTTGTACTGCGCTGGCTCGTACCCATAGCCATCTTCATCATTTTCCTCGACTCTGTGAATATCATTTAGCTATACGACAGTCCAAAGAGACACGGATTTTTGCTATGTCTACATATCAATCAGTCTTGAAGCAGGGAAGGAGAGGGGAAATCGTGTATTTATACACTCAATATTCGTATTATTTAAGAATTCGGCATCGGCTGATAAGAAAAAACTTCGTACCTTTGCAACCGCAAAAATTATAAAATAGTCAATCTTTAAATTGTAAATAATTAGATGTTTCACATTTACGAAGGCTTTCATCTGGTAGAGGCGTATCATAAGATGCGTCACCAGCGCAAGTATCACCCCGAAGACAGCACAAAGCGTGCTGTCAAGATTGCCCTTGTGGCATTAGTCACCCTTCTGCTATGGAACATGCCCGCCGAGTGGTATGGCATCCAGAACCTGACTGTTATCCAGCAGCGTATCATCGCCATCTTCGCGTTTGCCACGCTCATGTGGATCCTTGAGATCGTATCCTCATGGGCTACGTCCGTGGCCATCATCGTACTGATGCTCCTGTTCTGTACAGACAGCGGTATCCTGCCGATGGTGAACGAGGCCGAAGTAGGTAAGCTCCTGTCTTATAAAGGGGTAATGGCCACTTTTGCCGATCCGGTGATCATGCTGTTTATCGGTGGTTTCGTGCTGGCGATCGCTGCCACGAAGACGGGGCTCGATGCTCAGTTGGCCAAGGTGCTGCTGAAGCCCTTCGGTACGAAGAGTGAGATGGTGCTCCTGGGCTTCCTGCTCATCACGGGCCTCTTCTCGATGTTCGTGTCCAACACGGCTACGGCTGCCATGATGCTGACCTTCCTCACTCCCGTGTTCCGTCAGCTGCCCCCCGAGGGCAAGGGCCGCATCGCCCTGGCCATGTCTATCCCAGTGGCTGCCAACCTCGGTGGTATGGGTACACCTATCGGCACGCCTCCGAACACTATCGCCCTGAAATACCTCAACGACCCTGAGGGCCTGAACCTCGGACTGGGCTTCGGTCAGTGGATGATGTTCATGTTCCCGCTGGTCATCGTGCTGCTGTTCATCAGCTGGCGCATTCTGCTCAGTATGTTCCCCTTCACCCAGAAACGTATCGAACTGAATATCGAGGGCAGCATGCAGAAGGGTTTCCAAGCTAATGTGGTCATTGTCACCTTCTTCGTCACGGTAGCCCTCTGGTTGCTCGACAGCGTAACGGGCATCAATTCCTATACGGTGGCTATGATTCCGTTTGCTGTGTTTGCCCTGACAGGTGTCATCAACAAGCGTGACCTTGAGCAGATCAACTGGAGTGTCATCTGGATGGTGGCCGGTGGTTTCGCCCTCGGCTACGGCCTGAATTCCTCAGGCTTGGCCCATAACGCCGTGGAGAGCATCCCCTTCGGCGAGTTCTCACCGTTACTCATCCTGCTCCTTGGCGGTGCCATCTGCTACCTGCTGTCGAACTTCATCTCCAACTCTGCTACGGCAGCCCTGCTCATGCCGATCCTTGCCATCGTCTGTGGAGCCATGGGTGACAAGCTCGATCCTATCGGCGGCACGCCCACCGTACTGATTGGTGTGGCCATCGCGGCCTCTTCGGCCATGATCCTGCCTATCTCCACCCCGCCGAACGCTTTGGCCTTCGCCACGGGTTATGTGAAGCAGAACGAGATGGCAAAGATGGGTGTCATTATGGGTGTCATCTCAATGGTGCTCGGTTTCGGCCTCGTCTATCTGATGGGCACGCTACACCTTATTTAATATAAATAATAATCCCCCGCTTGCCGAGCGGGGGATTATTGTATCTTATGAATTGTGCATGAACGGCAGTTGGGACGCCAGATGGAGAATGTTCTCTGCCAGGGCGGTATTGGATTCCTGTTCGCCGTTAATGGTATCGTAGATGGCCTTGATGCCGTAGAGCCCCTTTCCCTGTTTGATGGCATAGACCAGGCAGAGGTTCTGCAGGCCGATGCTCTCAGAGAGGATGTCGAGGTCGGTGATGGCAATTTGAGAGACGGCCAATTGGTAGGCGTCCTCGCTGTTCTCTGATATAAACAGCTTGATGTCGCCGAGGTTCGTGAATCGGAAACTCTCGAGAATGGGTAGGAACTGCATCATCGGCGCGGGGAATATCTCAGCCTGGTTCACGGCAGCGATACGCTGGTTCAGTCGGTCGAAGGGCTTCAGTTCCAGGAACTGACGGAAAGAGTCTGTGGAGAGCGACACCTCGCTGAAATGGCCAGACTTGACTAACGCCTGCACCTGTCGGCGGTATTCTGTCATCGTGGTGCGCAGACGGCTGAACTCATCGTCGGCCATCTCAAGCATGCCTGCCAGACGGCTGAACTGCCTGACGAACTCTGGCGGGAGCTTGACGGCTCCCTTGTAGCCGATGTCGTGCTCAATAGCCGACCATACATGCTGCAGGGCCGTTCGCATCTGTATCTCGAAGGGGATGCTGCGCAGCGGTCCTTCCTTCAGATAGCAGATATAGTGGAGTGAGAGGTAGCCGAAGCTGTTCAGCTGATGCTTGCGCTTGTCGACGGAGTTCTTCCAGTCGATGTCGAAGATCTTCTTGGTGATGGCGGCTACCTTGTCCACATCGTCTGTATAGTATGTGACCACCCTGATGCCGACGAGGTCGGTGATGTCGTAGATGGTCTGGTACTTATAACCTTTCTTCTCCAACTTACCTGTCAGCGACTCTTCCGTCTTGATGCGCCGCTCGAAGGTGTTCAGTTGGATGTTCTGTTCGAGCAGGGCTTCGCGAAGCATGCTGGAAGCCTGCTCTGCCAATTGCTCCAACTGCGGCAACTCGGCGCGATAGGCGTCGAGAAGTTCCGCGGTATGGGGGCTCTGCATGGGTGTCATACGAACTCGAAGAGGTGGGTGAAGCCTGTCATGGCAAACACCTGGCGGAGATTATCGTTCATGGCTGCGACGCAGACCTTACTGCCCTTCGCCTTGGCCACCTTGAGCAGTGCCAGGAAGAGGCGCAGACCACTCGATGAGATGTAGTCGAGCTTCTCGCAGTCAAGGACGATGTCGTGACCTTCGCAGTCGTGGAGTACTTTCATC
>JAFRQC010000038.1 GCA_017428805.1 Prevotella sp. | reverse complement strand
GGGAAGGATGACTTTTGCTAGCATCATATAGGGATTCTCGTTCATACCAGTACTCTTTGTGTGCAAAGGTACTAACAAATGACGAGAAATAAACAATTAGACTAATTTTTCAACACAGGGTTTTGCAAGTGAGCCGAAATTTAATGGTCACACAGAAATTCACAGAAATCACGGAAAGTGCCTTCGGCACAAGGCTGCGCACAGAAGCGAAGCGATAAATTTCTGTGATTTCCGTGAACTTCTGTGTGACATAATTATCCGTGCCGAAGGCACTTTCTTTTATTTCCTTTATTTCTGCGGGACAATTAAAAAAAACTGTGGAAATCTCATTATCTGTGAGAATCTGTGTCATCTGTGGCTTTCATGACGCGGAAGCCGTAGTCGAGGAGGATGGCGGATTCAGCGAAGCGGGTGCGCAGGGAACGGCTGTGGAGGAGGACGCAGTAGAGCGTGCGGCCTTCGCGGGTGGCAGCTGAGGCAAGACAGTAGCCAGCCTGACGCGTGTAGCCCGTCTTGATGCCGATGCAGCCGTCGTAAGAGGAGAGCAGCACATTGGTGTTATAGCAATCCATGTGACGACCGTCAATCATGGGAACTTTCTTTTCTTTCGTGCCCACGATAGCGGCAAACAGACTGTCGCGCATGGCATAGCGGGCCAGACGGATAAGGTCGCTGGCCGAACTGTAGTTGTCGGGGGCTGGCATGCCGTTGGGATTGGCGAAGTGGGTGTTCTCCATGCCGAGATAGGCAGCCTTCTCGTTCATCATCTCACAGAAGCGGATGGTATCGCCTCCGACGTGCTTCGCCAGGGCATAGGCGGCATCGTTGTCGCTCTGGAGCATCATCTCGTAAACGAGGTCGCCCAGCAGATAGCCCTCGCCCAGGCGCACTCTGGAGTCACGGCAGATAAAGACGTCCTCTGTGATGCGGACGGTGTCAGTCAGATTACCGTTCTCGAGAGCGAGCAGACAGGTCATCATCTTCGTGAGCGAGGCCATGAAACGGGGTTCGTCGGCGTATTTCTGGCTGAGGATCATGCCTGTGGCGTCGTCGATGAGCATCCAGGCGTCGGCAGAGAGGGATGCCAGCGTATCGGATCCATCGACAGAATCAGTATTGAGGATGGTTCTGAGAGTGGTGCTGTCGATGGTGTTGATATGCTCGAGGCGTATCTGTTCAGGGGTGAGAGCGACGCGACTGCCTGCCTGATCACCCCAGTTGCAGGAGGCAACGGTGGCGAGAAGCGTCAGCAGACAAGTCCATCGGAAAAGTGGTGTTCGTGTCATGTTATTCGTTTTTTCGCGACAAAGTTACTGAAAAAGTTGCAAATATCGTTGATATTTCGTACTTTTGCAACATTGTTTAAGAAATGCAGAAACTGAAGAACAGCGAATTGTTGCTTTCCTACATCCGGGAAGGGCGTGCGATGACACAGCGTGAGAAACTGTGGCTCATCGTCAGCCTGAGTATTCCATCCATCCTGGCACAGATCTCGGCGACGGTGATGTTCTTCATCGATGCTTCGATGGTGGGACACCTGGGCGCGAAGGCCTCAGCGGCCATCGGACTGGTGGAGACAACGGGCTGGCTGATGGGCGGACTGGGTTCGGCGGCGAACATGGGATTCTCCGTGCAGGTGGCGCATTTCATAGGAGCGAACGACATGGAGGCGGCGCGAAGGGTGCTCAGGCAGTCGATTGTCTGCTGTATCATCTGGGCACTCGTCATCTCCATCACGGCACTCTGCATCTCGCCCTACCTACCCTATTGGCTGGGCGGTAATGAGGAGATTGCCCGTGACGCCTCGCTCTATTTCGCCATCTTCGGCCTTAGCGGCATCTTCTTCCAGATGGAAGGTCTGGCGGGCTCGATGCTGAAATGTTCGGGCAATATGAAGATTCCATCGATGCTGAACATCGGTATGTGCGTGATGGACGTGGTGTTCAACTACATCTTTATATATATATTAGGGATGGGCGTGATGGGCGCTGCCGTGGGTACGGGAGTGGCGATGCTGGTGACGGCCTGCGCGATGATGTATTTTCTGATTGTCAAGTCGAAGATGCTCTCGCTGGTGGGACGGCCAGGATCGTTCAAGCCCAAGGAGGACACTATCCGCACGGCTGTGAAGATCGGCGCGCCGATGGGACTTCAACATCTGCTGATGGGTGGCGCGTATATCGTGAGTACGATGATTGTGGCACCATTGGGTACGATTGCCATGGCAGCCCATTCGTTGGCCATCACGGTTGAGAGTTTGTGCTACATGCCGGGCTATGGCATTGCCGAGGCTGCTACGACACTCGTCGGACAGGGCATCGGGGCTGGACAGAGACTGCTCACACGGTCGTTCGCCCGTATGTCTGTGGCACTGGGCATCGGTGTGATGACGCTGATGGGCGTGCTGATGTGGATCTTCGCCCCAGAACTGATGGCGCTGATGTCGCCCGTCGAGGAGGTGATTGCCCTGGGTACACAGGTACTCCGTATCGAGGCGTGGGCAGAACCGATGTTTGCGGCCGCCATCGTCTGTAACGGTGTGTTCATCGGCGCTGGCGACACGATCATCCCAGCCATTATGAGCCTCGGATCGATGTGGGCTGTACGTCTGACACTGGCTGCCACCCTTGCTCCGAAGTTTGGACTGAAGGGTGTCTGGACGGCGATGGCCATCGAGCTGCTCTTCCGTGGCAGCATCTTCCTCACCCGCCTGTTCAAAGGCAACTGGGCCGAGAAACTTAAGCTTAAAATTGAGAATTGAGAATTGATAATTATGATTACCACTATGCACAAACCCCTAACTTCCCTAATTTCCCTACTCACCCTCATCACCCTTCCCGTCTCCGCTCAGACCACGAGCACGGAAGTGTTGTTTGAAACCACGGCGGGCAATATCCGCATCGCCCTTTATGACGAGACGCCACAGACTCGTGACAATTTCTTGAAAATCACGAAGATGGGCATCTATGATTCGTTGCTCATCCACCGTGTCATCAAGGACTTTATGATCCAAAGTGGCGATACCAACAGCAAGCATGCCAAGCCCGGGCAGCTATTGGGTACAGGCGACTTCGACTATACTACTGAGGCGGAGTTCCGGCTGCCACAGATTTTCCATCGTCGTGGTGTCGTGGCGATGGCCAGGGAGAGCGACAAAGTTAATCCGGAAAGGCGCTCGTCGGCCTGTCAGTTCTATATCGTCTGGGGTAAAATTCTCAAAGACCAGCAACTCGCGAAGATCCAGGAGAAACTTGACTCAGCCACCCAAGGCAGCGTAAAACTGACGCCAGAGATGATAGAGGTGTATAAGACCATCGGCGGCACGCCCCATCTCGACGGACAATATACGGTCTTTGGCGAAGTCGTCGAAGGAATGGATGTCGTGGATAAGATCCAGCAGGTACAGACAGACAAGAACGACCGTCCTATAGAAGACATCCGTATATTAAAAGCTGTGGTTACCAAGGACTTACCACAAGCTGAGCCTCAGAAGAAAGCCCCCGCGAAGAAAGCCGTCAATCGAAAAAGACAGCCTCGAAAGTAACTATTTCTCCCCCTAAGTTAGGGGGAGCCAGAGGGGGTCTGAACAAGGGCTGATCAGACCACCCCTAACCCCTCCTAACTCAGGAGGGGAATAAAAAAAGCCGCCCAAGGGTCATCAACGACTCCTGAACGACTACCAACAATCTATGAATAACTAAAAACCTTTTTCTTTGAAAAAAACGGAGTGTCACCACTGCGTCTTGTTATCCTTACTTGCAATTCTTTTTTCTAACGCCTTAGAAATACCTATTGCCAATCAAAAATTATAAACCTAAAACCTAAATCTAACTAACAATTAACTCTAACTAACTATAACTAAACTTAAACCTTTTTTCTTTTGACACTGCAAAGGTACGACGATTTTCTGAACCCCACAATATTTTTATCCCATTTTTATTCAAAAACGAGCTTTCTTTTGATATAAATCAACTCATTGTGTGCGAACACACGCCAATTGTGTGCGAATACACTGTATTTTTACACTTAAAGAGCTTCCGCCACCTTGTTCGTCAAATCGATGAACTCAGAAATGGAGAGTTGTTCTGGTCGGCGGGTGAGAAGTGAGGCCTGTTTTTCAAAGAAAGACGACTCTGCCGGCAACATCTGCTTAAGAGAGACGCGCAGCATCTTCCGACGCTGGCCGAAGACCGTCTTGACGATGCGGCGAAACAGTTGTTCGTCGCAGCCCAAGTCGGTTACCTCGTTACGCGTCATACGGATGACGGCACTCTGCACCTTGGGCGGCGGATTGAAGACACCTGGTTCGACGGTGAAAAGATACTCCACACGATACCAGGCCTGAATCAGTACGGAGAGAATGCCATACTGTTTGTTGCCAGGCTGCGAGGCCATCCGCAGGGCCACCTCGTGCTGAATCATACCCGTACAACAGGGAATGAGGTCTTTGTTGTCGAGCATCTTGAAGAAGATCTGCGAGGAAATGTCGTAGGGATAGTTGCCTGTCAGCACGAAAGGCTGTCCGTCGAAGACATCGTGGAGGTCCATCCTCAGGAAGTCTCCACCTATTATATTATTATATAGGCGTGGGAAATGCTCCTGAAGGTATGCCACCGACTCGCGGTCGATCTCCACCACCTTCAGCGGACGTGGTTTCTCCACCAGATACTGCGTCATCACTCCCATACCAGGACCTACTTCGAGTACTGGCAAATCGGCATAAGGTTCATCCACCGTGTCAGCGATACGCTTGGCGATATTCAGGTCAGTCAAGAAGTGCTGGCCGAGATTTTTCTTAGGTCGTACTTGTTTCATGGGTGCAAAGATACGAATAAGTGAGAGATTTTCCAAATATATTTGAGAAAATCCGAACGTGAGTATCTTCGAGCGAGGCTCAAAGATAATGTTTTTTTGTGAGACACGGAAAGAAAAAGCAAAAAAAGACAGACTGGATTCACATCCAGCCCGCCTTCGTCTATGCTTCCTTTTCTAAGTACTTTCGTTATTTCAGTCCTAAATTCATGTCGTTGTTCATCTTGACGGCCTCAGCCACAAAGACTGCAACGGCGAGGGTTACCATAAAACCTAAAACCATAACAAATTCCTTTCTCTAAACTTTAAAACGTTATCCTGTTTGTATTAAGACAGTGCAAAGGTACGGCTGTTTGCGCACACAGACAAGATTTTGGCAGAAAAAGGGCGAAAAATGGACAATTCATTGATACGTATCAATTTTTATTCGTACCTTTGTCCCCATGGAAATGAAAACGATCCTCACTAACATCGCCAAAATCATCGCCCCTATCCTGTTAGGTGGGGCCATTCTTTATTGGATGTATCGTGGTGAGGATTTCATGCGGTTGAGGCATGTTTTGTTGGAGGAAATGGACTGGACGTGGATGCTGCTCTCGTTTCCCTTCGGCATCCTGGCACAGCTGTTCCGAGGATGGCGATGGAAGCAGACGCTGGAACCCATCGATGAGCATCCGCGAACTTCGACGAGCATCTACGCCATCTTCCTGTCGTATGCTGTGAGCCTCATCATTCCTCGCCTTGGAGAGTTCACCCGTTGTGGGGTGCTGAAGCGTTTCGACGGCTGTTCTTTCTCGAAGGCCCTTGGCACGGTGGTGACGGAAAGAGCCATCGACACCCTGCTGATGGGTACGGTGGCAGGACTGACGCTGCTGTTCCAGCTGAGCGTTTTTGGCACGTTCTTCACCCAGACAGGCACCAGCCTCGACACCATCTTTGAACGATTCTCACTGACGGGCTATCTGGTGACGGCCGTTTGTGCCATTGCTATCCTGATTCTGTTGCACATCCTGTTCCAGAGCCTTAATATATATAGTAAGGTGAAAGCGACGGCCAGCGGCATCTGGCAAGGTGTCATCTCTCTGAAGGACGTGAAGAACCTGCCGTTGTTCATCTTTTTCACCATCGGCATCTGGGTCAGTTATTTCCTGCATTACTACCTGACCTTCTTCTGCTTCGAGGCCACATCCCACTTAGGGCTGGCCTGTGCGCTGGTCACTTTCGTCGTTGGCTCCATCGCTGTCATCGTGCCTACTCCCAATGGTGCAGGCCCTTGGCACTTCGCCGTCAAGACGATGCTTATCCTTTACGGCGTCGTCGATGAGTATGCCCTCTACTTCGTGCTCATCGTCCACACCGTCCAGACGATGCTCGTCGTCGCCCTCGGCATCTATGCCTGGGCCGCCCTTTCGTTTACGAAACGTTTAAACAATAAAACAAATAACTATGAGTGAAATTAAGAATCTGAACCCAGCGTGCATCTGGAAGAACTTCTATGCACTGACACAAGTGCCACGTCCGAGTGGCCATCTCGAGAAAATCCAGCAGTTCCTGCTCGACTTCGGTAAGGAGGCAGGCGTGGAAGTATTCAAGGATCCAGCCAACAACATCGTGATGCGCAAGCCCGCTTCGCCTGGAATGGAGAACCGCAAGGGCGTCATCCTGCAGGCCCACATGGATATGGTGCCGCAGAAGACACCTGAGAGCACCCACAATTTCGAGACCGATCCCATCCAGCCATGGATCGATGGCGAGTGGGTGAAGGCCAAGGGCACGACCCTCGGAGCCGACAACGGCCTGGGTGTGGCTGCCATCATGGCCATTATGGAGGACAAGACCTTGAAGCACGGACCCATCAATGCCCTGATTACGGCTGACGAAGAGACGGGCATGTATGGCGCCAACGACCTGCCTAAAGACGAATTGCAGGGCGACATCCTGATGAACCTCGACTCTGAGCACTGGGGAAAATTCGTGATTGGCAGTGCTGGCGGCATCAACATCACAGCCACGCTCGACTACAAAGAGGTGGAAACGGATGCTGAAGATGCTGCTGTGAAAGTCACCGTCAAAGGTCTGCGTGGCGGACACTCCGGCCTGGAGATCCACGAAGGTCGCGCCAATGCCAACAAACTGCTCGTCCGTCTCGTCCGTGAGGCCATCGAGGAGTGCGAGGCCCGTCTGGCTTCGTGGCAGGGCGGCAACATGCGCAACGCCATTCCCTTCAAAGCCGAGGCCGTGCTGACGGTGCCCAAAGAGAACGTCACCCTGCTGAAAGAGCTCGCCCAGGACTGGCTCGAGGACTTCACTGACGAGTACAAAGGCATCGAGAGCGGCATCGAAGTAATCTGCGAGGACGTTGAGACGCCCAAGACGGAAGTGCCCGTAGAAATTCAGGACAACCTGATCAATGCCATCTACGCCTGTCACGACGGCGTGGTCCGTATGATTCCCAGCTATCCCAGCGTCGTAGAGACCTCCTCAAACCTCGCCATCATCGAGATCGGCGGCGGCAAGGCCATGCTGAAAATTTTAGCCCGCTCCAGCCGCGAGGATATGAAGGACTACATCGTGAAGACCCTCGAGAGTTGCTTCTCGATGGCAGGTATGAAGGTGGAGACCGCAGGTTCTTACGGAGGTTGGGACCCCAATCCCGAATCGCCCATCCTGCATCTGCTGCTGAAGGAGTACAAGGACCTCTTCGGCGAGGACGGCATCATCCAGGTAGACCACGCAGGTCTGGAGTGTTCAGTCATTCTCGGCAAGTATCCCTGGCTCGATGTTGTCAGCTTCGGCCCCACGATGAAGTCGCCCCACACCACCACAGAGCGCGCCCTCATCGCCACCGTCGAGCCCTTCTGGACCCTGCTGAAGAAGACCTTGGAGGACATTCCTGAGAAGTAAAAATGCCTTCTGTATGCTGTTCTGATAGGGCTTAATGGGGATACATCGACTTTAAAGCGATGTATGCTGCCCTATGAACAGGGAGAAACTAGGCATTAAACTACCTTTCGCCTATAGCCAAAAGACCTTGCGGCTGCAGCCAAAAGACCTTGCGGCTATAGGCAAAATGAATAAGCAATGGGGACAACAACCTTAAACGTACGAAAAACATAATCAAAAGGGTTAGCATTTCAGACCTTTAATTGTACTATTAGTAAAAAAGGCAATGCAAGACAGGCAAATGATAGAATCCTTGTTCCGCCGCCACTACGGACGGATGTTGCTGACAGCCAGGACTTTGCTCCGTGACCCAGAGGCTGCCCGCGATGTGGTGAGCGACGTGTTCGCTGAGCTGCTGGAAAGCAGTCGCCAGTTAGACAAGGAGCGGATAGAGAGTTATCTGTTAGTCAGTGTCCGCAACAAATGCCTGAATCTGGTCAAGCACAGGATGATTGAGGAGCGCGCCAGTCAACACATCTCCCGCGAGACCATCGATGAAGGCTATACGGAACTGCCATTAGATGACGTTCTCCAGTATATCAGCCAGAAGCTGACACCCCAGACCCGCGAAGTGATGATGCGGCGTTTCGGCGAAGGCCAGAAGTACAATGACATAGCCGACGGGCTCGGTATCAGCCGTATTGCTGTCTATAAGCACATTGCCCAAGCATTAACGAAACTCAAAAAGCAATTTGTATGGAAAAGTTAAGGAAACTGACCCAGATGACTGAACACCCTGAACGCTACAGCGAAGAGGAGTGGCAGGAGATATTCAACGGCGAGACCGTCAGCGAGGAAGAGACAGAATCCGCTTGGAAACAGTTCAAATCCGCGCATTTCAACGACTTGGAAGAATCACAGCAGGCGTCTGTTCACAAGATGCCGACGCTGTTCAAGATGGCTGCTATGTTCATCGGCATCCTGCTGATATCAGGCATTGCCGTAGCCGCCATCGTCAAGTCTCTTAATAGTGATAACGACGAAGAGGAGAAAAAGATTCCTACGACAGAAGCTCGAGTCGCTACTCCAGAGCAGCAGTCCACAGAAGAAACCGGCACCCCAGCCAGAACTGTCGTCTTCGAGGATGCCGAGCTACAGCAAATCGTTGACAGCCTGTCTATATATTATAAGGTGAAGCCTGCCTACCGTCAGGAACAGGCGCGCCATCTGAGGCTCTACTACGAATGGGATCAGCATCACAGTATCGAGGACGTCACCAGGCAAATCAATCACTTCGACCATATCAGCATCAGTATGAAGGGCGACAGTATCATCATCGAATAGGGAAGCAGGAGCTATGAATAGAATGATTATCCTCTTGCTGCTCTGTGCGATAGTGCAGACAGCAAGCTCACAACTCGTGAGCCGTAACTATAAGGACAAGGCGATGTCGAAGGTGCTCGTCGATCTGCGACGTGCTTCCAAGCAATACAAGATATCCTTCATTCATAATGAACTGGAAGACTATACTGTGACTAAGAACTTCACGCAGCTACCCATCCCAGAAGCCATCCGCGAATGCATCGGCTATTACCCCATCACTATGAAGGTCGAAGGTGACAGTCTGATCTTTGTCGAAGCAATGGTCAAGACCGAAGGCAAGCTCATCGGAAGGATAGTGGACAGCAAGAACCAGCCCGTCATCTATGCCAATATCGCGCTGCTCAACGTAGGCGACACAGCTATCGTCAATAGCGGCGTCAGCAATGAGAACGGCGATTTCGTCATTCCGACTACAGAAGAACGATTGAGGGTGCGCATCAGCTGCGTAGGCTATGAGACATTAGTATTGAACTGCGAGACGGGAAACCTCGGCACCATCATTCTGAAGGAGACGACAGAACATATCGGCGAAGTGGTCGTTGAGGGAAGTCTGCACATCAACAAGCAGGACAAGGAGGTCTATATCCCCAATCATCGCCAGCGCAATGGTGCCAACTCAGGCATCAGTCTGCTTGAAAACCTGATGATTCCCCAGCTCGACGTGAACCGTATGACAGGCGAAGTAAAGAGCTTAGAGAGAAAGCCCATCACCTTTGCCATCGACGAACGTGAAGTAGGGAAGAGCGAAATAGACCAGCTTCGACCCAAGGACGTGCTGAGGGTGGAGTATATCGATATGCCTTCAGGCAAGTTTGCCGACAAGGAAATCGTTATCAATTTCGTGCTGCGTCACTACGACTATGGCGGTTTCGTGGAAGCCCGCCATCACTCACGCTACATCTACAGCACAGGCAACAACAGCATCCAGGCCAGCTTTGATCATAAGAAGATGAACTATTCGCTGCTCCTTGGCAGTAACTATAAGAACGATCGAGGTGCCAGAGACGAGAAAGAGGAAGACCTACTGCTGATCGACAATCCCATCCATCTGACAACCGTCAGTGATTACGACCATATCAAGGAGTGGCAGAACTACGGCGTGCTGCGTGTCCGTTACACCAACAAAGACCTGAGTCTGACGGGAAAGGCAGGTATCACACAGACCAGGACGCCTGAATACAGCTCAGAAGATCACCTTGCCTATAGGGGTAGTGTGACAGAAAACACTACGGCCAAGAGCACGGTCAGTTCGAAAAACCGTCAGATATACTTTAGCGCCAATGCAGACTGGCAGATCAATGCCAAGCAGCATTTGAACATCTATTCGCAGATAGACTTCGGTCGTAACCAGTATCACAACACCTTCCAGGAGAGTGACGGCTTTGACATTGAGTCACATACCAAGGAGAAAACGTTCTCACTTCAAGCCAATATTACATATTCCAACAACATTAATAAGCGAAGTAGTTTCCTCTTACAGGTTTTAGAATTATACGATCACTTCAATGATGAATACCGAGGTACTATCAACTCTGAACAGATCGCCACGCAGACGGAGACCATTGTGTCCCCTATCTATACCTATAAGCCTAATGATAGGTGGTGGTTCAGCGTGCGCCCTTTGGGATTCGATGTCAGTTCGTGGAAGACTTTGACCAACAGCGAGACCTATTGGTCGTCAAGAGCAGCATTCAATGTCAAAAACCAAATCAACAAGAACAGCAGTCTCAGATATTCCGTCTGGTTAGGTAACAGTGCTCCTTGGGCTGGTGGACGTAGTGAGGTGGAGCAGATTGTCAACAAATACATCATACTACGTGGTAATCCAGAACTGAAGAAGACCATCTTCTTCACCAACCAGCTCACCTATAATCTCTCGCTGAAGAACTGGCAGATGATGGTGTTCGGAGAGTATGAGCAGTTAAGCCGGATGACAAAAATGAGTTATACTCCTGAGAACGGCAAACTCATAGAGTCTTATTATAACGACGGTATCCTCCACAACCTGAGGCTGAACATCCAGCAGACGCTCTTCCTGCTGAACAGAAACCTACAGTTAAAAGGTGGCATCCGTTTGGAGCGAAACATTATGACGGGCAAGGAAGGAACCCGTATCAACCACATCACCTACAATGCAAGTGCCAAGTGGCATCTCGGCGACTTCTCTCTGAGTGCATTTTTCAACAGCCCAGAGACCATCTTAATGCAGACATACGATGAGACCAAGGCCGATTACGGCATCTTCGCCACCTACGGCAAGAAGGGTTTCTACGCAGAGGTGGGAGCAAGGCGGATGTTCAATCGCGACAAATCGATGCTGACATATTACCACGACTACGACTACTACAAGTATGACAGTCGCCAGATCCGCGATGCCAACGGTCCCTGGCTCTATATGAAACTGACATATTCGTTAGACTTCGGACGTAAGAGCGATCGCCAATATGTTGAAGAAAGTAGTAACGGCAGCTCTGCCATCCTACACAAATAATTCCATCTTTCCTCAAAAAAATCCGCAGAAAGTTTGTATCTGCGGATTTTTTTGTTTACCTTTGCACCCAAATTCATCAAAGATACTTTGTTACAATGCTTCTATCTCTTCTTTTGATAGGCCTGTATATTTTGAGATCAGCTCGAATATCATCCCGTCAGCCTTCATCCTACGGGCATTCTCTCGATTAGCTTCGTCTTTTCCTTCAGCTTTACCCTTGTCAAAGGAAGTGGTCATTGTGCTGTAGTAGTCCCAATAGTCTTTGATACTTTCCTCATACTCACGCCGCTCCTGAGGGGTGAAGCGGGCAATCTCTGCCTGATCAAACAGACGGGCGAAGATACGCTCCTGCAATGCCTTGGGACGTTCCAGCAGACGGGACAAGTTGCGCAAGGCAAACATCCACTTGTCGAACATCGTCACCAGTTCGTCTTCCGTCTTGTTGAATTTCGGCATCTCTAAATAGATGAACGTCAGTTTGTCGTAGAATACGTGTTTGTCTTCCACGTCCGTCAGTTTGATTTCGTGTATGAAACGATCTGCCGGATATTCGTCCCCAGGGAATACGAAATTCAGGATGCCAACTGTATAGACATCCTCAAGATGGTAGTCCCACGTGCCACCTTTTGGGGCCTGCTCGCGGATAGGAAACGTCGAGTAGTAAATACTACGGTCCTTGAAATATGCCTGCTCTGCCTTCTGCATCTCCACGATGAATTTCTTACCATCGGCCAGTTGGCAATAAACATCAAACACAGCACGACGGTCACCATAGCCGTCACCAAGGTGTTCACCATTCAGATGGGTGAGGTCGGTGATTTCCTGTTCACCATTGAGCAACGCATTCAGGAAACTGATGAGTAGATCCTTGTTCAGCTCTGTGCCGAACAATTTCTTGAAACCGAAATCGGTGTACGGGTTGATGTACCTTTCTGTTGTTTCTACTCGCATGGACTTTTCTCCTTTCTTGGTTTCTTTATTCTCCATAATAAATAGCTTTTAAGAATTAAACAAATGATTTATCGATTGCAAAGGTAGCAAAATAACTGAAACGCGCCAAGCATTTCGGCAAAAAAATTGCAAAGATTAACAATATAAGCTATCAAAAACTTGCAGG
Organism: Prevotella sp.; assembly: GCA_017428805.1. The sequence goes on along the minus strand of JAFRQC010000038.1, from coordinate 28,398 downwards.
ATTCGGAATTTGTATGTATCTTTGCACCCAAATTCACTAAAGTATTAACTAATTATGGACGATTACCCGGCGGATTATTACAATTTGTAAAGGCGGGGGACGAGTGGCAAGGCTGCTAATCCCTTTGCCGCTAAAACCATTTCACGAACGAAAAAAGGATTAGCAAAATGAAGACTTTCTGGAACACCCAAGGCGGACTGAGCCAACTCTCAGAGTGGCAGCCCAATTGCTGGATACAGGTGACATGCCCCACCGAAGAAGACCAGCACGAACTGGAAGAGCAGTTCAACATCCCTGACTATTTCATGTCGGACATCAGCGATACCGACGAGCGTGCCCGTTATGAGTACGACGACGGCTGGATGCTGATCATCCTCCGTATCCCCTACGTGAAGGAGATACGGTCGAGAACACCCTATACCACCGTGCCTCTGGGTATCATCCATAAGCGCGACGTCACCATTACCGTCTGCTACTACGAGACGAATATGATGATCGACTTCGTTTCGTTCCAGCAGAAGCGTAACGAAGGCTTTACGGACTATGTCGACATGATCTTCCGTCTGTTCCTCTCCAGCGCCGTCTGGTATCTGAAGCGCCTGAAGCAGATATCGATGCTCATCGACAAGGCCAAGCGCAACCTAGACAAGGAGGTGAACAACGAGAGCCTGATCGGCCTCAGCCGTCTGCAGGACTCGCTCACTTACTTCCAGACTTCCATCCGAGGCAACGAGAACCTCTTGTCGAAACTGAAGTTCAAACTCCAAATCGACGAACTGGATGCCGACCTGATCGAGGACGTGAACATCGAGATGTCGCAGGCCCGTGAGACCACTTCGATCTACTCCGACATTCTGGAGTCGACGATGGACACCTATTCTTCTATTATTAATAATAATATGAATACGGTGATGCGTACGCTGACCTCGGTATCGATTATGATGATGTGCCCCACGCTCATCGCCTCTTTGTTCGGTATGAACCTGGTGAACGGTATGGAGACAACAACGTGGGGATTTGTCTTCGCAATGGTGCTTTCAGTGGCTGTTTCAGTCGTTGCTTGGCTCATATTCAGGCATAAACGGCTTGTTTAGCATCTTTTAACACCAATTTAGGCATTTATCTTTACTTTTTTTAGTACCTTTGACGCCAAATGTGTTGATGCGACGCATCAGTATTAGTAATTTGTGTCAGTAACTAACAGAAGTTAAATGATGGACTCTCAAGAGAATGCCCCCGTTATCGGCAATGCCGCTTCGCCAAGCGAAGAACCGGGCAACAGTGAAGTGATGAAGGAAGAAGTGGCCTCTCAGCCTGTAGAAGAAACAGCTGAAGAGGAGGCTTCTCAAGTGGAAACTCCCCGCAAGGTCTACGAGACCAAAGCAGAGATTCTGGAGCGTATCAGGGATATCGCCCATGGTGACGAGTCTCCCCAAAAGGAGGAGGTGGACTATCTGAAGACCGCCTTCTACAAACTGCATATTGCAGAGCGCGAAGCCAGTTTCAAGGCTTATCTCGACGGAGGCGGCGATCCGGAACAGTATCAAATCACTCCCGACGAGTTGGAAGAGGCCTTCAAGGCCGAGATGGGCATTATCAAGGAGAAGCGTGCCAAGATATTCAAGGAGCAGGAAGCCGAGAAACAGGCCAACCTGACCAAGAAACTCGAGATCATCGAGAAGATCAAGGGGATGATCACCACTCCCGAGGAGGCCAACAAAGGCTATCAGGAGTTCAAGGCCCTGCAGCAGCAGTGGCGTGAGATCAAGAACGTGCCAGCCGAGAAGGCCAATGAACTGTGGCGTAACTATCAGCTCTACGTGGAGCAGTTCTATGATATGCTCCGTCTGAACAGCGAAGCCCGTGAATACGACTTCCGTAAGAACAAGGAACAGAAGGAGCGTCTTTGCGAGGCTGCTGAGAAACTGGCTGACGAGCCCGATGTCATCAGCGCCTTCCATCAGTTGCAGAAACTGCATCAGGAGTATCGTGAGATCGGTCCTGTGGCCAAAGAGGAGCGTGAAGAGATCTGGAACCGCTTCAAGGCTGCCAGCACGATCATCAACAAGCGCCACCAGCAGCACTTCGAAGGCATCCGTGCCAAAGAAGAGGAGAACCTAGCCCGCAAGACAGAGCTTTGTGAGAAAGTAGAGGCTATCGCTGCCGAAGAGAACAAGGGCAGCAGCGACTGGGAGAAGCACACTAAGCAGATCATCGAGTTGCAGACCGAATGGAAGACCATCGGCTTTGCCCCCCAGAAGATGAACGTCAAGATCTTTGAGCGTTTCCGTGCTGCCTGTGACGACTTCTTCGGACGTAAGGCCGAGTATTTTAAGACCCTGAAGGACGCCTTCAAGGAGAACGCAGATAAGAAACGTGCATTGATTGAGAAGGCCAAGGCCCTGCAGGATTCAACGGAATGGAAATCCACCGCCGATAAGCTGATCGCCCTGCAGAAGGAGTGGAAGACCATCGGTACGGTGCCCAAGAAGCTGGGTGACCAGTTGTGGGAAGAGTTCCTCGGAGCCTGCAATAAGTTCTTCGAAGCCCGTAAGGCTGCCGGTGCCGGACAGCACAGCGAGGAGTATGCCAACCTGGAAAAGAAGCGTGAGGTGGTTGAGAAACTGAAGGCCATCACGGAAGAGACTGGCGAGGACATCCAGAAGGAAGTACAGAAACTGGTGGAAGAGTACCTGTCTATCGGTCACGTGCCCTTCAAGGAGAAAGACAAGCTCTATGAAGAGTATCATGCAGCCCTGGATCGTCTTTACAAGGAGTTGAACATCTCCGTGGCCAAGCGCCGTCTGAACAATTTCAAGCAGAACCTCAAGCAGGTGGCCGAACGTGGGGAGAATGCCCTCGACACAGAGCGTGCCCGTCTGTTCCGTCAGTATGAGACCCTCAAACAGGAGATCCAGACTTACGAGAACAACCTCGGCTTCCTGAACGCCAGTTCGAAGAAGGGCAGCAGCCTCATCGATGAGATGAACCGCAAGGTGCAGAAGCTCAAGGACGATATGAACCTCGTCAAGGAGAAGATCAAGGCCATCGATGCAGAGAACAAGGCGCAGCAAGGCTGACAAAACATCAACAAACTAGATAAAACACAATATGATTTGGAATGAAAGCGTAGAGTGCATGGATCGCGAACAGCTTCGTGAGATCCAGAGCCGTCGTCTGGTGAAGATGGCGGAGTATGTCTATTTCAACACACCCTTCTATCGGAAGAAATTCCAGGAGATGGGTTTGGAGCCAGGCGACATCAAGAGTATCGATGATATCGTCAAGTTGCCGTTTACCAACAAGCTTGATCTTCGCGATAACTATCCCTTCGGACTTGCGGCTGTGCCGATGAGTCAGATCGTCCGTATCCATGCTTCTTCAGGTACGACGGGAAAGCCCGTTGTAGTACTTTATACACGTAAGGACCTTGCCATGTGGGCTGAGGCCATCTCACGTGCCTTCACGGCTTATGGTGCCACAAAGGATGACATCTTCCAGGTGGCATACGGCTATGGACTGTTTACCGGCGGACTGGGTGCTCACGATGGAGCGACGAACATCGGTGCCTCTGTGATTCCCATCTCTTCTGGCAACACCCAGAAGCAGATGACGCTGATGCACGACTTCGGTACGACGATCCTCTGCTGCACACCGTCATACGCCATGTTCCTTGGTGAGGCCATGAAAGAATGTGAATGGCCCCGTGAGGAGTTCAAACTGAAGATTGGCGCCTTCGGCGCAGAGCCTTGGACTGAGAAGATGCGCGTGAAACTGGAAGAGTCGTTAGGCATCAAGGCATACGATATCTATGGACTATCGGAGGTCGCAGGTCCTGGCGTGGGTTATGAGTGTCAGTGTCAGAACGGTACTCACCTGAACGAGGACTATTTCTATCCTGAGATCCTTGATCCTAACACTGGCGAACCCCTGCCGGAAGGGACCTTCGGAGAACTGGCCTTCACACATCTGACGAAAGAGGGTATGCCGCTGTTGCGCTATCGTACCCACGACCTCACTGCCTTGCATTATGACAAGTGCGAATGTGGTCGTACGCTCGTCAGGATGGATCGTATCCTGGGACGCTGCGACGATATGCTGATCATCCGTGGTGTGAATGTCTTCCCGTCACAGATTGAGGACGTCATTTTGAAACTGCCTGAGTATGAGCCGCACTTCCTGCTCACCGTTGACCGTGTGAACAATACCGACACCTCTGAGCTGAAAGTCGAAGTGAAGGAAGAATACTTCACCGACGATATGGCAACGATGGTCGGACTGCAGAAGAAACTCGAAGCAGAACTGCGTAGTGTCATCGGCCTCGGATTCAAGGTGAAGCTTGTTGAGCCTAAGGGCATCGAGCGCTCTACAGGCAAGGCCAAGCGCGTGATTGACAATCGCCAAATCTAACTATATATATAAATAAGGTATAGCAAAATAACAAAAGCATATGAAAGCAAAACAACTATCCGTATTTCTCGAGAACAAGTCAGGTCGTCTGACTGAGGTTACTGACGCCCTTGGTGCTGCAGGCATCAATCTGTCGGCCATGAGTATTGCAGACAACAGCGATTTCGGTATCCTGCGTTGTATCGTCTCTGATCCAGACAAAGCCTATCAGGTACTGAAGGAACAGCATTTCGCCGTAAAGATTACCGACGTCATCGGCTTCGTCTGTCCGAACACCAGCGGTTCTTTGGCTGTCGTATTACGTCACCTTTCCGACAACGGCGTATTCATTGAGTATATGTACTCATTTGCCAATGGCGACGTGGCCACAGTGGTTATCCGTCCTTCCGATCTGGATGCCTGTGAGGAGATCCTGGCAGCCAAGAAAGTGGAACTGATGGCAGCCAACGACCTCTATCAGCTATAAAAAAGACAGGAACTGCAAAATTTCCGCCTGGAAATTTTGCAGTCTCGTTTTTTCTACGTACCTTTGCACCCGCAAATGACGAGGGCGCTTAGCTCAGCTGGTTTAGAGCATCTGCCTTACAAGCAGAGGGTCGGCGGTTCGAATCCGTCAGCGCCCACAACACAAGAAAGGACTCGTCCGCAGCCGTGGAGGTTGTTGGTTCCGGGTTTAAGTATAAGCGCTTATATTAATATTTGGATTAGAAAACATGGAATTAAATGCACTGACAGCCGTCTCGCCTATTGACGGCCGTTACAGAAGTAAAACCGAACCATTGGCAGGCTATTTCTCCGAATACGCCCTTATCCGGTATAGGGTGCGTGTAGAAATAGAATACTTCATCGCTTTGTGTGAACTTCCTCTGCCGCAATTGGAACAAGTCAACCATCAACTGTTTGAACCACTCCGTGATGTTTATTGCCAGCTCACTCCTGCTGATGCCCAGCGCGTCAAGGATATTGAGAAAGTGACCAACCACGACGTAAAGGCCGTGGAGTACTACATCAAGGAGCAGATCGACCAACAGCCGCAGCTCTCAGGATTGGCAGCCTATAAGGAGTTCATCCATTTCGGACTGACATCACAGGACATCAACAATACCAGCGTACCCTTGAGCATTAAGGAGGCACTCAATGAGGTGTACATTCCGCTGATAGAGGAACTGATTGAACAGCTCAACGACTATGCTGAGCAGTGGAAAAACATCCCGATGCTGGCTAAGACTCACGGGCAGCCTGCTTCTCCTACCAGACTTGGAAAGGAAGTGATGGTGTATGTTTATCGTCTGGAAGAGCAACTGCGCGGATTGAAGGAGATTCCCCTCACAGCCAAGTTCGGCGGTGCCACGGGTAATTTCAATGCCCATCATGTGGCCTATCCGCAGTATGATTGGCGGGAGTTCGGAAACAGCTTCGTCAGCGAGAAACTCGGACTGGAGCGTGAGCAGTTTACCACTCAGATTTCCAATTACGATTGGCTTGGCGGTCTGTTTGATGCCATGCGTCGTATCAACACCATCATCATTGATCTGGACCGTGACTTCTGGATGTATATCTCCATGGATTACTTCAAACAGAAGATCAAGGCTGGTGAGGTGGGCAGCAGTGCTATGCCGCATAAGGTTAACCCCATTGATTATGAGAACTCCGAGGGTAACCTCGGCATCGCCAATGCCATCCTTCAGTTCCTCGCAGCGAAACTGCCGGTAAGCCGTTTGCAGCGGGATCTGACGGACTCCACGGTATTGCGTAACGTCGGTGTACCCATGGGACATGGCCTGATTGCTATCCAAAGTACCCTGAAGGGACTTCGCAAGTTGATTCTCAACGAGGAGAAGCTGCAGGAAGACCTTGACAACACATGGGCCGTGGTGGCAGAAGCCATCCAGACCATTCTGCGTCGCGAGGCCTATCCCAACCCCTACGAGACACTGAAGGCACTCACAAGAACAAACGAGAAACTGACGGCAGAAAAGATTCAGAACTTCATTGAGACGCTGGAGGTCAGCGAGGATGTGAAGAATGAGCTCCGTGCCATCAGCCCTTCAACTTATACAGGAATTTAATTATCTTCAACATAAAAACATTTAAGAAAATGGATATCGAGAATAACGAAAAGAAACAAGAGGAAACACAGCAGGAAGGTTTTCAGAGAGAAGCAAGACGTACCCCACGTCCACGTATACATACAGCCCAGCGTCCTACTTTTGAACGTCAGGACTACCGTCGTCATGACAATGACGAGGGTGGTTTCCGTCCGGAAGGCTTTGGTGCAGCCCTGTTTGAGGGTAATTCACAGCGTGAGGACTATCGTCCCCGTAATAACTATGGTGGCGGCAACTATCGTCCCCGTCAGGGACAAGGTGGTTACCAGCAGCGTCAGGGTGGCTATCAGCCTCGCCAGGGTCAGGAAGGCGGTTATCAGCCCCGTCAAGGTGGATACCAGCAGCGTCAGGGAGGTTATCAGCAGCGTCAGGGTGGCTATCAGTCACGTCAGGGCCAGGAAGGCGGTTATCAGCCCCGTCAAGGTGGATACCAGCAGCGTCAGGGAGGCTATCAGCCCCGTCAGGGACAGGGCGGTGGATACCAGCAGCGCCAGGGTGGTTATCAGAAGCCTTATGGCAAGCCGGGTAATCCCTATAAGAAAGGTCCACGCCAGCATACGGCTGACTACGATCCGAATGCTAAATATAGCATGAAGAAGCGTATCGAGTACAAGGAGGTCAACATTGATCCGAACGAGCCGCTTCGTCTGAACAAATTCCTTGCCAATGCAGGTATTTGCAGTCGTCGTGAGGCTGATGAGTTCATCCAGGCTGGTGTCGTCACTGTTAATGGTGAGGTTGTGACAGAGCTGGGAACCAAGGTACTGCGCACAGATACAGTGATGTTCCACGACCAGCCCGTCAAGATTGAGAAGAAGGTGTACGTCCTGTTGAACAAACCGAAGGATTACGTGACGACGAGTGACGATCCCCAGCAGCGTAAGACCGTAATGGATCTTGTGAAGAATGCTTGTCCAGAGCGTATCTATCCCGTAGGACGCCTTGACCGCAATACAACTGGTGTTCTTCTGCTGACGAATGATGGTGATCTGGCTTCCAAGCTGACCCATCCGAAGTATCTGAAGAAGAAGATCTATCATGTATTCCTTGACAAAAATGTGACGGCCCATGATTTGCAGCAGATTGCCGACGGCATACAGCTTGAGGACGGTGAGATCAAAGCTGACGATGTGCAGTACGCCAGTCCGACAGACAAGAAACAAGTGGGCATAGAGATCCACAGCGGCAAGAACCGTATTGTGCGTCGTATCTTCGAATCATTAGGTTATCGTGTGCAGAAATTGGATCGCGTACAGTTTGCCGGTCTGACGAAGAAGAACCTGAAGCGTGGCGACTGGCGCTATCTCACTGAGGAAGAGGTCGATCGTCTGCGTATGGGAGCATATGAATAAAGGTGAAAAGGTAAAAAGGTAAAAAAGTGAAAAGGACAAAGATTATCGACGTACTGCAAAGTACAGAATATGGTAAAGACATCTGCGTGAAGGGTTGGGTGCGCACGCACCGCTCTTCAAAGGCAGTTGACTTTATCGCCTTGAACGATGGTTCTACCATTAAGAATGTGCAGGTCGTCGTTGACCCGACAAAGTTCGACGAGCAGCTCTTGAAGGATATTACCACGGGAGCCTGTATCTGTGCAGAAGGTGTATTGGTTGAGAGTCAGGGTGCAGGACAGAGTAGTGAGATCCAGGCTACGAAGCTGGAGATATACGGTCTCTGCGACAACACCTATCCGATGCAGAAGAAAGGACAGAGCTTCGAGGTGATGCGTAAGAATGCCCACATGCGTCTTCGCACCAATACTTTCGGAGCCGTTATGCGCATTCGTCACAATATGGCGATGGCCATCCACACCTATTTCCATGAGCATGGATTCTTCTATTTCCATACCCCATTGATCACCGCTTCTGACTGTGAAGGAGCAGGAAATATGTTCCAGGTGACCACGAAGAACCTCTACGACCTGAAGAAGGACGAGCAGGGGAAAATTATTTATGACGATGATTTCTTCGGTGAGCAGACCTCACTGACGGTGTCAGGTCAGCTGGAGGGTGAACTTGGTGCTACGGCACTGGGAGCCATCTATACGTTTGGCCCGACTTTCCGTGCAGAGAACTCAAACACGCCTCGTCATCTCGCAGAGTTTTGGATGGTGGAGCCAGAAGTGGCCTTCCTAGATCAGGAAGAGTTGATGGATCTGGAAGAAGACTTCATCAAATATTGTGTCCGTTGGGCTTTGGACAACTGTAAGGACGATCTTGCATTCCTGAACCAGATGATTGACAAGACCCTTATCGCACGTCTGGAAGGTGTGCTGAAGGAGACTTTCGTACGTCTGCCTTATACCGAGGGTATCAACATCCTGCAAGAAGCCATCAAGAAGGGTAAAAAGTTTGAGTTCCCCTGCAACTGGGGCGACGATCTGGCTTCCGAGCATGAGCGTTACCTCGTAGAGGAGCATTTCAAGAAGCCCGTAATCATGACGGATTATCCGCGTGAGTTTAAATCGTTCTATATGAAACAGAATGCAGATACGGCAGATGGCGGCTCTGTTGGTTATAAGGGCGCCGTTGCTCCTGGACCTACGATGCAGGGCACTGATGTGTTATTCCCGCAGATTGGTGAGATCATCGGCGGTTCTGTCCGTGAGGAGAGTTATGACAAACTGATGGGCGAGGTGGAGCGTCGTAAGATGGACACCACGCATCTTTGGTGGTATCTTGACACCCGTCGTTGGGGTACTTGTCCCCATGCAGGTTTCGGACTCGGTTTCGAGCGTCTGATCCTGTTCGTAACGGGTATGCAGAACATCCGTGATGTCATTCCCTTCCCGAGAACGCCCAAATCCGCAGAATTCTAAATAAATAATAAAACGATTCTCAATAATCAGCGTATGAAAAGGATATTAATGTTTGTCTTTCTGTCCATGTTAACCGTTACGATGGTTTATGGTCAGGGTATGAGCGACACCCAAGTACTTCAATTCATTATGAAGGAGAAGAAGGCTGGCACAGCGGATAACGACATCGCCACAAAACTTCTGAAGGAAGGAGCGACCATCGATCAGATCCAACGACTTCGTCAGAAGTACAGCAAACAGTTGGAGAGTAAGAGTCTGGGTGGTGTTGCTGATAAGGCTATCAATGATGCATCCAATCGCATGCGTGTCAATAATGGTCCTTTACGTGAGGCAGACTTTGACCAGAGACAAAGTCAACAAAGCCAAAGAGTACCTTCTGAAATGTTATATGGGGATGCTTATCCATTAATGGCAGACTCGCTGATGATGCAGGAGGAGCCTACCGGGAAAAAGGTCTTCGGTCGTGACATTTTTAATAACAAATCACTCACTTTCGAGCCTGTAATGAATATCGCCACACCCCAGAACTATGTTCTCGGTCCTGGCGACCAGCTCATTATCGATGTGTATGGTGCTTCTCAGGAGTCGGTGTCTCTTACCGTCAGTCCTGACGGGGATATTACCATTCCAGATTTCGGCCCCATTCATGTAAGTGGACTTACAGTTTCTGCTGCCCAGAACCGGATTCGCAGTAAACTTGGCAGTTATTATGAGAGTTCAGACATCAAGGCCTCGCTCGGGCAAACCCGTACTATTCTGGTTAATGTTATGGGTGAGGTCAAAGCCCCGGGAACTTATACGGTGAGCGCCTTCGCTACCGTCTTCCATGCTCTCTACATGGCTGGCGGTGTGAGCGATCTTGGTACACTTCGTAATATCAAGGTATTCCGTCAGGGCAAACTCATCTCTACTGTCGATATCTATGAGTTTATTCTCAATGGCCGTCTGGCTGGCAATGTCCGTCTGGCAGACAACGACGTGGTACAGGTTGGAACCTATGATTGTATTGTCGATATTACAGGCCGTGTAAAACGCCCGATGGCATATGAGATGCGTAAGGCCGAGAGTCTCTCCACCCTGCTGAAATATAGTGGCGGTTTTGCTGGTGATGCCTACAAAAAATCATTGCGCGTACTTCGCAAGAGTGGTCGTATGAAGAGTGTCTATAATGTTGAGGAGTTTGAATTGTCAGACTTTAAGATGGCTGACTGCGACTCTGTCATTGTCGACTCTATTATCGATCGTTTTGAGAATATGGTCGAGATTAAAGGTGCCATCTTCCGTCCTGGTATGTATAGACTGGGTGAGAAGGTCAATAGTGTACGTTCGCTGATTGAGAGTGCCGATGGCTTGACTGAAGAGGCCATGACGTCAAGAGCCGTGATGCGTCGTATGAAGCCTAACCGCACCCAAGAGGTCATCTCTGTAGACCTGGAAAGTATTATGAATGGCTCTGCAGCCGATGTACCCCTTGAGAATGAGGACGTCCTCTTCATTCCTACCTTGGCAGAACATCAGAACTTCCGCACGTTGACGATTGATGGCGAAGTCATCTTCCCAGGTACATACGAATATGCTTCTGGCATGACCGTAGGCGACCTGATTCTCCAGGCTGGAGGACTTACCGATGCAGCTTCCACAATAAAGGTCGATGTATCACGTCGAATTTATGACCCTGAAGCAGATAACGCTAACATGGAATTAGCAAAGACCTTCAGTTTCTCACTGAAGAAGGATTTCAGCACCAATGATGACATTAGTTTCAGACTTGAGCCCTATGACATCGTTCAAGTGCGTAAAAGCCCTGTTTATCAGGATCCCATTCGCGTCTACGTAGAAGGCGAAGTGGCTTTCGAAGGACGCTACACCATGGAAACCAAGAACCAACGCCTTTCTGATGTTATCAAGGCTGCTGGAGGTGTTATCCCAGGCGGTTATGTCCGTGGTGCCCGTCTGATAAGAGTTATGAGTGAGGATGAGAGAGCACGTATGCAGGCAGTCATAAAACTAGCCCGCCAGAGCGCCACTGGAAAGGATTCCATCAACCTTGAACAATTGGCTTTGGAAAATACTTATAGTGTAGGTATCCATTTGGATGAGGCGTTAGCCAATCCGGGGTCCACTCAGGATATCGAGTTGATGGACGGCGATCGTCTGATAGTTCCACGTTTCAACCATACTGTCCGTATTAGTGGAAGTGTTAACGCTCCTAACACCGTGGCATATGCTGATGGTGAGAAATACAAATACTATATCCGTCAGGCTGGCGGTTTTGCCGAGCGTTCAAAAAAGAGCCATGCGTTTATTGTCTACCAGAATGGTACCATTGCAGTCGCTAAGAAAGGCAAGGTGGAACCAGGCTGTGAGATTGTCGTGCCGACCAAGGCTCCACGTGATGCAAGTTCCCTGCAGCAGTGGCTGAGCGTTGCAACAACAGCAGCTTCGCTTGGAACAATGGCTGCTTCAATAGCAAACCTCATAAAAAAATAAAGATTTGGAGCTGTTAGCAAACTAATTGAAGACCCTCTTCGGAGATAGTGATAAGCCGTCGGCGATACAGATCGCCGATGGCTTTTTTATAGTCTTTCTTTGAAACCTGGAAACGCTCATAGATCTGCTCGGCAGGCGATTTGTCGCCAAGCTCGCACTTGCCGTCGTGTTCATAGAGATAACGGAGCAGCACTTCTGCGAAATCCAGCACACGCTGACGACCATCATACTTCTGATAGCGTTCGACCTTTGCTGTCGCCATCAGCCGATGGGTCTTTTCGTCTTCCATGATATAGACATAATAGGTCTTTCCGATTTCCATCCGCTTCTTCTGCTCACGGAATGGACAAAAGATATCCTTCATCAATCCCCATTTGAGGAAAGCACCGTATTCATTCGTCCAGGCGCACTCCAGATAAGCGAACTCACCCACCTTGGCTATCGGATGTTCCGTAGTGGCAATGGTTCGTTCATCCTGGTCAAGATAAATGAACACTTCCAGATTGTCACCAATATGCATATCGGGTGTGACATAACGATTCGGTAACAGGATATTCCCTTCGTCGCCACCGTCTAAATACAGACCGTAATCCGTACGTTTCTTTATTCTGAGAGTATTGTAGTCTCCAAGTTTAAGCATTCTTCCGTGATTTGTGGGGTTTCAATGGTTGGAATCTCAATAAGACCGTCACGCAGATGAATAGTTCTATCCGTAATAGCAGCGAGAGATTCATCGTGGGTGACGATGACAAACGTTTGTCCGAACTGATCACGCAGATCAAAGAACAACTTGTGCAGGTCTTCCTTGTTGCGTGTGTCAAGGGAACCAGAAGGCTCGTCGGCCAAGATTACTGCCGGATTATTGACCAGCGCACGGGCTACGGCTATGCGTTGTTTCTCTCCTCCAGATAGTTCGTTGGGTTTATGTGATGCGCGATTACTCAGACCCATAAATTGAAGCAGTTCCTCTGCACGAACCTTGGCCGTCTTCTGAGACTTTCCCGCAATATAGGCAGGAATCATAATATTCTCTATGGCCGTGAACTCCGGCAATAACTGATGAAACTGGAACACAAAACCCAAATGCGTGTTCCTGAAATCAGAAAGACGTTTCGACGACAGCGAAGTAACATCAACACCATCTACCTGCACCGTACCCGTATCAGGACGATCCAAGGTTCCGATAATCTGCAATAAAGTAGTCTTTCCGGCTCCGCTGGGTCCGACGATACTGACCACCTCACCTTTGTCTATATGAAGGTCTATGCCTTTTAGCACCTGCAGTGCCCCGAAGCTCTTCGTGATATTCTTAATGTCAATCATAATGGATATTTACACTTTACGGATTTACGATTTATGTATCCACTTGGATATGGTGTCATAGATACTATGCTCCTCGTGATGTTGTGCTTCCGTGAAACTCATGCGCTCATCCTTCGTGTTACCGAACTGGTCTGGGAAGATAATCATAAGGTTCTTGCCCGAAAAATGCTTCTGCAGTTCATCTGGCAAGCGTTCCAAGGCGTTTTTGTATGAGATGGTTCCCTTACGGGCCGTCACCACCACGAACAAATGGTCTTCTGAGATGCCTGCAGCCAATCGCGGCAACTCATTCCAATGCTCCATCGAGGTATATTCAGCCCTGACATTCGGATGACGGTTGTTGATGTATTCCGCAATCAGCACCAACGACTCATTACGTCCGTGAAACTGGATGCGACAATCCAACTGTCCTGCCAGTCTGCTCAGACGCTCCAGCCAACGATGGAAGCCTGGCTCAAACTCCGCCCTGGAAGGCACCACTACTTGGATACGGCGCAAGGTAGACATCGGTTGTACGAAACGGGTAAGGATAATCTGACGGTTCAGACCGTTGTAGAGACTCTGAATGAATTCTCCCCAGAAGCGGGGGTTGATATCGGTATGAACGTGCATACCCATAATAATCTCCGAACAGGCAAACTCCCGGAAGGCATGCTTGATGCCGTTGGCAATATTCGTGGCGAGGCGCACCTGTGTCTGTACCTTGACATCGGAAGCACTGGCGGTCTGCTGTAACCGTTCAAGCAACTGCAATCCCTGTTGTCTGGCAGTATTACTGTTCTGGTCATCATAGACCACGTTCAGCGCCACCAGTTCACGGTTCAGCCGCTGGTCACGCATCAGAATGGAGAGGTAGAGAAGATGCGGAGCGATCTCCGGATATTTCACGCAGAGCAGAATCTTCTCATCGTTGGTCTGAGGACTGTCGATATGGGGATGCCGCTTCTCTTGCAGGATAATCTGTTGGGCAGCATGCTCTGTCATCAGGGTGCTGATGATACAAGTAACAAGAATCATGATCACCACACCGTTGAGCATATCATCGTTCACCAGATACTGTCCGGGAGCCACCTCCAGTCGCATTCCTACCATCACCATCGCGATGGCACCTGCCGCATGGGCGGATGTCAGGCCGAACATCATATTGCCATCGGCCTTCGGAAGACGGAAGAGTAGACTGGAGATATAGGCGGCAGCGGCCTTTCCGAAAGTGCCGAAGAAGGCAATGAGGAAGACAATCCATAATATATCGATACCCGTAAAGAGGGTGCGCACATTGATAAGCATACCCACACCGATCAGGAAATAGGGGATGAACAGGGCATTACCGATAAACTCGATGCGGTTCATCAGGGGGGATACGTGTGGGATGTATCTGTTGAGAATCAGTCCTGAGAAGAACGCGCCGAAGATTCCCTCAATACCGATGAGCGAGGTAAGGGCCGCACTGAGGAACATAATGCCCAATACGAAGATGTACTGCATCACGGCATCACTGTATCGGCGGAGGAAATAGCGCGTCAGTTTGGGTATCAGGATGATACTGCCCGCACAGAAGGCGGCGAACTTAACCACAAAGAGGATCCAGAACAGCCAGCCACTACCGCTCTCGAAGGAACCTGAGAGGGCCGCCAGCATCACCAGGGCCATAAACAACGATATCATCGATGAGCCCACGCTGAGCATCACACTCTGATGGCGTTGCAGACCGTAACGTCCGATGATAGGATAGGCTATCAGCGTGTTCGATGCCATGATACAGCCTAAGAGGAACGAGGCCGTCGAAGAGTACCCAAGCACAGCCATCGCCATCACATAAGTCAGAATCAAAGGCACAAAGCAGGTAAGCAGGCCAAAGATGATAAACGAACGGGTATGTTTCTTCACGCCCTCCATATCCATTTCCAATCCGGCCAGGAACATAATGTAATAAAGTCCCACCCTACCGAACAGTTCAAAGGAGTTGTCACGCACCAGGATGTTGAAACCATACTGCCCGATCATCACACCCGCCAGCACCATACCGATGATATGAGGAATACGCAGTTTACTCATCACAATAGGTGCAACGAGGATGATCAACAACACCACAAAGAAGATCAACGTGGGGTCTGTGATTGGCAAATATGACGTCAATAATGTCATTCTGTGTGCAAAGGTACGATTTTTTAGCCACAGATTTCACAGATTAAAAGAATTTTTGTAATTTTGCAGCCAAATTGTAACCATTTAAAGAAAAAAGGTAAGATGAAAGTAGCAATTGTAGGTGCAAGTGGAGCCGTGGGACAGGAGTTCCTGCGGATTCTTGACGAGAGGAATTTCCCGATGGATGAACTGGTGCTGTTTGGCTCAGAGCGCAGCGCAGGCAGGAAATATACCTTCAAGGGAAAAGAGATTGAGGTGAAGTTGCTTCAGCATAACGATGACTTCAAGGATGTTGACATCGCCTTTACTTCGGCAGGTGCAGGCACGTCGAAGGAGTTTGCCGAGACCATCACGAAGTATGGTGCCGTAATGATCGACAACTCCAGTGCTTTCCGTATGGACGACGATGTACCCCTCGTAGTGCCTGAGTGCAATGCTGAGGACGCCCTGAACCGTCCTCGTGGCATCATCGCCAACCCGAACTGCACGACGATTATGATGGTGGTCGTACTCCAGCCGCTGGAGAACATCTCTCACATCAAGCGCATCCACGTGGCATCCTATCAGAGTGCCTCCGGAGCAGGTGCTGCCGCTATGGCTGAACTCCAGCAGCAGTACAAGGAGATGGTGGAGGAAGGCGAGGTGAAGACCGTCAAGAAGTTCGCCCACCAGCTGGCTTACAATGTGATTCCCCAGATCGATGTCTTCCAGCCCAATGGCTACACGAAGGAGGAGATGAAGATGTACAACGAGACCCGCAAGATTATGCATACCGATGCCAAGTGCTCGGCTATGTGTGTTCGTGTCAGCTCTCTGCGCTCCCACTCTGAGTCCGTTTGGATTGAGACGGAAAAACCCATCAGCGTCGAAGAGGCTCAGAAGGCGATTGCCGCTGCTCCTGGTTGTACGTTGAAAGACGATCCTACCACGCTGACCTATCCTATGCCGCTGGAGACTGCCGGCAAGGATGATGTCTACGTAGGCCGTATCCGCAAGGATCTTACCGACGACTGCGGTCTGACCTTCTGGCTCTCTGGTGATCAGATCCGTAAGGGTGCAGCCCTGAATGCTGTGCAGATAGCTGAGTATCTGGTAAAAGTTGGTAATGTTAAGTAAGAAATCATTATACAGGGCAGCCTGTCTGGCTGCCCTTTTATTTGTATTCGCCTGCGGTGGTGGCGATGATGACGGCCGACGGCTTGGTGAAGTCATCGTTGGCACTTGGCAGCGTGGCTGGGGTGAAGGCGATGTGGTGATTGAAGGCGATACGGATCTGAGGCCCGAAAACTTTGCCTACGATCAGTTTGTGTTCAATGATGACGGCAGTTACAACGGAATGGTGCGTGAAGGAACTTTCATCGCCTACGACACTTACGGTAGCGTAATTTTCGAAGGAAAGTACCAGTGTGACAATCACAATATGAGACTGGAGCCTAATGGCGAAGGGAAAATGCTGGCACAAGTGGTTTACTTTACTGACGACACCCTCCAGCTACGATACGAAAACGAAGAATATAACGTCACCGTTACCTTCATCGTCCGCAAGCTATAAACTGTAAGCTATAAACTTATTCCTCTTCATCTACGTCTGCCTCGTGGTAGACATAGTTGATGGTCACCTGACTATAAGCTGAAAAATAGCCCAGACATCCGCCTGTAAAGTTCTGGATAGGATTGGTATTGGTATTGTCCATAATCTGCATAGAGTACAGATAGTCGTATGCCCGTTGGTCGATGGCACGCAGTTCTAGCCGCAATTGGTCTCCCTCTCTCAATAAATCCTTGTCATTGCTGCCTTCTCTGGCGATGGAGTACAGTTGCTGCAGTTCCTTGTTCGGATTCTGATCGTCGCGCTTCACGGCCCAACGGAAACCAAGCTTGTTGCGATAGATATGTGAGAAATACCAATTATCCTCGTTGGGGATATCCTGGAACAACAGTTCTCCCACAAGGAACCGTTCGCCCATAATCTTCTTCCAGATGAAGTGGAACTTGTTGATCTTCGGCATACGCTGCATCGTCGAGGTCGAGGTAAAGTGATGACCGTCTACCTCCACATCTATCTGATAGGTCACACCCACCTGGCCTTTCGCCGTCGCCTGATAGTTGCCGTTCTTCTTATGGACAAGTCTGGTCTCGCTGCCGTCGCTGCCAGTCACGATGATGTTGGCATCTGTTATATCGCTCGTTGTATGGTTGTCATCCATATCCTGCGTCAGGCTGACACGGGCCGTCATCCCGTCATTGGAAACGGAAGCCTCCACCACGTAGATAGGTTCCACGCTGCGATAGTCGACGTCGATTTCCTTCTCGCAGCCAACTAACCCTAACAGTCCTAATATCCCTAATAACCCTATCTTCTTCATCTTTAGAATTGAATATTAAACGCTACCGACGGTACGATGCCGAACAGCGAATACTGCATGGCTTTGGTACGGGCTCCGTCAGCACTATCCTCAAAATTGATCAAATAGGGGTTATACCTATTATATATATTATAGATGCCGAACACCCATTGTTTGGTTATCTTGCGATACTTCTTGGACCACACGGCACTCACGTCCAGACGATGATAGTCTGGTGCCCGATAGCCATTGCGCTCAGCATAATAGTAGATCCAGTTGTCGATGATCTGATACTTACCGCTGGGAGCCGTGAAGGCCTGCCCGCTGTTGAACACCCAGGCGGCATTGAAGGTCCAGCGATTGTTCAGTCGGAACATACCCACGATATTGATATCGTGACGACGGTCGTTGTTGGCGTCGTACCATTGTCCGCCATTGATGCCGTCGATACGGGTCTTCGACCACGAGAGGGTATAGGCGAACCAACCCGTCAGCCTGCCGCTATTCTTACGGGCACAGAGTTCCACACCGTAGCTCTTGCCGTCGCCAGCCAGCGTCAGACGCTCTATCTCTATCTCGCTGCTGAACGATTTGCCGTCACGATAGTCGAGTACATTCTGTATCTTCCTATAATAGCCCTCCACACTGAAGTCATAGTCCTGCTCAGGCGTCATCATATAGAATCCGCCACTCCACTGATCTGCTATCTCCGGCTCCACGATATTGCTGCTGATGGTATAACGGTCGAAGGGTGTCGACGTGCTCTGATTCCTGAGGGCGTGCAGATTTTGCGAGGTCCGGGCATAGCCCAGTTTGACGCTGGTCTGCGACGTAGGCTGCCAACTGATGCTGGCACGAGGCTCCAGTGTCAGGTGGGTTTTCACGATTTCGTTCTTGCCGTAGTTGTAATACCAGCCAATCTCACCGTTGTCCTCAATGTCGTAATAGAGCGAGCCGCCAAGGGGCGAGAAGGTATTAAGTCTCAATCCAATCGAGGCCTGCAGGTCTGGGCGCAGATTGAACGTACCATTGACCCAACCCGTATTCTCCCAAGCTCGGCGCTCTTCCTTGTCGTATTTGGTCAGCACCTGCCACTCTGCCGACTTCACATTGTAAAGTGATGTCTGCAATCCGGCCTTCAACTGATGCTTGCCCAAGACGATATGGAAGTCCTGTCGCAGGCTGGCCTGACGGATATGACCTTTGTACCAGAGGTTCATCCGCAGGAAGTCCACGCCGTTGTCCGTCAGATAGTTGCTGTAGTAGGCGGTCGTCTGGGCGTATGAGTCTCCCTTGAAGTGGTGCAGCCATTTCAAGTTGAATGTCATATTGCTCCAGCGGATGTCTGCCATCTTTTCCACAGCCGTACAGTCGTAGCTGGTGAAGAAGGTAAAGAACAGCTGGTTTTGCGGGTTGAGCATCCAGTCGAGTTTCGCGTTGACATCATAGAAGTAGAGGGTGTTGTCCCTGAAATCTTTCGAGGCTTTCAGGAAAAGATCCATATACGTACGACGGGCCGTCACTAACAGCGAGGCCTTATCCTTCGCAATAGGTCCTTCGATGGTGCCTTTGGCAGACAGGATGCCTATACTGGCGCTACCGTGCCAGTCGTGCTTGTTGCCTGTCTTGCCGGTGATGTCGAGTACTGCCGATGAGGCTCCTCCATACTGGGCAGGCAGCAGACCTTTATAGAGGGTGGCTGAGGCCAGCGCATCGTCATTGAAGGCAGAGAACAGTCCTGCCAGATGGCCAGAGTTATAGACGGGAGCCAGATCGAAAAGTACCTGATTCTGTGCCGAAGTACCACCACGCACCTGGAAGCTGCTCGAGGCATCGCTCTCCGCTTTCACGCCAGGCAACAGTTGGATGGAGCGCATGAGATCAGCCTCGCCAAACAACTGTGGAGCCGATGTCAGGTCTTCCAACTGCAACACTTCAGCACCTGTCTGCACATTCTGAATACGCTGGCGGGCAGAATTGGAGGTCACAACTACCTCTTCCAACCGCTCCGTGCGAATGGTGTCTTCCTCTGCCAAAGGCTGGAATAAAAACGTTGTAAGAAGGATACTAAGTCCAATCATGGGTGCAAAGGTACGATTTATTTACGACAACTCAGACAACTTAGACAACTATTTTATATTATTATGTGGTCTTCATTGACCAAGTTGTAGTAAAAATCAGTATTTTTGTCTTTTCTTTACGGAAAAAGT
Source organism: Prevotella sp. (assembly GCA_017428805.1). The sequence goes on along the minus strand of JAFRQC010000038.1, from coordinate 8,549 downwards.
TGTAACTTTGCCCCCGATAAATAGTAAACCATCCATTAGTAAATTGCAAATGAAAAAGATCTTTGTAGCCCTTGTGGCAATCGTGGCATTCTGCGCCTGCAACAGTGAGAAGAAAGAATTTTCGTATCGTGGTCTCTCAATGGCCCTGCCCTTCCAGACTTTTTGCGATTCATTGGTGAACCGCGGCTATACCGTTGACTCTGCCAAGACCGATTCTGCCTTTACCCGTGTGGTGATGGCCCGCACAGGCGACCACTACCGCCTGATGCTCGCCCAGCAGAACGGAAAGCTCCAGGCTCTGCAAGAAAACTACACCCTCTCTACCAACGACAGCACCCGCCGCACTTGGCAACAGCTGCGCGACAACTTTGAGAAAGAGTTAGGCACTTGGCCTAACATGCCCAAACACGGCGACGACCACAAAATTGCAAAGTTTGAGTCTGACGGCGGCTTCATCACCCTCACCCTCGAAAACACCTACAAGCCCACGCTCTCAGTCCTTTACGAGGTAAAGTGATAAATACAGGAGAGATGAGGTTCTCCGCATAAAAATCGGTTTTCAGCGGTCGCCGAAATACTTTTTACCGCCCGCTAAAAATAACTTTAGTCCCTTCGAACTCCCTGTCAACGCCCTTCAGACTCCCAGTTTGCAGGCACCTTTCTCCCACTCAGCAACGTGATTAGTGTAAGAAAAGGGGATGTCATCAGAGCATCTGAAGCGTGTAAAGGTAGACGACAGCGGCAGGGACGGCCATCAGGGTGGAGTCGAAACGGTCGAGCATACCACCGTGACCAGGCAGGATGTGGCCTGAGTCCTTGATGCCAAGAGTGCGCTTGAAGAGAGACTCAACGAGATCGCCCCAAGTGCCGAAAACGACAACCACGAGGCCGAGACCTGCCCATTCAATGGCAGTCAGGCCAAGGGGGTTCTGTTCGTACTGCTCAGAGAGATACCACACAAGAACGGCAACAATGATCACCAGGATGCCTCCCCCGATGCTTCCTTCCCACGACTTGCCTGGAGAAATGCGGGGGAAGAGCTTGTGCTTGCCCAAGAGTGAACCGCAGATATAGGCCCCTGCGTCGTTGATCCAAAGGAACACAAAGACAGAGAGGGGGATAGACCACACGAAGTGGATGCCTGAGGCATCAGACTGGAAGGCCAGCACGTTCAAAAGTGATAACGGCAGGGCGATATAAAGCTGGCTCATCATCGTGTAAGCCCAGTCGTGAACGGGATCTTCCTGCTTCAGATAGAGCTCCGCCACCATCAGATAGATCAGCGTAACCAGATAAGGCACGAAGATGGAAGGGGGTGTGATGCCGCTGCAGAAGCCAGCCATCGCCAGGAAGAAGTACACGCCTGCCACCGTTGAAATCATCTGATTGACAGCCACACGGTTACGATCGTTTACCAGACCCGTAAACTCCCAAATGGTCATACCCGTCACAAGTGCGAATAAGAATATCATCGCCTCCGGACGCAGGAAGCAACTCACGATGGCGGCAACGAAGAACACCGATGTGATCGTCCTAACTATAAAATTTTTCATACGCGTACCTTATATTATTTATCTTCGCTCTCGTCGGCTTTTGTCTCGCCGTCGCCAGCGTCGCTTTTCGTCTCTTCTGCCTTCTGAGCCTCCAGTTCCCTAGCGCGTTCCTCGGCCATACGCTCGGCATCAGCCTTCATCTGGGCCTCAAGAAGTTCCTCGGCACGACTGGTCCAAGGACGCTTGCCGAAGATTTTCTCGACATCCTCAGCAAAGATCACCTCACGGTCGATGAGCAGTTGAGCCAGTTGGGCGTGACCTTCTTTATGTTCAGTGAGAATTTTCTTGGCGCGTTCGTACTGCTCGTTGATCATCCGCAGCACCTCATCGTCCATAATCTTCGCCGTCGTCTCGGAATAAGGCTTCTGGAACTGATACTCGGCATTATTGTAGTAACAGATATTGGGCAGTTTGTCGCTCATACCAGCGAAGGCAATCATACCGTAGGCCTGTTTGGTGGTACGCTCTAGGTCGTTCATCGCACCAGTGGAGATATGCCCCACAAACAGTTCTTCAGCAGCACGGCCTCCCAAGAGCGAACACATCTCGTCGAGCATCGCCTCCTTGGTCTGGAGCACACGCTCCTCTGGCAGATACCAGGCGGCACCCAAGGCCTGACCTCGTGGCACGATGCTGACCTTCACCAGCGGATTGGCAAACTCCGTAAACCACGAAATCGTAGCGTGGCCTGCCTCGTGGATGGCTATCGAACGTTTCTCGGCCTCCGTCATCACCTTCGTCTTCTTTTCCAAACCACCGATGATACGGTCTACGGCATCGAGGAAGTCCTGCTTCTTCACCGTCTGCGAGTTATGACGGGCAGCAATCAGGGCCGCCTCGTTACAGACATTGGCGATATCGGCACCAGAGAAGCCTGGCGTCTGACGGGCGAGGAAGTCGATATCGACACTATCGTCGGTCTTCACGGGCTTCAGATGTACCTTGAACACCTCCTTGCGCTCATTGAGGTCAGGCAGATCGACGTGAATCTGACGATCGAAACGTCCTGCACGCAGCAGGGCTGAGTCGAGCATATCGGCACGGTTCGTGGCTGCAAGGATGATCACACCCGAGTTCGTGCCAAAGCCGTCCATCTCCGTCAGCAGGGCATTCAGCGTGTTCTCGCGCTCATCGTTGCCACCCATAGCGGGATTCTTCGAACGGGCACGGCCTACGGCATCAATCTCATCGATGAAGATGATACAGGGTGACTTCGTCTTCGCCTGCTGGAACAAGTCACGGACACGAGAGGCTCCCACGCCTACGAACATCTCCACGAAGTCGGAACCCGACATCGAGAAGAAAGGCACGCCAGCCTCTCCGGCTACAGCCTTCGCCAACAGCGTCTTACCCGTTCCCGGAGGACCTACCAACAGGGCACCCTTGGGAATCTTACCACCCAGTTCGGTATATTTCTGCGGATTCTTCAGGAAGTCCACAATCTCCTGTATCTCCTGCTTGGCGCCAGCCTGTCCGGCCACGTCCTTGAACGTGATACCCAGGTCGCCGCCCTTCTCATACATCTTCGCCTTCGACTTACCGACGCTGAACACATTGCCGCCAGCGCCCATGCCTCCACCGCCCATACGGCGCATGAAGAACATCCACAGCGCGATCAGCAGGAGGATGGGGAACATGTTATAGAAGATCATGTTCAGGAAGTCATTCTCCTTACGGTTCTCATAAGTGTAGTCGCCCGTAAACGTCTTGGCCTCCTTGGCCTGATTGATATACTCCTCCACCTGATCTATCGAGCCGAACTCCACCTCGACATAAGGATCCTTGCCCGTCTGCTGGGCACTCTGGTGGAACACGTCGCGGATATGCTCCGGCTTCACGTACATCTTCAGATTGCCCTGCGTCTTGTTGATCACAATCTTTGAGGCATAGCCGTGGTCGATCATCGACTTGAAATCAGAATAGGTAGCCGTACGGCTGACGCTGCTATTCTGAGGTCCGCCACTTGAAAAGTATAAAAGGCCCAGCGCCAGGATGGCGATGGCATAGATCCAGTTCATATTGAACTTGGGCATGTTCATCTTCGGACCGTTTCCGTTCTTGTTTGGTGTATTATCCATTATTCAATCTTTTAATCCAAATCTTCGATTCTTGTGAGTTCTGCATCCTCCCAAAGGTGTTCCAGGTCGTAATACGCTCTCACGTCTGGCAGGAAGATATGTACCAGCGCGTCGCCGTAGTCCATAGCCACCCACTGGGCATTCTCCAGTCCCACCACATGCATGGGTTTCTCTTTCAGTCGCTCACGGCACATGTCGCCCACCGACTCGCAGATGGCTTCCACCTGTGTGGGCGAATTGCCTTCACAGATGATGAAATAGTTGCTGATGGTGCCACCGATCTTCGTCAGGTCAGCCACGACGATGCCGCTGCCTTTTTTCTCTTGTATTGCTTCTGTTATGGTTTTAACCAGTTCGTTCATATATATTAATAATGTATTGAGTGTGCAAAGGTACAGCAAATCGAGCGAAATGCAAAATAATTTAGAGAAAATTGGGTATTTTGATAAAAAAATCCCCAAAAAGTTTTGGTGATTCAAGAAAAAGCACTACCTTTGCACCCGCAAAACGGAACAAGGGTGTTCTGAATGGCAATTGACATTGGGGTATGGTGTAATGGTAACACTACAGATTCTGGTCCTGTCATTCTTGGTTCGAGTCCGAGTACCCCAACAGAAGAAATCGCTAAGTCGCTTAGAATAAAGCACTTAGCGATTTTACTTTTATATATTACTTTGAGTAGCTTGTACCGTCAGCAAGACGTTTGAGGAGTTCAATGAGCACTTGCCAGATATCCTCTATGGTCTTCAGTTCCACACGTTCGCTTGTTGAGTGAGGCTCTACGATGCGAGGGCCGATACTGGCAATCTGAATGCCAGGATAGTGCTCGACGAAGAACCCAGCTTCAAGGACGAAGTGCATAGCCACCATTCGTGGGCGCCAGCCCAGCACATCATGGAACGTGTCGGATGTAAGCTGGAGGAATGCAGACTGCTGGTCTTCCTGCCAGGCAGGAGCCGACATCACCATCTCCGACTTTGCCCCGTTCTCAGCAAAGACATCGGCAATCTTGCGGCTCAGTTCCTTCATGTCGGTGTCGATGAAACTACGAGTATGGGTGGAAATGAAGATACAATCCTCTTCCGTCTGAATACGCCCGATGTTGTTGGATGTCTCAACGGTGTCCTCCATTGACTCACTCATCTTGATGACTCCCTGTGGAACCTGCTCCAGACAGTTCATCAGGGCGTTGATGGCTTCGGGATTGATGACGGTCTTCTGAGGTGGGAATTCGTTAATGGTACAACGAATATTGAGGTCTGTATCGCCGTATAGCTCGTGCAGCTGCTCGTTGATTTCTTTCACTTGCTCCATCAGGAAATCATTGTCGCCTGATGGCGTATGGATGATGATTTCTCCCGACGATGCGATGGAGGCGTTGGCTTCACCGATATTGATGGAAGCTACCTCTATATCGTGTTTGGTGCGGATGGCATCCAAAAACGCCCACGCCACCTTGACGGCACTGCACCGTCCCTTGTTGATGTCGACGCCGGAATGACCGCCCAGACCACCATTGATGTTGATGACGTGCCAACCTGCTCCATTCACGCTCTTACGCTCCATGGGGATACGATGGAACTGCAGGCAGGCACCAGCTGCCCCCGTCGTGATGGTATCATAGTCTTCCGAATCAAGGTTTATGACCTTGCGACCCTTCAGGAAGTCCCTGCTCAGCTGTGAAGCTCCTGACATGCCGTCCTCCTCATTGGTGGTAGTAATGACCTCCAGCGGGCCATGCACAATCTCGTCGCTCTCCAGCACAGCAAGTGCCATAGACAGTCCGATGCCGTTGTCAGCACCCAGCGACGTGCCTCGTGCCTTCATCCATCCATTCTCTATATAGGCATCGATAGGCGTGTTAAGCGGATCGCTCATGCCCACGCAAACCATATCCATGTGGTTGAGCAGCACGACAGGCTCTGCACCCTCATATCCTTTGGTGGCAGGCTTGCTGATGACGACGCAGTTCTCCTTGTCGCGCTTATAGGGCAGATTCAGCCGTTCAGCAAACCTGCACAGATAATCAGCAACTCGCTCTTCATGGTGTGAAGGGCGTGGAATCTGGTTCAGTTCCTTAAAAATCTGGAACACACGTTCTGTTGTAGTTTTCATATCATTTGTGTTTTATAAAGTCCAGCGCTACCACTCCCGCCAATATATTGGCCACGAAAGAGGCGGCTACAAGCAACAGAGTGACAAGCAGCCCATCAAAGGTCGGGACGCCTCCCTGCAGCATCTTGTTGTCAGAGAAGGCCAATGCCACCATCGCTACTATCACAACGCACGCCACGATGGCCGCACCCCACAATGAAATTTCTGATACAAACATCTATTTTTATTTTAAAAATGACTTACTATTCCGAATGTACAATTTGTACCACTTTTGCGCCGATTCGGCTTATTATGACGATAGAATTCGTTGCAAAGATAGTGAATATTTTGGAAATTGAGGAGGATTTTGAAATTTTTTCGTAAATTTGCACTCAAAACGTGATAGAATATGAAGAAACCCAAATGGCTTGAGAAAGAAAAGCTGTATAGTATTATGTTTGAGTCAGACGTGCCCATGGGGCGTATCTTTGACTTGGTATTGATTGTGGCTATCTCGCTGAGTATCATCATCTCGTTTATTGAGACGATTCCCGAGCTGGCGCGAACCTTCAAGCTGACATTAGAGGTGCTGGAATATCTCCTGACCTTCTTCTTCACCTTAGAATATATAGCGCGTGTCTACTGTTCGCCGCGTCCAAAAGACTATGTGCTGAGCTTCTTCGGCATCATCGACCTGCTGGCCATCATGCCGCCTTATCTCTCCTATTTCTTCCCCAACGCACGGTATATGATCCTGCTCCGTTCGTTCCGGTTCATACGCATCTTCCGCATCTTCAAACTGTTCAATTACATCAATGAAGGACATCTCCTGCTGCGTTCGCTCAGGAAGAGTTTCACCAAAATCACCGTCTATTTCCTGTTCGTACTGATCCTGGTCACTTGCCTGGGTACATTGATGTTCATGATTGAGACCGGCAGACCAGGAACGGCTTTCACCGATCTGGGCACATCCGTCTATTGGGCCATCGTGACCATGACGACGGTGGGTTATGGCGACATCACTCCAGTAACCCCTATAGGCCGTCTGCTCTCGGCTTTCGTCATGCTCCTAGGCTATACCATCATCGCCGTGCCGACGGGTATCGTCACAGCCAACATCATTGATGACACGAAAACAGCTGAAAAGGCGAATGAAGAGGAAAGGCATTGTCCGCAGTGCGATGCCACGGTGCGTGAGACCGATCATTTCTGCCCCAACTGCGGAACAAAGCTGTCGTAAGACTTAATCTTCCTTTACAATCGGATAGAGTTCGATAAACTCGCCCTGGTGGTTCTGACCGTCATTGATCAGTTCTGCAAACTTCTGGCCTACGGTCTCGATGTCGTGGAAACCAGGAAGCGACATGTTGCCGTTCAAATCGGTGGTCGTGGGGCCTGGGTGGACGGAGAAGATCTCCACAGGCGTGTTGCTCTGCTGGAATTCGATGGCCATCACGCCCATCATCGCATTCTGGGCTGCCTTGCTGGCGACGTAGGCCAGCGGATGCCAATAGGGACTGATCTCTGAGGGCACGGTCACGTTGGCGATGCGGCCTTCGTTCTTGGCAATCAGCGGTATCAAAGCCTTGGTGAGGGCGAAGGTGCCGATGAAGTTCACGTCGAGCGTCTCGCGAATCACGCTGATCTCCGTATGCTCGCTGTCGACGCTCATATCGCCAGGGATGCCGGCATTGTTAACCAAAAGCGTCAACTCAGGATATTTCTCGTTGATCTCCTTGGCGGCCTGCTCGACATTTGCGAGGTCTTTCAGTTCGATGTTCACCCAGCCAAGCACGTCGATGCCGGCAGCCTTCAGTTCGCCGATGGCTTTTGTGGCGCGCTGCTCATCGCGGGCACCAATAATCACTTTCCAGCCACTGAGGCCGAGATACTTCGCAATCCCAAATCCGATGCCTTTATTGGCACCAGTTACCAATACAATCTTTTGTTTCATAAGTCTAATATGTTTGTTGAATCGGTGCAAAGGTACGAATATATGAGCGAACAAACAAATATTCGCACAATTTTTCACTTTTTTCTAAAAAACATTGGTCTATTCGGAAATCTTCCGCACTTTTATGGCAAATAAAAGAATAAAGAAGAATAAAAGAGAATAAAGAAGAATAAAAGAGAATAAAAGAAAGTAAAACAGAAAAAGACGGGAAAAGATACGCATCATGTGTTTTTAACTACATAACTACATTGAAATTGTATTATCTTTCTCATAATCAGAAGGTTAATTAACATAATTAATTACATAGAAACTACATTATAACTACATATAACTACATGCAAACTACATGGATTTGACCATTTTCACGCCTTTTAAGCCGTCTAAACCCTCATCTATCTCATACATTCCTCTGGCTTTCTCCAGCCTTCTCTCCAAAATTCTCGAGAGAATTTCGGACTTTACCCTAACTAAACTCCGACTTTACCCTATCCTTTCTCCCAAATTCTCTCGAGAATTTTCAACTCACCTCTATCCTTTCCGCCTCTTTCATCACCATTTTCCAAAACTTTAGTGCCTATAAATCTCCATTTTGTGTAGTTTGAATGTAGTTATATGTAGTTATAATGTAGTTATTATGTATATAAATATTTCTATATATTATTGATTATCAGATATATATTCGGCTATTAATGTAGTTATGTAGGCATTTTGATAAATTTGACTAAAATTCCGGCTCACTTGCAAAACCCTGTGTTGAAAAATTAGTCTAATTGTTTATTTCTCGTCATTTGTTAGTACCTTTGCACACAAAGAGTACTGGTATGAACGAGAATCCCTATATGATGCTAGCAAAAGTCATCCTTCCCAAAG
>JAFRQC010000127.1 GCA_017428805.1 Prevotella sp. | reverse complement strand
CACCGAGTTCTCCCAATATCAGGAGACCTACTATCGGGCTTGCAGCTACGAGGCCATCTATATGTTTGAGTATGTCAATCGTCAGAAAGGCGTCGAGCTGTCACACGCCATTTACCATCACGCCAAGGAGAACAAGAGCAACATCGGCATGTACTTCGCCACCTTTACCTTAGGCACCATTCGTGAACAGTCCGGCAATATGGGACTGGCCGAGAAGAGTTTCCATCAGGCACTGAAACTGAAGGAGCAATACCTGACCGATGAGAGTGCGGCCCCTTGTTACTTAGGTCTTTGTGAGACAGCCCTCCATAGGAAAGATTACGAGGAGGTGAAGGAGTATGCCCGCAAGGCGCTCGACGAGCCGGGCATCCTCCCCATGAACCAGATCACGGCTTGGTCGTATAAATGTCTGGCCCGCTATAACGAGGGTGATAGCCTTGGTTTCGAGGAGGCCTATAAGGAGCGTGCTCAGCTGATTGCCGAGTTCGGAGGACAGGGTGGACTCTTCGGCGAGCTTATCAACGTCTATCAGGCCAAGAACCGCAAACAGTGGCAGCTGGCCCTGCAGCGTGCTGACAAGCTGACCCATCAGCAGAACAAATGTGCCCAGAAAGCCTCTATCTACGAACACATGGGCGACTTGAAGCAGGCTCTCTATTGGCAGAAGCAGACCCGTGCGGTGATTGACTCCATCCAGTCGTCGGAGGCCCGTGCTCAGACGAACGAGTTCGATGCCGAGCTTTCCCTCACCTACGCTGAGAACGATGCGAAGGAGATGAAGTTGGCAAAGAATCATGTGATGCTCACGGCAGGTGCTGTCATCGCCGCTCTCATCATTGCCTTCCTAGCTCTCTACGGCTATCGCAGCAACAAGCATACGAAGAATATGAAGGCTGCCAACAGCAAGTTGCAGGCGGCCTACGACCAGTTGGAAGAGACCACGAAGGCTAAGGAGCGCATCGAGAGTGAACTCCGCATCGCCCGTGAGATCCAGAAGCGTATGCTCCCGCACGTCTTCCCCCGTCGCAGAGATGTGGATCTCTATGCGATGATGACGCCTGCGAAGGAGGTGGGTGGCGACCTCTACGGCTATGCCCTCATCGACGATCTGCTCTACTTCTGCGTGGGTGATGTCAGCGGCAAGGGTGTGCCGGCAGCCCTCTTTATGGCTGAGGTCACTCGTATGTTCCGCACGCTGGTGGACGGCCGTCTACAGCCGGAAGCCATCGCCAGCCGTCTGAACCACGCTTTGGCTGAGGACAACGATCAGGGTATGTTCGTCACGATGTTCATCGGACTCATCAACCTCAAGTCTGGTCACATGGAGTACTGTAACGCAGGCCATAACCCCCCGCTGCTCGACGGCGAATATATGAAGATGGAGGCTAATGCGCCCATCGGCTTGTGGCCGGAAGTGAACTTTGCGGGTGAAGAGGTGGCCGATATGCACGGCAGGACACTCTTCGTCTATACCGACGGTATCAACGAAGCCGAAAATATCCATAAGGAGCAGTTTGGTGAAGAACGCCTGCGCGAACTGCTGCAGAAAGACTGGGGCGATGCCCGTCAGACCTCAGAGTCCATCCACAAGGCCGTCGAGGAGTTTGTCGGCGATGCCGAACCCTCCGACGATCTCACGAAGATGTGTATCAAGATGAAGTAATTTCCCCTCCTGAGTAGGAGGGGTGCCCGTCAGGGCGGGGTGGTCTGATTTACTGCTTTTCCGTCATGTATTTCCAATACCGTCTGGGCATGTCCTGCAGTTGCTTTCGAGGATTCATGCGCTCCTTGATGCAAATAGCCTTGAAATAAGTCCGCCACAAATCCTGCAACAGCTGGTCGTCGCTGCTCAGGATCTCCTCATTGAGTCTGCCGTTCTCTAAACTGAAGGGAACGGCTGCTTCGTCTTCAAACGTGATGCGTATCGGCTTCGTACCTCCGCACCCCTGCACCTTCGTACCTCCGTCATAATAATAGCCATAATGTCGCTTGGCATCATAGATGAGCCACGGCTGGTCATTAAACCGGTCGCTGAAATGATCCGTAATCAGAGGCAGCACATTATGGTCGGGAGCTACAACGGCGAGATACGTGCCGTCCTTCGCCTTCTGGAAGCGTATGAACTGTTTCATCCTCAACTGCTCATGCAGCACCCTTCTGGCGATATTCGTCACGCTGAGCACATCAGGATCTGCAAAGTTCCGCGAGATATCGCCTTGCTTAAACACCTTATATATATAATGGAACAGCGGCGAGGATAATTCCTGCAGTTCCGACAGCCAACTGACCGATATCAGTTTCAGCGCCTCGCGCTCCAGCCGTTTCTCCAGTCCTGCCCACACCCTCTGTGCCTTCTCCTCATCCGTCGCCACCTGATAGGTCCGCTCACAGAACAACGGCAGCGCGTCACCACTCTTCAGCAACTCCTCCGGCTGCTCCTTCAGGGCATACGCATCGAACACCGCCGACAACAGCCCGTCCATCGTCCCGTCAAACACATATACTACCATACTCTAAGTTTTTAACCACTAATTACACTAATTACTCGAATTATTTTTCGTTATAATCTGTATCATATAAATTCGTGAAATTCGTGTAATTCGTGGTCTTAAAAATCTTCGAAGTCCAGCTTTAGCTGTAATTCTTCTGCGGCTCTTTTTTGTTGCGCCTTACTGATGAGCAGCGGACGGAGGCGTTCAGGACGCAATTCGTTGATGCCGACGATGGGCTGTGAGAACTGAGAGGTCAGTTCGTTGCACGTAATGAAGTACTTTGCTTTCTTCATCACCACCCCCATCTTCTTCAGGTCATAGCTCGTCAGGCGGTTGAATCTCCGTGAGTTCACGATGAGCCACGCCGACTTCGTACCCAGTCCAGGCACCCT
>JAFRQC010000037.1 GCA_017428805.1 Prevotella sp. | reverse complement strand
GAAGATAGGATTCGATAACGAGAAATATCTCAAGATACAGTCTGAGCACATCCGTGAGCGCATTGCGCAGTTCGACGGAAAGCTCTATATGGAACTGGGCGGCAAGCTCTTTGACGATCATCACGCCTCCCGTGTGCTGCCAGGCTTCAAGCCCGACTCAAAGCTCCGTATGCTTGCCCAGCTTCGCGAACAGATAGAGATCGTGATTGTGGTCAGCGCCGACGACATCGAGAAGAACAAGGTTCGTGCCGACCTCGGCATCACCTACGACGAGGATGTGCTCCGTCTGCGCGACGAGTTTATGCGTCGTGATTTCATGGTGGGCTCCGTCGTCATCACACATTATCACGGACAGCACGCCGCAGACCAGTTCAAGCACCGTCTGGAGCGTGAGGGCATCAAGTCGTACTTCCACTACCCCATCGACGGCTATCCCCACAACGTGGAGCTCATCGCCTCTGACGATGGCTTTGGCAAGAACGACTTCGTGGAGACTTCACGGCCGCTGGTCATCGTGACGGCTCCTGGTCCTGGAAGCGGAAAGATGGCCACCTGTCTGTCGCAGCTCTACAACGAGAACAAACGGGGCGTTCGTGCTGGCTATGCGAAGTTTGAGACCTTCCCTGTGTGGAACCTTCCGCTGAAGCACCCCGTGAACATCGCCTACGAAGCAGCTACTGCCGACCTGAACGACGTGAACATGATCGACCCCTTCCATCTGGAGGCCTACGGCAAGACCGCCATCAACTATAATCGCGACATCGAGATCTTCCCCGTGCTGAATGCGCTCTTTGAGGGAATCTACGGCGAGAATCCCTATAAGTCGCCGACGGATATGGGCGTGAATATGATTGGTTTCTGCATCTCTGACGACGAGGTGTGCTGTGAGGCCAGCCGTAATGAGATCATCCGCCGCTTCTATGACGCCACCAATAAGATGGCCGACGGCGCTGATAACGAGAGTGAGGTGAACAAAATCCGCCTGCTCTTCAATCAGGCGAAGATATCCACTGCCACACGAAAGGTGACGGTGGCTGCCTACGAGAAGAAGATCCAGAGCGGACATACTGCCGCTGCCATCGAACTTGAAGACGGTACGATCATCACATCGAAGTCATCTCCATTGTTAGGATGCTCGGCAGCCCTGTTACTGAACGCCACGAAGTATCTGGCTGGCATCGACCACGAGGCCAAGCTCATCTCGCAGAGCCTCATCGAGCCTGTGCAAAAGACGAAAACCGAATACTTAGGCGCCAAGAATCCCCGCCTGCATACCGACGAGGTGCTGGTGGCTCTTTCTGTGCTGTCGCAGCACGATGAGAACTGCCGTCGCGCTTTGGAGCAGTTGCCTAAACTGCGCGACTGTCAGGTTCATTCGACGGTGATGCTCAGCGAGGTAGACCGTAAGATCTTCAAGAAGCTCGGCTGCGGCCTCACCTGCGACCCTGTGAAGAAGAAGTAAAGATTTGTTTACAGTTTACGGTTTACAGTTTACAGATGATTACCTTGATAAACAACTGGGATAATTCGGAATATGATAAGACTAACGAAACAGTCTATGCAAGTCCACTGATCATCTGGAGACTAAAAAGTAATCATCTGTAAACTGTAAACCGTAAACTGTAAACAATGAATATCAGAGATAATTTAAACGACTCTCCCTTCGCCCGCTGGACGGTGCTCTTCATCGTGGCAACGGCGATGATGATGGGCTACTTCGTCAACGACGTGATGTCGCCGTTGGAGACATTGTTGGAAATGCCTCGCAGTCAGGGAGGCTTGGGATGGACACCATCCGACTATGGTTTCTTCTCCGGCGCAGGCAGCTTTATCAATGTGTTCCTGCTGATGCTCTTCTTCTCAGGGCTGATCCTCGACAAGATGGGCATCCGGTTTACGGGCACCTTGGCCTGTTCGTTAATGGTTATCGGCACGCTTATTAAACTCTATGCCGTCACCACCGACTTTGGCACGACTGATGTCACCTTCTTCAACACCCATCTTCCGGCTTCAGCCGCCTGGGCTTCCTTCGGCTTCGCCATCTTTGGTGTTGGCTATGAGATGACGGGCATCACCGTCTCCAAGGCGATAGTGCGATGGTTCACTGGTCATGAACTGGCGCTTGCCATGGGTCTCCAACTGGCGATGGCGCGTTTCGGAACAGCTGCCGCCCTAAGTGTATCCGCACCTATAGCCCGACACTTTACGCTCTCCACACCTCTTCTCGTGGCATTGGCATTTCTCATCATCGGACTATTGGCCTTTCTTGTCTTCTGCGTCATGGACCGCCGCCTAGACCATCGGATGATTATTGCATCGGATGAACACGGGTTAACACAGAATAATCAAGACCTCCGTGAAGATCCGTGTTCATCCGATGCCAATAAAGACTCCGAGGAATTCCGTTTCTCTGATATCGGCACGACGCTGCGCAGTCCGGGCTTCTGGCTCATCACGCTCTTCTGCGTGCTCTTCTATTCCGCCGTCTCGCCCTTCCTGAAGTTCTCCACAAAGCTGATGGTGATGAAGTATGGTGTCGATCCTGACGTGGCAGGCTTCTTCTCATCGATAGCCCCCTTCGGCACCATCTTGATGACGCCGCTCTTCGGACTTATCTACGACCGCTATGGCAAAGGCGTCACGCTGGTCATCACAGGTGCCCTGATGCTCACCGCCGTCCATTTCGGCTTCTCGCTGCCTATGCACAGCAGCACGGTAGCGATCACCCTGATGGTCATCCTCTCCGTCGGCTTTTCCTTAGCTCCCGCAGCCCTCTGGCCCTGCGTGCCCAAAATCATTCCTTTGAAATGTCTCGGCACCGCCTGCTCAATGATCTTTTTCATCCAGAACTTCGGCCGTGCCATCATCCCGATGTTCGTGGGTAAGGCCAACGAGGCCGATCCCACCTACGAGACCTCGATGCTCATCTTCGGCTTCACAGCCCTCGGTGCCGCCCTCACAGCCATGGCCATGTGGTATGTAGACCGCCGCCAAGGCTACGGTCTACAATTACCAAATATCCGTAAGTAATCAGAACAGGAATCGGGTGACTAACGGCAAATGGTCGCTGAAGCCCTTCTTCTGGAATTTCATGCCTTTATAGGTACGGCGGGGCATGAAGCCGCCATAGAACTTATCCTCCTCCAGCAAGAACTTGGGAGAATGGATGAAGACCGTGTCCACCTTATTATATATAGAGGGCGACACGATAATATGATCCAGGCTGTTCCATTCGCCCTTATAGCGATAGGTGCCCTTCACCCCATAACTGCCCTTCGCCTCCTTGGAGATATTCTTCAGGTCGTGACGGGCAATGTGCTGTACGGCCGGAGAGTCGTAGTAGTCGTTGAAGTCGCCGCTGATCAGGATCCTGGCATCAGGCGTAATGGCCCTGATGGAATCCACGGCCTGCAACAGACGGTTGGCAGCCTGCATACGGAACGGACGAGTAGTTTTCTCACTACCATGACGACTCGGCGCATGGACCACAAAGACGTGCAGGGTATCACCCGACTGCAACTGTCCACAGGCATAGAGAATATCACGCGTCGGCTTCATCCCAGGAATCGTATCCACACGCAGACCATAAGAACGAATCAGTCCAAAGGAGAAAGGCGAATAAATTAGCGCCACATCCACACCACGGGCATCAGGCGACTGCGTCATCACATACTCATAGCCAGCATTCCTCAAGAGCGAACGCTTGGTCAGATCTGTCAATGTCTGGTCGTTTTCCACCTCGCAGAGGGCTATCAGATCAGGGATGCCATCTTCAGAAGTGGATAGGATAGACTTGCCTATCCTGTCCAGCTTCTTCCAATAGCGTTTCTCCGTCCAGTGGCGCGTGGCATCAGGCAGGAACTCCTCGTCCTGTTTCCCCTCGTCGTGACGGGTATCAAAGATATTCTCTACGTTGTACTCCACAAACGTGAAGACCGAGAGCAGCAATGCAAACAGTGCGGTCATTTAGCAGACTTTCTCTAAACGTTTCATCATCGCAAACATGAAGAGAGCTGCGACCAAGCAGACGCCGAGGAACACGCTCCAGCATACCCAGAGAGGCACAGCACCCCACAACAGTCCACCGACGACGACCAACTGGTTACCGATAGCCGTAGCCACAAACCAGCCACCCATCATCATACCCTTATACTTTGGAGGCGCTACCTTAGACACAAAGGAGATACCCATCGGCGACAGCAACAGCTCACCAAACGTCAGCACCAGATAGACCATAATCAGCAGATTAGGTGTCACGTCGGCCACATGCACAGCCACAGGATTACCGTCGGCACCCATCTCCGTCTGAGGCATCGGCAGACCGAACGAACCAAAGGCCATCAGGGCATAGGCGATGGCAGCCACAATCATACCGTAGGCGATCTTTCTGGGCGCAGAGGGTTCCTTACCCTTGGCAGCCAGCGAACCGAAGATAGCCATCGACACAGGGGTCAGAGCCACCACGTAGAACGGATTGAACTGCTGGAAGATAGGAGCAGACACTGTCACGCCGCCATTGGGATCATACTGCAGGAAAAGGAAAGCCAAAGCTGCCACGATAATAGCACCGCTGATAGCCTTGCCTTTGGTTGTCTTGCTCTGGAACAGTGAGAAGCCAGCATAGACAATGAAGATCACCGCCACAAGATTCCATACATTGAAGCACATCGCCTGCAAGCCGTCAGCCGACTGAGCCGTGAACTCATCGGCGAAATACGTCAGCGACAGACCGTTCTGATGGAAAGCCATCCAGAAAAAGATCACCACAGCAAACACCAGACAGAGTGCCACGATGCGCTGCTTGGTCTCCTCCTTCGTCAACTCAGGCTCCGCGCTGGCATCAGCCTTCACGGCATCCTTCTTCTTGCCGCCCTCGGTATGACGGAAGGTATAACGGAAGATGTAATAAATGGCGATGGAAAGAATCAGCGAAGCACAGGCCACGGCAAACGAGAAGTGATAGGCGTCGTTGCTGGAATAGCCCAGTGCTGTCTCGGCATACTCCTTGATCCTGATGGCAGCCGTCGGAGCAAAGAGTGCACCGATGTTGATGGCCATATAGAAGATGGAGAAGCCAGCATCGCGCTTGTCCTTATACTGCGGGTCATTATACAGGTCACCCACCATCACCTGGAGGTTACCCTTGAAGAGTCCAGTTCCAAAGCCGATGAGCAAGAGAGCTGCCAGCATGACGACCAATGCAAAACTATCGCCTCCCAAGGGCACCGACAACAGCAGATAACCTGCAAACATGATGATGATACCTGTGGTCACCATCTTGCCAAAGCCGAACTTGTCGGCCATAATACCACCGATCAGCGGGAGGAAATACACCAGCATCAGGAACGAACTATAGATCGTGCCGGCCATAGCAGGCGACAATCCGTAGTTGGCTCTCAGAAACAATGCGAAAACCGCGAGCATCGTGTAATAGCCGAAACGCTCGCCCGTGTTGGCCAGTGCCAACGCAAATAATCCTTTTGGTTGTCCTTCAAACATAGTTATAGTTATTTAATTTTTGAATTCTTCGTTCTGATGATATCAAAGAGATACGTGAGCTTCGCGATGATGGCCCCATAGTTGGAGCGTCCAAAGTAGTCACGCTTTGAGTTGCCATAAATATTGCCCAGACCATAATAGTAACGGCCCTCCAAAATGAAGTGGCCAACATGGCGGTTACTGAATTCCAGTCCAGCAGCCAAGGCGATGCCATAGTCGATTTTATTCTCTATCGCCATCGAGTCCTGTGCCACGACATGCGACACGCGCTTGTTGGCGTACTGATAGGCCGATCCGTACTTGCTATTCTCAATGTTCGGATTGAAGGCCGGGTCACGCACATCAAAGTTAGTGTCCGATTTATCGCTCATGCAGAAGCCCAACTGTGGTCCCAGCTGGATGAAGAACTGGAGACCGTTGCGCTCCCTTCCCCACCCAAGTCTCGCCAACATAGGCACCTGAATATAGTTGATCTTCCTGGCATAGTGGAGTGTCTGCGTCTCGTCGGTATGCAGGGGCACGGGCTGGTCGTTTATATCAAGGATCTTCTCCTTCCATCCCATCTGCGTATAGTTCACCTCAGCCACGACGGCACAGATACTACTGAAGTATTTCTCACAGGTATACCGGGCCGTGAGACCGAATGTCGGACCGTTGAGCATCGTCTGCGGCACCGTCGGAACAAATGCCACATTGCTCATGACGACACCGCCGTTGAAGCCCACAGCCAGATCCTTACGGAACTCACCCACCTGAGCAGAGACATATAAAGGTAAAAAGGCGAAAAGGTGAAAGAGCAATACTCTTACCACGCACCTATTTACCTTTAAATACTTAAATCTCATGTTCACCTTTTCCCTTTTCCTTAGAACTTAATCGTTTCCACAGTATGTTCAGGCTGATAGTGTATGAACATCATGGTCTTGTTCCTCAGTCCGCCGTTGCCATAACGTTCAAACTTCAAGGGCGTCTGCACAGGAGGATAGCCGAACATACCGTCTGCTCCATTGAAGCTCTTGCCGTACTTGTGCAGTCCTTTCAGGAAGAAGAAGGCGTGGTCAAAACCCGTGATGGCAAAGCGCGGCAGTGAGTTCTGCATGTCGCTGCGGAAGTTCTGACGATACTTACGCTCAAAGCGCTGCGTACCCGCCGACAGGGGATTATAATAGAACACCGAGGGGATATAAGTGTTATACTTGTAGAAATTCTCCAGATGTGTCCTGGTATACAGCAGCCAGTCGGTATAGCCGAACATCGTGATGTCCAATTCAGGACTGTTTGCCTTCAGGCCGTTAATCTTTGAAAAGGCGACACCCAGCTCCTGCGAACGACCTGTATTGAGGATCACCACATTGGGCTTCATCCGGCTGAACGCCCTTGAGAAGTTCGCTTCTGTCGACTTCAGGTTGGTGACGACGACATCCATTCCCCGCTGTTCCATCTGCCGACGAAGGCCAAAGGTGAAGGGGCCTTTCTTGCTCGTTGAGTCGTTACAGTCGACGACCACCGTATGATAGTTCTTAAACCGCTCAATGAAGCGGGCGATGATGACGTCGTTCTGCTCTGTCGGCGACTGATACACCTGGAAGATGTTGCGGTTTGTCGTCAGTTGCGGGGCGTTGATGGAGAAGGGAATCACCAGCCGGATGTCATGCTTGGTGACGAAGGCCGACAACGCATCCATCTGCTTGGAATAGAGCGGACCGATGATCAAATCGCACTTCGCAGCGGCGGGATCCTCTAATACCTTATATATATTACCGTCCTCAGCCGTGTTCCAGGCATGTACGTCGATGGAGAGACCCTGTTTCTTCAGACTGTCGCAGGCCATCAGCACACCACGGTAGTACTCTGTCATCCGCCGTCCGTCACCATTGATATTATGCAGCGGCAGCATGATGCCCAGACGGATCTCACGGTTCCTCACATCAACGGTAGTCGCCCTGGCGACCTCCTCGGCCTTGCGTGCCTGCGCGGCCTGAGCTGCTTTCGCTGCCTCGGCAGCTTCCATCTCAGCCTTGGAATACGGGATGTTCAGTATCATGCCCTTCTTCAGCTCATAGCCCGGCTCGTTCATTTCCGGATTCGCCTTGATCAGTTCTTCTATGGTGAGACCGTATTCCCGCGAGATACCGAAGATGGTCTCTTTCTTCTTCACCTTATGCTGTCCACGGATGGTGGAAGCCTGTTGCGCCGATACGCTGCTGACGGTAAAAGCCAGCAAGGTTGACAGCAAAAAATATCTTAAAAGTCGTGTCATAAACTCTAAATTTTTCTATTTCGCGTACAAAAGTACAAAATAATTATCAATTATCAATTGTCAATTATCAATTTTTTACTAACTTTGCACTTTAAAATGATAAATAATGAGAATAAGACAGTTCATCCCAGCCCTTTTCGCCCTGCTGATGCCGATGGCCGCCGTTGCGCAGTCAGGCTATCCTGACGTGAACCCCACAGCCGCCTACACCGACGAAGAAGGCAACTCCGCCACCGCCGACAAAGACAATCCTTCCATCGCCGGGCAGGCACCGTTGTCAGTCAACTTCTATGCCAACCCCACCGATATGGGCGACAATATCCCCTCCTACGAGTGGCACTTCCACATGGTGGGTGAAGAGAAGGATTTCATGGTGCGCTATGAGGAGAATACCGACTACAACTTCACCAATGCAGGCACCACGGAAGTCACCCTCCGCACTACACTCAACAATGGTGAGATGGAAATCGACTCCGTCGTCTTCCTCGTGACCGTCAGCGAGAGCAAGCTCACCTTCCCCAACGCCTTCTCGCCCAATGGCGATGACGAAAATCCGATTTTCAAGGCCAAGGAGTACCAGAGCATCGTGGAGTTCCGCGCCTATATCTTCAACCGCTGGGGACAGAAGCTCTATGAGTGGACTGATCCCGCTGAGGGCTGGGACGGCACCTACAAGGGCAAGGACGTGAAGGAGGGTGTCTACTTCCTCCTGTGCCGGGCGAAGGGTGCCGACGGACGAGAATACAATATCCGCAAGGACGTCAACCTCTTGCGCGGTTTCACAGAAGGGGACTCCTACAACGAATAGGAACACACATGAAAGAAGAGACAAGCATCAACGTATATGGTGCCCGGGTACATAATCTGAAGAACATCGACTGTACCATCCCGCACCACTCCCTCACCGTCATCACCGGCCTCAGCGGTTCCGGCAAGTCGTCGTTGGCCTTCGACACCATCTTCGCCGAGGGCCAGCGCCGCTATATTGAGACCTTCTCCGCCTACGCCCGCAACTTCCTTGGAGGCATGGAGCGCCCTGACGTGGATAAGATCACCGGTCTCTCGCCCGTCATCAGCATTGAGCAGAAGACCACCAACAAGAATCCCCGCTCTACCGTCGGCACCACCACCGAGATCTACGACTACCTCCGTCTGCTCTTCGCCCGTGCTGGCCGTGCCTACAGCTACGCCACCGGTGAGGAGATGGTGAAGTACACCGAGGAGCGCGTCATAGAGATGATCCTCCACGACTATGCCGGGCACAAGATCCTGATCCTCGCCCCGCTGGTGCGCAGCCGTAAGGGTCACTACCGCGAACTCTTTGAGGCCATGCGCCGCAAGGGCTACCTGAACATCCGCATCGACGGCGAGCTGCAGGAGATTGTCCGCGGCATGAAGGTAGACCGCTATAAGAACCACGACATCGAGGTGGTGATCGACAAGCTGCAGGTCAGCGACAAAGACGAAGAACGGTTGAAGAAGTCTGTCTCTATCGCCATGAAGCAGGGCGACGGCCTCATCATGATTCTTGACAAGGACACAGGTAGCATCAAGCATTTCTCCAAGCGGCTTATGTGTCCAACCACAGGCATAAGCTACTCAGACCCAGCACCTAACAACTTTTCGTTCAATTCACCTCAAGGCGCATGCCCCCATTGTAAGGGCTTGGGCATCATCAACCAGATCGACCTGGCAAAGGTCATGCCCGACCGCAGTCTGAGCATCTATGAAGGCGGCATCGTGCCCCTCGGCAAGTACAAGAACCAGATGATCTTCTGGCAGGTGGAGGCCATCCTCAAGAAGTACGACTGTGAGCTGAAGACGCCCATCGCCGACCTCCCCGACGACGCCATCCGCGAGGTGCTCTACGGCTCACTGGAGAATGTCCGCATCAGCAAAGACCTCGTCCACACCTCCAGCGACTACTTCATTGCCTTCGACGGCATCATCAAGTATCTGCGCAACGTGATGGACAACGATGACTCCGCTGCCGGACAGAAGTGGGCAGACCAGTTCCTTGCCGAGTGCGAGTGTCCTGAGTGCCACGGCCAGCGCCTGAACCGCGAGGCCCTCTCCTACCGCATCTGGGACAAGAACATCGCCGAACTCGCTTCGATGGACATCTCAGAACTCCGCGAGTGGATAGCGGAATTAGAGGAAAATCGAGGGTACGGAGGTACGGAGGTACCGAAACTCACCTCTCAACAATACGCCATCGCCAAGGAGATCCTCAAGGAGATCCGCACCCGCCTCGACTTCCTGTTGGAGGTGGGACTGGACTATCTCGCCCTCAACCGCCAGTCGGCCTCGCTCTCAGGCGGTGAGAGCCAGCGCATCCGCCTTGCCACGCAGATCGGCTCCCAGCTCGTCAATGTGCTCTACATCCTCGACGAGCCCTCCATCGGCCTCCACCAGCGCGACAACGAACGCCTCATCCGTTCCCTCAAGGAACTGCGCGACCTGGGCAACACCGTCATCGTCGTAGAACACGATGAGGACATGATGCGCAGCGCCGACTGGATCATCGACATCGGCCCCCGTGCCGGGCGCAAGGGCGGTGAAGTGGTCTTCCAGGGCACGCCTGCAGAACTGCTGAAGAGCGATACACTGACGGCTTCTTATCTTCGGGGGTACGGGGGTACGGAGGTACGGGGGCGCGAGAATACCAAAAGTGCAGAATCGGGCGATGAGAATCCGCCTACAGACATATCTCGCACCCCCGCGCCACCGCGCCACCGTACCACCGAACAAGACACCGAACAAGGCACCCTGCTCCTAAAAGGCTGCTCCGGCAACAACCTCAAGCACATCGACGTGGAGTTCCCTCTGGGCAAGCTCATCCTCGTCACAGGCGTCAGCGGCTCCGGCAAGTCCACGCTCATCAACGAGACGCTGCAGCCCATCCTCTCGCAGCATTTCTACCGCTCCCTGAAACGGCCCATGCCTTACGACAGCATTGAGGGCATAGAGAATATAGACAAGGTGGTAAACGTCGACCAGAGTCCCATCGGCCGCACGCCCCGCTCAAATCCCGCCACCTACACCGGCGTCTTCTCCGACATCCGCAGCCTCTTCGTCAACCTGCCAGAGGCGAAGATCCGCGGCTACAAGCCCGGCCGCTTCTCCTTCAACGTGAAGGGAGGACGCTGCGAGACCTGTGGCGGAAACGGCTACAAGACCATTGAGATGAACTTCCTGCCCGACATACAGGTGCCTTGTGAGGAGTGCCACGGCAAACGTTACAACCGTGAGACGCTGGAGGTGCGCTACAAGGGCAAGTCGATCGCCGACGTGCTGGACATGACCATCAACCAGGCCGTGGAGTTCTTTGAGAACGTGCCCGACATCCTCCGCAAGATCAAGACCATCCAGGACGTGGGCCTCGGCTACATCAAACTTGGTCAGCCCTCCACCACCCTCTCTGGCGGTGAGAGCCAGCGCATCAAACTCGCCACCGAACTGTCAAAGAAAGACACAGGCAAGACGCTCTACATCCTTGACGAGCCCACCACCGGCCTCCACTTTGAGGACATCCGCATCCTGATGCTGGTGCTCCGCCGCCTTGTCGACCGCGGCAACACCGTCATCATCATTGAGCACAATCTCGACGTCATCCGTCAGGCTGACTGGATCATCGACATGGGGCCTGAGGGCGGACGCAGGGGCGGACAGGTTCTCTCTGTCGGCACACCCGCACAAGTCGCCAAGTCCAAGAAGGGCTACACCCCGAAATACCTGAAGTAGTAATCATTTCCCCTCCTGAGTAGGAGGGGGCAGGGGTGGCCTGATCAGCCTCAAGCCCTATGTATTTGCCCTTGCTCAGACCCCCTCTAACTCCCCCTACTCAGGGGGAGAAGCAGATACTCAAAATCCTTACTCGTCGGGTAATTGCGACAACGTATTAAAGACGTACCGTTCCTGTTCTGAGAACGCCTGGCGCAGCATCTTGTTGCCGCCGGGAATCAGTCGCAGGAACAGTTTGCAGAGGTGCGTCAGGAAGCAGCACGACAAATAGAGCGGCATACCGTCGTAGCCCTCGTCGCTCTCGGCCTGTGTCTGGTACTGCAGCAAACCATTGTAGATCGGGTGGCAATGCATACTCAGATGGCGGTACAGCAGCGTCATCCCCTCCTTGTCAAAGAGATACTTCCACGCCTGATTGTACGACACGCGGCGCACCTCCAGCTTTCCGTTTTCCCGATAAAACTCTATGCAACCGTTCTGCGTGGGCTTGCCGATGCGCGTCCACTCGTCCAGCCGCCTCTTGCATATCCTGCCGGTCTCAGTGGCGAAGATCTCCTGGCGCAGGGCCTCAATCTCCGCCTCCGTCTGACACTGTTCGTCAGTAGCCGTCCCATTATCGTCAGCCGCGTAGTCCAATAGGTTCTTCTTGCTGTTGATCTTCCAGTAGTTCCATACCACGCTGCGCTCCTCCGCTGACTTGGGATGGGCGAAAAGGAAATAGAACATCACCAGATGCTCATACACCGAGCGCGTCAGCGTCATTGTCTTATATTCCTCATGCAGGTCGAACGCCTGCCCGTTATACTCAAACGTGATACCCTCGCGGGTCAGCTTATGGTTGCAGAGGTGTGTCGACGTCACCCGCTGCAGGAACGCATTGGCCACCGACAGCCGTTCCTCCTGCAACTGCGCCTCATAGTCCACGATCACATGACAGATCACGTGCGTCACCATCCTGACCACCAGGTCCGACAGCACCAGACAGCTCTCCGTCCGCTCTTCCGGCCGCAGTTCCTCGTTCAGCGGTGCTGCCACCAAGGCAGCCACCTCCTGCATCCTCATCCGTTTAAATTGAATCGTTTTCTCTTCTTTCACGCTGCAAAGTTACAACTATTTCCCTCTCGCCCCAACCTTTCTGCGACTTTTTCGCCAAAACAAGCCCGATCATTGACAATAATCATCAATGTAAAGGAAACTTGCCTAAAAAAGCATACTTCATTTTGCTCAAACTAGGAGCGAAATGGAGGATTTCGTATTACATTTTCTGGTAGACATGGCACTTTACAGTCATTAAGATGCTTAGTAAGACTCATTAAGATGCCTGTTATAGGGGTATACTAAGCATCCCTATCACTCGTACAAGGCTTTGGTAACACTCATAGCAGGCATCTTAACGACCGTTAGTTGGCAGGGGTACTTGACAAGCAGCCGTTTTCCAGCCTCAATCAGCCCCACTTTAATTCTAATCTCTTCACTATCAACCACTTACCTCTAACGCCTCAAAACTCGCGTATTTGCGACCTGATGATGGTCTGGCTGCAAATACGCGAGTTTTGAGAGCCCTTTTGTAAAGTTTATATACTAAGAGCGCTCGGACTAAACAAGACCATTTAAGAGCATTTAACGTCTTAAAATACAAGATTCTACACAATTTATCGTTAATAAAGAAAATACATTCACAAATACACCATAAATAAGAGATGAAAACAAAGAAACTTTGGAGAAACATCTTCGTAATGGCTGCTGCCATCTCACTTGCCTCTTGCAGCAGCAGTGAACTGGAATACGCTGACGTAGAAGCACACGAGAAAACGGTGGCTTTGCAAGAGAAATACGTACCGCTTATAGTCGGCTCGTGGCACAATGAAAGCATCAACGAGAGGCTGCGTTTCTACGAACAGCTGACATTCAATGCCGATGGCACGCTAACAGGTATGCGCAAGTGGCAAAGCCGCAACCTCGTCACCATCGATGGTGAGGAACGCTATACCGACTGGGAAGACGTTGAGCAGGAGAACGGCTCGTTCTCTGGCAGTTGGAAACTGGAATGGGGGCGTGACATCAAGGGCGAGGGCCATGATGAGATAATCCTTTATGCAAAATACGACAACTTGGAGAATGACTATCTCGCTTATAGCCATAACGTGCTATTCAACTTTGCAGACGACAATACACTCAGTTTCAAAGGTTTCGTATTCAACAACGATGACAAATGGTCTGTCTACCATCGCGGCGAGACAGCCCCTGGATTCTAAATACAGAAAGATATGAAAAAACTACAATTATTATTTCTCATTACCCTCACCGTTCTTTCTGTTCCAATAAAAACATCGGCTCAACTCGAAAGCGTGAAGGAACTCACGATGAAGTCGGAGTATTTCAACCATGAGAGGCAGGTGCTCATCTACACGCCGGGAGGCTATCAGCAGTTCGACCAGACTTACTACGATGTCATCTACGTGTTCGACGCGCAGTGCCGCGAAATGTTCGACCTCGTACACTGCCTGCTCAACATGGCTTGCAAGCCTGACCCCGACGGCGGCAGGAGCACGAGTTTCATCATCGTCGGCATCTGTTCGCCAAACCTTTGGGACATCAACTATTTCCGCAACCACGACTACCTGCCCATGCCCTTGCACGGCAACAACGGGCTGTTCAAGGAGGGTTACTACTACGGCAAATCGCCCGACCTGAAGAAATTCGTCAAGAACGAGCTGATGCCATACGTAAAAACCCACTACCGCACGTCTGGACGCTCCCTCGGCATCGGCCATTCGCTGAGCGCATCGTTCGTGCTCGACGCGATGATTACCGACGACCTTTTCGACGACTACATTGCCATATCGCCCAACTGCTACTACGATGAGTACCGACTGGCTACGGACATTGAGAACCACCAGTTCAAGAACCGCAAGGCTCCCCGTTTCATCTATGCATCGATGTCAGGCGAGATTGACGACGGGCCTGATTACTGGGGCGACGAGTGGAAGGCGGGCTGGGAGCGTGTCAGCAAGTTCCTAAAAGACAAGTCCCACTTCTCCGAGAACACCGTCACCTCCGTACAAACTTTCCCCGGCTACGGACATTACAATGGCTTCATGCCCAGCCTGACGGCAGCCCTTAACGACTACATCGTCTTCGGCGCCAAAAATCTGGTGAGCTATGTCGGCGAAGAGACATACCCCGTCCACATCGAACTGCGCGGCAAGAACCTCACCGACCCCATCTACATCACCGGCAACCAGGACGTGCTGGCCAACTGGGAGGCAAAGAGTATCAAAATGAAGATCATCAGCGACAGCATCGCCTCCATCGACCTCCGTCTGCACTTGCCCGCACAATTCAAGTTCACCCGTGGCAGTTGGGAGCGCGAGGCCACTATTTCAAATGCCGACGCAGGCAACCACATCATACATGATGCAGAGCACACCACCCGTGTTTACCGCCTGTGGGAGAGAAATCAGTGGACAGGAGGGGAATAGGAAAACCAACTAAGTAAAAGAAAGCGATAAGTTTAGTAAAAAAGACATTGCTGACAGGGAGGGAAAAGCCTGCAAACTGGGAGATAGCAGGGTGTTGGCAGGGAGTTTCTTTACATGCCTACTAGCCCGTCGCCAGCACCGCATCGACGGCCATCCCCCAACAGAGGCACTCCAACGCCAGTTCGTATTCTAATAAAAATTTATTGTTTTACGATAATTTAACATCGTTTTTCTTGCAAGAACGAAAAAATCTATTTACCTTTGCACCGAAATTAATTATCGTTTAACAATAAAATTATATCAATTATGAACAAAAAACTAAAGATTTACAGCACGCTGCTTATTGTGGCACTCGTCATTTTTGCCTTGACCAACTTCTTCAATTACAGTTCGTATACCTCGTACTCAACGGATGAAGAAGAGTTGGAGTTTGTAGAATGTCCCCCTGAGTTTATGTCGACCGACACACTCCCTAATAATAGCGGTGTCGTCACACACAGACATCCTTACGTCGGTTATTCAATCAACATTGAGCCGAAGAATCTGCCCAACCAGAAAGTACTCATCTCTAAATCTGGCGGCCAGACCTACAGATTGAATCCGCAAAAGATCAATCTGGAAATGCCTGCCTCAAACAGTTTAGGCTCTTTCCCGATGGTCTTCATCGTCTCTGCCGCTGTGGTTTCCGTCATCGTGGTCATCCTGATACTCTGGATGGTTGGCAAACTCGTCTGGAATATCTATAAAGGCCAGGTGTTTGTGACAAAAGTATCCAAGTATATGGAGACGGCCGGCATCCTACTTTGCGTTCTATATCTGTTTGACGTGGCTGTCTTATACTTCTTTACGCAATATATGATCGCACACGTCAATATCCCAGGCTATTATATCGTGTTCAAGAATACATGCAACAGCATGTTCATTATCACGGGTCTCGCCCTGATGATCATCTCGCAGATCATCCTGATGGGTAAGGATCTGAAGGACGAACAGGAACTGACCATCTAAACGCCGTGCCCTATGAGTATCATTGTGAACGTAGATGTGATGATGGCGCGTCGCAAGATGTCGTCACAGGAACTGGCGGAGCGTATCGGCATCACCCAGGCAAACCTCTCCATCCTCAAAACCGGCAAGGCCAAGGCCATCCGGTTCTCCACGCTTGAGGCTATATGCAAGGCCTTGGACTGCCAGCCCGGGGACATTCTGGAATACAAAGAATGATTATTGCATCATAGAAAATATCAAAATCGCACAATAGGGACAGTCCCTGTTGTGCGATTCTTGTTTCAGAGAAGGCGTCTTAGCGTCTTAGCGTCTTTTCGTCTTTTTCACTTTTACATGCCTGCGGCGGCGATCCACTCATAGATGCAGGAGCAGATGCCGAAGAGGGCAACGCCGGCAGTGCAGATAGCCATGGCAATTTTGGTGTTGGCATCGCTCTTGAAGGCGGGCAGCGGCGTGTCGGTCTTGATGATGTACATGGCCTTCACGATCAGCAGATAGTAGTAGAGTGAGATGACCGTGTTGACCAATGCGACAAAGACGACGAAATAAGCAGCGGCACTACCCTGCTCTGCGGCAGCCATGAAGACAAAGAACTTTGAGAACATGCCTGCGAACGGGGGAATACCGGCGAGCGAGAAGAGCGCCAGCGTCATGAGGAACGACAGCTTGGGGTTGGTCTGATAGAAGCCGTTGTAGGCTGCCATGTCCGTGCGTCCGCCGTTGTTCTGCTCCACGACGTTGATGACGGTGAAGACCGCCATGTTGGCCACGATGTAGACCAGCACATAGTACGTGAGCGAGGCGAGGCCCAGCTGGGAGTTGCCCACCACGGCGAGCATGATGTATCCGGCCTGCGAGATGGAGCTGAACGCCATGAATCGCTTGAGCTCCGACTGACGGATGGCGAAGAGGTTGGCCACCGTGATCGACAGCACAATGACGATGTAGAGCAGATACTCCCAGTAGTAGATCAGCGGCTCAAACACCTTCATGAGGATGATGCACAGCGTGATGGCTGCGGCACCCTTGGAGATGACACTCAGATAGCCGGTGACAGGCGTGGGAGCACCCTGGTAGGTGTCGGCCGTCCAGAAGTGGAAGGGCACCAGCGAGATCTTGAAGCCCAGTCCGCTGAAGAAGAACACCAGGCCCATGACGGCCAGTGCAGGCGACTGGAAGGCCGTGGCGCCACAAGCCGTCTCTACGATCTGACCGTCCATCAGCGCAGCGAGCGCAGCAGCCACATCGCCGAAATAGAGCGTGCCGGCGGCAGCATAGATGAACGAGATGCCATAGAGCATCACGCCACTGGAGAACGTGGCCACCAGGATATACTTCGCAGCACCCTCAGCCGAGTTCTTCTTCCACTTGTCGAAGGCCACCAGACAGGCCAGGGGCACTGAGGCGGTCTCAAGGCCGAGGAAGAACAGCAGGAAGTTGGCGCTGGACATCATGATATACATACCCAGCAACGTGGAGATGATCAGCATATAGAACTCACCGGCGAGGCGCTCGCAGGTCTTCAGCCACGGATGGGCCATGATGACCACGATGAGCGTACCAAAGGCGAGGATGACCTTCATCACGTTGACGGCAGCAGAAGTCACATACAGTCCGCCGAAGGCCTCCGCAGGCTCTGACAGCAGGGCGATGCGCACCGGCAGCACTACCAACAGGGCAGCGGTGACGGCGGACAGACAGTCGAGCTTCTTCTCGCTGCGGTGCATGGCGAAGTCAACCACAAAAACTGCTAACAATATGAGAACGAGGTAAAACTCAGGACCCATTAACAAGAAATCTTTATAATTCATATTCCTTAATCCTTTTTTATGTTTCCTTTATTCCATATTACATCACTCCAATTGATTGCAGAATAGTGCCGGCGGCGGGAGAGATCATGTCACTGAAGAGGAACGGTGCACAGCCGAGGCCTGCCACACAGAAGATGAGGCAGATGACGGCGACACGCTCGTCCCAAGTGGCGTCGGTCAGCTCCAGATAGTGCTTGTTCTCCACCTCGCCATAGAGGATCTTGCCGACCACGCGCAGGATGTAGACTGCCGTGACGACAATCGACGTACAGGCGATGATCGTGGCCACCATGCGGAAGGATGAGTTCGGGTCGCCATAGACAGGCTCTGCACCGAAGGCACCCACAAAGATGGTCATCTCAGCAATGAAGCCTGAGAAGCCCGGCAGGCCGAGGTTGGCAAGACCGGCAATCACATAACCCACAGCGAGGAAAGGCATGATCTTCATCAGACCGGCCAGCTCGCGGATGTCGCGGGTATGGGTGCGGCCGTAGATCATACCGATGAGGGCAAAGAAGAGGGCCGTCATCAGACCGTGGGAGAGCATCTGCAGGATGGCACCGGTGACAGCCGTCTGACTCATCATCAGCAGAGCAAAGAGCACCAGTCCGCAGTGCGACACGGACGAGTAGGCATTGATGTACTTCAGGTCGGTCTGCACGCAGGCGCTCAGCGCACCATAGACCACTGAGATCGTCGTGAGGATCAGGAAGATCCACGACAGATCCTGAGCAGCATCAGGCAGCAGATACATGGCCACGCGGAAGCAGCCATAGCCTCCCAGCTTCATCAGCACACCGGCATGGAGCATCGACACGGCGGTAGGCGCAGAGGCGTGACCGTCGGGAGACCATGTGTGGAACGGGAAGAGGGCTCCCAGCACACCGAATCCGATGAAGATGAAGGGGAAGAAGATGTTCTGTATCCAGCCGGGGATGGCATGGGCGGCGGCGATGGCCGTCAGTTCAAACGTGTAGTTGCCGCTGTACTGGCCGTTGAAGAAGTAGATGCCAAGCAGACCGAGGATCAGCAGTGCCGAGCCTCCCATCAGCATGAGCGTCAGCTTCATGGCCGAGTACTCCTTGTGGCCTGAACCCCAGACACCGATCAACAGGTACATCGGGATGAGGGCCACCTCATAGAACATGAACATCGTGAAGAGGTCGGTGGAGATGAAGAAGCCGAACACACCCGTGGAGAGAAGCGTGAACCAAAGGAAGTACTCCTTGGTCAACGGCTTCAGCTGCCAAGAGGCGAACGTACCCGTGAAGACGATGATACTGGAAAGCAACAACATCACCACGGAGATGCCATCGACACCGACAGAATAAGCAATATGGAGGGGTTTGAACCAGGGCACGCTGTAGGTCAACAGCATCTCGGCCGTATTACCGGCTGCACGCTCCTGGATGAAGTAGATGGTCAGCCAGATGGACAGTGCCAGCAGACATGACGATCCTGCCACCATCACGCCACGCACCTGATTGAGATTCTTGGCAAGCCACAATCCCAACAGCATCAGGGCGGGAATCACTACGAAAACACTTAATATACTCATATCTTTAGATGCATAAAAGGATTAATGTTAATGCAACCGTACCTGTGAGGAACCAGACGGCATACTGACGGACATCGCCATTCTGCCAGCTGCGGATGCTCTCACCTGCCTCGTTGGCACCCCACGCCAGGAAGTTGAACGTGCCGTCGACGACGTGACGGTCAAACCAGGCGATCGGCGTCGATACGCAACGGAAGATGATACGGTGGGTGACGTACTGCCAGATCTCGTCCTGATAGAAACGCTTGTAGGCAGCGCGGTGCAGCTTGGGGAACGTCTTGTACAGACGGTCGGCAATGGGCTGCGACTCACCCTTGTAGATATAAGTAGCCACGCAGATGCTCAGGATGGCTATCACCGTAGAGGTGGCAGCGATCTTCACATCAAAGTGGATCGTATAGTCCATGCCGCTGGCCGTGACGAAGTGGCCGAAGGAACCACCCCACCCTGCAAAGCCTGCAATGGTGGAATAGATGCCGACGCCCATCGTGATGACGCAGAGCACGATCAGAGGAATAGTCATAGAAGCGGGAGCCTCCTGGGGCGTATGGTGCTCATGGGCCTCCTTGTTCTCTGTGCCCCAGAAGATGCCGTAGTAGAGGCGGAACATGTAGAAGGCGGTCATGGCGGCGATGCCGGTCATGATCCAGCCCACCACAGGACTGTACTGGAAGCAGGCGGAGATGATCTCATCCTTGGAGCTGAAGCCAGAGAAGAACGGGATGCCCGCAATG
Source organism: Prevotella sp. (assembly GCA_017428805.1). Next base: position 20,887 of record JAFRQC010000037.1, on the reverse strand, counting down.
GCCAGACAGGAGATGAGGAACGTGATGTGCGTCACCGGCATGTACTTGCGCAGGCCACCCATCAGCGCCATCTCGTTGCTGTGGACGGCGTGGATGATACAACCGGCACCCAGGAACAGACAAGCCTTGAACATAGCGTGGGTGAACAGATGGAACATAGAAGCCATGTAACCCAGCTGTGCATGGTCGTCGTAGATAGCACCGTTGTGAGAAGGCAGGCAGACGCCCAGCGCCACCATCATGAAGGCAATCTGCGAGATGGTGGAGAAGGCCAGCACGCGCTTGATGTCGCTCTGGGCACAGGCCACGGCAGCGGCATAGAAAGCGGTGAACACACCTACCCACACCACGATGCTCAGCGCCTGAGGGGCGAAGTGGATCCACAGGGGGAACATACGGGCGATCTGGAACACACCGGCCACCACCATCGTGGCGGCGTGGATGAGTGCAGACACAGGCGTCGGACCCTCCATAGCGTCGGGCAGCCAGATGTGCAACGGGAACATGGCACTCTTACCGGCACCACCGATGAACATCAGCACCAGCGCCGTGGGAATGATGAACGCACCGGCGGCCATGGCCTTGGTGATGCTGCCCTGGACGAACGGCGTCGTACCCTCGCCCATCACCACCTCAGCACCGTGACCGGCGAAAGTGAAGTTGAACGAGTCGGTGTAGTAGCCGAACATCAGGATACCGATGAGGAAGAACATATCGGCAAAGCGGGTGACGATGAACGCCTTCTTAGAGGCTGCGATGGCAGGCTTCAGAGGATAGTAGAAGCCGATGAGCAGATAAGAGCTCACGCCCACAAGCTCCCAGAACATATACATCTGGAAGATGTTGGTGGCGAGCACCAGGCCCAGCATCGACATCGTGAAGAGGCTCAGGAATGCGTAATAGCGCTGGAAGCCCTTCTCACCGTGCATGTAGCCGAATGAGTAGATATGTACCATCAACGACACGGTGGAGATGACGATGAGCATCATCACCGAGATGGGATCCAGGAGGATACCCATGTCGAAGTGGAGATTGCCCAGCGGCAGCCATGTGTAGTTGTAGGGAACGATCGTCTGGAAGGCGCCGTTCACGCGGTCGGCCGTGAAATACTGGAAGGCCGTGGTGTACGACAGGATCGTGACGAGTCCAAGTGAGCAGGTACCGATAAGTCCTGCCACCTTATGCTGCATCTTCATGCCAGCCAGTCCCAGAACCAGGAACGACAGCAGCGGTAGAAGCATGATAAATATTGTGTAGCTATACATAATCCTTACTGTTTATCGTTTCATGTTCTGAATACTGTCCACGCTGTCACTGTTGAAGTTGCGGTAGACATTGATGATAATCGCAATGGCGACAGCCGTCTCTGCCGCAGCCACGCCGATGCCGAAGAGCGACATGAAGAAGCCCTCAAGCTGGCCGGGGAAGAGCAGGCGGTTGAACGCGGCAAAGTTGATCTCCACAGCGTTGAGAATCAGCTCCACGGAGATGAGCATCGCAATCAGGTTACGGCGGGAGATGAAGCCGTAGACACCGATGAAGAACAGCAGAGCGCTGAGAATGAAATAATACTGTACTGGTACCATAATCACTTCTCCTCCTTTCTTGCTATAGCCAGACCACCGATGATACAAGCCAACAGGAATACCGAGATGAGCTCAAAGGGGAGCACATACTGGTACTTGTCGGCACCGACGAGGGCATGACCGATGTCACTCATCGGCACCTCCACGTCGGCCACCTGGCAGGCGGCATACATAAACTTGTTCTTTAACAGCACGGCGCAGACCATGACCAGGCCTATGAGCGAGAGGATCGCACCATAGACGACACGGCTGCCCTTCACACGCTCCATCAGGCCCTGCAGCGAGCGCTTGCTCACCAGCTGGATGGCGAACACATAAAGCATCGTCACACCGCCGGCATAGACAGAGATCTGGGCAGCACCAAGGAACGTATAGTCGAGCAGGAAATAGAGACCTGCCACGCCAAAGAGCACAAACAACAGGAATGTTGCAGCTCTCATAATCCGCTTCGTCATCACACACAACACGGCAGAACCGAGTATGACAACGGCGAGAATCCAAAACATTATATAGTTTGCCATATCGCGTTACTTCGTTTTGGTGTTAAACTTACCGACTTCAAATGGTGCGCCGCCGTCGATGAGGTTAGGCAGCGAACCGCCCTTGTAGACTTCCTCATTCAGGTGGAGTACCAGCTTGCTGCGGTCAAACACAGCATTCTCAAAGTCATTAGTGAACTCAATAGCGTCGAAGTTGCAGGCGTTGGTACAGAGCTGGCAGAACATGCAGTCGCCAAGGTCGTACGCATAGTCGTCAAGCACCTTCTTCTTCTTGCCCGTCTCAGGATCCTCAGCCATGTGGGCGGTAATCTTGATGGTTCCATTGGGACAGGCCTTCTCGCACAATGTGCAAGCCGTACACTTGTAGGTGCCGTCAGCGTTGCGCTTGAAGGTCAGGCGCCCACGGTGACGCTTCGCCACATGCAGCGTCGTCTTGCGGTTCTCAGGGTACTGCTCCGTCGACTTGTTGGTGAAGAAGTCCTTGAAGTATTCCTTCCAGGTGGTCTTCATGCCAACGGCCAGAGTCTTCAGGCCAGCACCTATCTCTTCAAAATATCCTTTTTCCATTGCTATACCTTATTTAATATATAAGCCAAGAGCCACGACGACGGTCATCACCACGAGGTTGATGAGTGCCAGCGGCATGAGATACTTCCACTCCAGCTTCAGGATCTGGTCGATACGCAGACGGGGGAACGTCCACTTGATCCACATGAGGATCCAAACCAGGAAGAAGGCCTTGCCCAGGAACCAGACGATGCCGGGGATGAGGTTCATCACGTTGTCGAAGGCCTCAATGCCGATGTTCACAGGAGCCCAGCCGCCGAGGAACACCGTTGCGGCGATGCCGGCGATGATGAACAGGTTGAGGAACTCAGCGAGGTAGAAGAAGCCGAAGCCCATGCCGGAGTACTCCGTATGGTGTCCGGCGGTCAGCTCACTCTCAGCCTCAGCCATATCAAACGGGCCGCGGTTGGCCTCAGCGTTACCTGCAACGAGGAACACTAAGAAGGCGATGATGGCGGGGATATGACCCTGGAAGATGAGCCAGCGCCAAGGACCCGTTTGAGCCTCAACGATACCACTCATCTGCATCGTACCCGTCAGAATCACAGCCGTAATCAGACAGAGGCAGAGAGACATCTCGTATGAGATCATCTGCACAGCACCACGCATGGCCGATACCACCGAGTACTTGTTGTTGGAGCCCCATCCGGCGAGGAAGATACCTACCACACCAATCGACGAGATGGCCGTGAGCAGGAAGATACCCACGTTGAAATCAAGGATCGTGGCGCCATTGTTCCAGGGGAGGAACGAGAAGGCACCCACGGAGCCGATAATCACCAGGAGCGGAGCAACGAGGTAGAGCAGCTTATCAGCCTTGTCGACGATGAAGATCTCCTTGATGAGCATCTTGAACACGTCGGCGAACACCTGCAGCAAGCCCCAGTAACCTACTCGCATCGGGCCCAGACGGCACTGGAAATAGGCACACACCTTACGCTCCATGAATATCAGTGCGATGGCCAGCAGGGCATAGCCGCCAAGGATGGCAGCGCCCACCAGCACGCACTCAATTAATATTGCCAACCAGTCAGGACAGCCTATCGTCACCCTGAGCAGCTGGTCGAACCATTGTGTAAATATAGAAAAGTCGAACATAATTATCTGTCAATATCAGGTATTACAACGTCAATAGCAGCACAGGTAGCGATGAGGTCGGCGATCTTCTGACCACGCAGCATCGGGTCGAAGGCACCTACCAGCGAGAGACCCATCGGGCGCATCTTCATGCGGTAGGGGCTCTTGTCGCCACGACTGTCAAGATAAACACCGAACTCACCGGCCACACCCTCGACAGAGTAGTACCACTGTCCCTCAGGCACCTTGATGATCGGCTTCTGCTTCACATAGAAGTCGCCCTCAGGGATGTTGTCGATGAGCTGCTCAATGATGTTCAGGCTCTGATACATCTCGTTGATGTGGACGAGGTAACGTCCCATTGAGTCACAGCTGTCGAGCGTACACTGCTCCCACTCCACCTTGTCGTACAAGTCGTAGGGATGGTTCTTGCGCACGTCGTTCTTCCAGCCAGAGGCACGTCCGGCAGGACCGGTCACGGCATAGCTGATACAGTCCTCAAGCGACATCGGACCGCAGTTCTCCAGACGGTTGTGCGTGATGACATTGTCACCAAACACATCCATGTACTCCTGGATCGTCGGACGCAGATACTTCACCAGATCCTTCACGTTCTTCACAAAGTTGGGATCGATGTCATCCTGCAGACCGCCGATGCGATAGTAGTTCTGAATCAGACGTCCGCCTGTGGTCTCCTCCATGCAGTTGAGCACATGCTCACGGTCACGCATGCCATAGAGGAATGCTGTGAGAGCACCCAAGTCCTGAGCCACACATGACGTGAAGAGCAGATGGGAGTCAAGACGCTGCAGCTCATCCATAATCGTACGGATGTATTTGATGCGGTCTGTCAGTTCCACGCCCATGCCTTCCTCAATCACACCTACCAGCGCATGGCGGTGCTGCATGGCGCCCAGATAGTTAAGACGATCCGTTAAAGCAAGCGTCTGAGGATAGGTCATGCTCTCCCACATCTTCTCAATACCACGGTGGATATAGCCGAAGTGGGGGTAGATACGCTTCACGGTCTCACCGTTGAGCACGGTCTGCAGACGGAGCACACCGTGAGTAGCCGGGTGCTGGGGGCCGATATTAATCACATAGTCGTCTGCGCCGAAAAGCTTGTTCTGCTTTGACTGGAGATTGCCATCCTTGTCGATGAAATACTCCAGGCCGTAGTCGGGCTCCTCATCGTCCTCAAGGGTATAAGCGTCGTTGAACTTCCAGTCCTTTCGGAAGGGATAGCCCTTGAAGTCGCTGCGGAGGAACAGGCGGCGCATATCCTTATGACCAAGGAACACGATGCCGTAGAAGTCGTAGACCTCACGCTCCAACAGGTCTGCCACTTTCCAGATATCAGAAACGGTGGGGATATAGGCCAACTTCTGGCCGTCAGTCTCGCCCGTTCCGTTTGAGGCGATGCCATCACCACATACAGAAGTCCTGGCCATCATCTTCACAGAGCAGCGCTTATGGTTCTCCGTATTCTCCAGGATATAGACACAGCCTAAGCCGCCCTCATCAGAAAGACCTTCCTTAGGGAAATCCTCACCGACGATCGTCACCAGATAGTCATAGTGGCTCTTCTCCTTCAGTTCCTGCATCTTCTGATGGAACGTGTCAAACTCAAATTCTAAGAATGTCAGTTTCATACGCCAGCCTCCTTTCTTTCTTCCCCTCCTGAGTAGGAGGGGTCAGGGGTGGTCTGAGCCACCTCTAATTCTTCTACAATTTCCTTGGGGACATCCGTCACCACAATCGGCTCACGGCGATGGTCGCCCAGCTTGTTGCGGAATGTCAGCTCCTCGTTGGATACACCAAGCTCGCGCTCCTCAGCGGTCTGCTTGTGGTTGGCTCCGCCGAAGAACTTCTCGGCCTTCACCTTGCGCTGCAGCTGCATCATGCCGTACATGATAGCCTCAGGACGCGGGGGACAGCCGGGAATAAACACATCGACGGGCACAATCTCCTCAATACCCTTCACCACGTGATAACTCGACTTGAACGGACCGCCGCTGATGGCGCAGCCACCCACGGCAACCACGTACTTTGGCTCGGCCATCTCGTCGTACAGACGCTTCAGCGCCGGAGCCATCTTGTGGGTGATCGTTCCTGCACACATGATCAGGTCAGCCTGACGGGGAGAGTTGCGCGTCACCTCAAAGCCGAAGCGAGCAAAGTCGTAACGGGAACAGCCACAGGCCATGAACTCAATACCGCAGCAGGATGTAGCAAAGGTCAGCGACCAGAGAGAGTTCGCACGACCCCAGTTAATCAACTGGTCGAGCGAACCGGTAATCACATTGACGCCGCCCTCATGGAGCTCGTCAACAATCTTCTCCAGCGAGGCATTGTCGTTCCACTCCTCGTAGGGGATACTCTTGATGTAGGGCTTCTTTACTTCCATTCCAGATCTCCTTTCCGCCAGGCGTAAGCCAAGCCTAAAACCAGAACTACCAGGAAGAAGCCGATCGACAGCAATGCCATCGCACCGAAGTCCTTCACTACTACAGCCCACGGATACAGAAACACCGTTTCCACATCGAACATGAGGAACAGGATGGCGAAGAGGTAGAATCCCACGGAGATGGGCAGCCATGAGGTGCCTCGCGTGGGGATACCACTCTCATACGGCTCACCCTTCACCTTCGCGTAGGACCGCGGTCCTATCAGCTTGGCTACGACGTAAGCCGCCACCACCAATGTAATAGCCGTCAAAAGGACGGTAATTAACAAAGCATAGTTCATAAATAATTAATATAATGTTATAACAATATTGTTCGTTCTTAAGCAGAGTTCCATCAAAAAATGTACCTTTGCCGCTTTTGTGGTGCAAAGGTACAAAGAATATTTGTAAATTAGGCGAATAATTATTAATTAATTAATAATAATTGTTAATCCCCATCGATTATCTCCGTGATAGCCTCTCCGATGCAGGCATTCGGCTGCTGGATATGCAGCATCTGGGTGACGGTAGGAGCAATGTCAGTGATGTGTACCTCGCGGCTGGTGCTGCCATGTTCCACTTCCCAGCCATAGAACAGCAGGGGGATGTGGGCATCGTAGGGATTCCACTCGCCATGCGTCGTACCCACAGGCGATGAACCTGGCCCAAACTCATACCAGCCAGCCTCAAGCACTATCAGCAAGTCGCCAGAACGACGAGGATGATAGCCCAAGAGGGCACGACTGCGGATGACATCAGGCACACTCCACGTGTTCACCTTCTCAAAGTCCATCACAAACTGCACATGGGGCAACTGTCTGGCATAGTCGATCAGCACATCCTTCACCTTCTGAACCTCTAGGCCAAGTTCCTTGATGCGTGCATGGTTCAGGAATACGCGATAGCTATTGATGTCACTGATGACAGACAGGTCAGCTCCTATCGTCTCACGCAGATAGGCATCAAGGCTGTCATCAAGCACATCGTCTCTCACTTTCCATGCGCCACCATTCATCTTGTGGTCTGCCATCCACTGAAAGTTGTGGGCAGCACCGTGATCAGCCGTCAGAAAGAGCAGGTAGTTTCCCTTGCCCACATGTTCATCGAGAGCATTGAGCAGTCGTGCGAGATCTTTGTCGAGTTGCAGATAGGCACCGTCTGCATGCTCACCACGCGTGCCCCAGGCATGTCCGATGACATCAGTCTGGGAATAGCTGACGCAGAGCATGTCCGTCACGTCACCTTTACCCAACTGCTCACCCTTCAGAGCGGCTATGGCCATGTCTGTAGTCACTGTGCCACAGATGGGGTCATAGCCAATCTTACTGCCCAGTTCCTGCGCCTTCTTGTTCTTCTTCAGTTGAAGGTTGCAGGCCTTGGCCCATTCTGGCAGCTCATCCATATAATAGGTACTGGTGACAAAACAGAGATTCTTTGTGTCCAGCCAGTAGGCAGCATTGGCAGAACGGCCTGCGGGAAGGATGGCGGCACGATCCTTATACGACACGCCGACGACCTTTGAGCGGAAGTCGGTGTGCATCCTCAACTGGTCGCCAATCGTGGTCGAGAGCAGAAGATGGGGTGACATCGGTTTCTTTGAGTTACTGCCAACAACGCTTACCGTCGTATCCTCACAACAATACACAGACTTTCCGTCGATGAAGAAGTTGTTGCCACAGATACCATGCAAGGCAGGTGTCGCACCAGTATACACACTCGTATGGCCGATGGCTGTCACCGTCGGCAGATAGTTGATCAGGCAGTTGTCGCAGGAGAAGCCGTCTTCTATCAACCGTTTGAAACCGTCGTCGCCAAACTGGTCATAATACCTGGGCAGGTAGTCCCATCGCATCTGGTCCACCACGATTCCCACCACCAACTTAGGACGCTCATTCATCTTCGTCCCGGCCCACATCTGCGTCGCCACACACGCGAACAGCAGTAATATCAATAAGGATTTTCTCATTTGATTGTTATATTCATCTGTAAACTATGGTGCAAAGATACGATAAATTTCTGAATCATCCAAACAAATCGATTGTTTTCTTTTGCTTTCTTTATTAGACGATGCCATTTCACACACACTTCGTCGGTCGTTGACATATAGTCAAATGATTGTTTGACTCCAGTCAACAGGTTCGTTGACTTAAGTCGACGAATGCGTTGACTGATGTCAACGAACGTTTTAAACGGACTTGAACATCAGTTTCATCTGAGGTCTCTGCCAATTTCCTCCGTACTCTCTGCTACTTTCCTCAATAGTCTTTGTCACTTTCCAGCCACTAAAACATAAATCCTCGGCGTAGAACGTTTGTTCTTCATCAAAGAACACTCATTCCACACTGAGGATTATCTGTTCGCCGCCAAGGACGGAAAGTTTTTTAATCGGAACTAATAACTCTTTATTTCCTGGATTTTGCGTCATCATCGCGACACAAAGGTTCATAACTCCATTGCGTCTTTTTGTGAGTTTGAACCTTAATACATTATTTTTTGATTAGATATCCCATTAATCTTCCAGTTCCTCTACCAATCCAAACTATATATTCAATTCCATTAATTGTTTTGTTTGATTGTGTTATGCTAATACCTATCATTGATGTATTAGTTAAATCTAATATATCATTAAATCCAGATGATACAGGTACAGCAACACAGCATATATCATCTTTTAAGAATAATGGTGCAAAAGGTACATGTATTCTTTCAATTGATGTATCTAAATTATACCATGAACTTCCTGTTGCATCAAATGTCTGATACATATCATTTGTATATGTTACAATATTTCCTTCAGATGGATAAGATCCATTTTCTAAATCTTCAAATTTACCATAATACCAATAGCTTCCCGTTGGCTGAGAATGGCTTTCTTTCTTCATGATAATATCAACAAGGCAAACGACATCTGCTGCATTCACCTCTCCATCATGATTCAAATCACCTTCCAATGGTGCTTTGTTCAAGTCGATAACCTTTACCTCTTTAATAACATGCTTGCCCGGCAATTTACCGCATTGGTAGAGGACCTGAGCATCAACACAACTAACAGGATAATCAAGGAAAAGGGCTGTGTATTCCTTGACGCCTTTCGTGACATTAATGGCTGCAGCTTGTGAAGCTCCACTTCCATCCCAGCTTCCCAAGTCCAAACGTAATTCACCAGCGACGGGGGAGTTGATGGTAATCTTCACCTGATACAGTCCGCCTTTCTCAAGGTTGAAGCCTTTGATTATCGGAATCTGAGGCTCCCAGTAATTGGCATTTTCTTTAGGATTGGCTTCGATGGTCAGGCCCTCAGAAGTGACGGACACAGTAGCGCCCTCAGAGTATAACCAACCAGCAGGGTAAGATTTCTCCTGCGTCCAGTCTATCTCAGAAACTACCTTCTGAGCGTTTACACCAACGGCGATCAAAACCGTCGCAAATAAAGATAATAATTTCTTCATAATCGTTATTTATTTAGGAGTTTATATTTTAGCGTATACAAAAAGAAAACGTGAGCTATTTACTTCGCTTACGTTTCTGAGGTATCTCCCAACACCTAACCATCTTAAACGAGTAAAGGCTCACGCCCTCAGGCGCGAACCGTCTACTTTATCTTGATGGTTCTTGAATTTAGGAGATTTTCAGAAACAAGATTCAGTGGACGCTTCAACGTATATTTCTTTTCTTTGTCTTTGCTATGTTACCATACGCAATTCGTTTTTAGGGGTTACACATTATGCTATTGAATCAAAAAATCGACTCAACTATTTTATCTACTATTTCATCAAAGTATTGCTGTTTGATGGAACCGAGACGACGATTGACATCACGCTCAATGTTGCCAGAGATAATGTGACATTTCACAAGGCTGGGCTTTGAAAAAGTAAACCCGTCAACCATCTCGTCGCTTAATGGATAAGAATACTGAGGATTGAGCCAGTCATTCGATGTGATGAGCACAAGGTAGAACATACCATCTTCATCCTCTTGTAGCTGGTCATTGGAAACAATGATAGCAGGATGGGGTTTGAACGTCCCATCTGGGAAAAGGAAACTGACCTCCACTATGTCTCGCTGATGGTATTTCATAAATAGCGTGCTATAACGTGAGACATAGTCTTGCGAGAATGCTCAAGGAAAGCATCCCTTAGTTCACGATGAGCCTCAATTGCTTCCTGTGTCACCTCTTCTTGAGGTGTTTCTCCTACTTTCAGAAATAGTCCTGTAGCAAGCAGGGCTCTGAGCTTCCGTCGAGCCAATGCATTATTCCTATTATACTCTAAAGTAACTGTACACATATTTCCATTTGTTTGAATCACGGTGCAAATATATACAATATTTCCGAGACTTCCAAATAATTAGCGAAAAAGTTGGCGGAATATTTGGTGGAAAGGAAATAAATACCTAACTTTGCAGCACAACTATAGATAGCAATGAATAAGACAATCAAGAAATTACTAAAGATCGTTGGAGGCATTCTGGCAGTAGTCGTCATACTGCTGGGAGCAGCCTTAGTGGTTCTCAACAACAAGTCTTTTCAGCAGAAGGTGCTGGAGATGGCTGTGGAAGAGTTGCAAAAGAAGCTGGAAACCCGTGTGGAGATCGACAGCATCAGCATCAACATGTTCAACTTAGACGTCAACCTCTACGGCATTATGATTGAAGACCGCGAGAAGCGCGAGATGCTCAAGGTTCAGAAAATAGCTGCCGACATTGAACTGCTGAAGCTACTGCAAAACAAGATTGTCATTGAGAAAGCAGAACTCATCGGTGCTGAGGCCCTGCTCCTGAAGCCCTCAAAAGAAGAGCCAGCCAACTACCAATTCGTCATCGAAGCCTTCAAGAAACCCAAGGACAAGGAAAAGAAAAAGGAAAAGAAAGAGAAGCCGAAGGGAAAGTTGGAACTTGATGTCAGCGACCTCTTGCTGAAGGACATCCATGTGAAGCACAACGAACTCGACATCCACCTGCAACAAGCCCAATATCACAATGGTTGGATCAGTGGTCAGACCGCTGAGATAGAAAGCGTCACCCTTGTCTGCGACACCACGTTCAAGGAAGGTCTGAAGCCCTTCTCGGCCTCCTTGGGCCGTCTGACGGTCAAAGGGGATTTTGAAAAACAGATTGCCAAGCTGGATATTTACAATGCAGAATACCATTGGCAGTCACTGTGGAAGAAGCGCAATATCATGGTGGACAATCTAGCCTCCGTCGGCCATCTGACCGTCAATACAGACAAAGGGCGATTCAGTGCGACGGCAAAACAGGCGCACTACAAGAATGACAACCATCTGCCCCGTAAGAACACAGGCAAGCCCAAGCGCGGTTTCTTTGATGCCAAGCACCTCGACGTCATCGCCGACTTCCATGTAGTACTCGACTCCATCAGCAAGAATGGTATCACGGGCCATCTGAACGAGTTCACAGCCAAAGACTCCATCACCGGCATCGACATCCGCAAACTCCAGGCACAATTCATGTATGTAAAGGACAAGATTGATCTGCGTGACATCATTCTTCAGCAGAAGAGCACCGTCCTCAATATCACCAGCGGTGCAATCGTGCTGCCCAGCAAGAAAGAAGGACGCGAGTTCTCCTATTCGACGGGTGTCATCACAGGTACGGCCTATCTGAAGGATATCTCCAGAATGTTCGCCCCTGTGCTGAAGAACTTCACAATGCCCCTCAACCTCAGCCTGACGATGAAGGGCACTAACAACTCTATCAGCTTCCGCAACGTGAAGGTAAGCACCAACGACAAGAAACTCCAACTCGCTGCCACAGGCGGTATCACCGACCTGAAGGACAAATACAAACTCCACGTCAGGTTCGACGTCAGCAACATGACCGCCAAAACGGGCATTGCAGAAAAGATCATCAACCAGTTTGCCACCAAGAAACTGATGATGAACCAACTCAACAACCTGGGCGACATCAACTATACGGGCAGCTTCGACGTATTGTATAAAAAGGAGATCTTCAGGGGACTGTTGAAGACGGCTGCCGGTAATCTCAATTTTGAATTCGCGTTAGACGAACTGAATAAGTATGTCAACGGAAACGTCAGTTCCAAGAAAATCGAACTGGGCAAGGTGATGAACATCAAAGAGATGGGACCGATGGATGCCTCAGCCGATTTCACCGTCGACATCAGCAAGCCGCGTACAGCCAAGATGCGCAAGGCGAAAGGCGGCAAGTTGCCTATCGGCTTCTTCAATGCGAAAGTCAATGACGTATCCTACTTGGGTATTCACATCCGCAACCTCACTGCCACACTTAATAGCGACGGGGCCGTTGCCACAGGCGACGTGTACCAGAGCGGCAGGATCAGGGATTTGTATTTCTCCTTCTCCTTCACCGACACAGACCAGATGCAGAAGATGAAGGTCACCAAGTCTGGCCTCAAGTTCCATAAAGAGACAGAAGAATACAAGGCCCAGAAGGCAGAGCGCAAGCAGCAGAAGAAACTTGAAAAGGAGGCGAAGAAGGAACAGAAGAAGCAGGAGAAGGAGGCGAAGAAAGCCCTGAAGGAACAGGAAAAGCAGGCGAAGAAAGCCCAAAAGGAAAAGGAGAAGCAACAAAAGGAACTGGAGAAACAGCAGAAAGGCGACACTCAGGATGGTGAGAAGAAAGGCTTCTTCAAGAAACTGTTCGGCAAGAAGAAAAAGACGGAGACTACATAGCCTCCGTCCTTTCTATGATTTCCAGACACATACGACTGTTGTGATAAGGACACTTCCAGAATCCAGCCTTATCATCGTCGAGATTCAGTGATCCGTCAGGCCGACGGCTCCAGTGCCACTCACCATTCTCCCAGTCGATCAGCTGTTCCTTGATATACGTCCAACAACGTTCTGCCCGCTCATAGGCCTCTTCGTCGCCGAAGTGCTGCCAGAGATTGAACCATCCCACAACGTTCTCAGCCTGTACCCACCAGTGAAGGTCATCATCCACATGACCAGTGTCCAAGTTGGCCTCATGGATCATCGACCCGTCAGGACGCAGGCCCTTCTCAGAAGCCTTCGCCACAATGCGTACGATGTCCTCCACCTTCCTCAATACCTTCTCATCACCCAACACAAGGGCAGCCTCATGCATCAGCCAGGAACATTCGATATCATGTCCATAGCTCTCCAGATGTCCAGCGCCACGTGTCCAGTCCATCTCAAAGAAGAGGTCGAGGTGATGCGTCTCAGGATTCAGGATCCTATCCGTGAAGATATCAATCAGGTTACGCAATGAAGCCTCAACGCTGATCATCGTCTCCATAGGTACACTTACGCCGATGGGGAGCACCGACCCAAGCACAGGCACATAGTCACACGACTCCTGAGCATGCATCTCTTGCAAGCATCGCAGCAGATTCGTATAGGGTTCTATGATGTGTAGATGAGTGTTCTGTGATTTGGGGAAGTTCGCATCAAGTACAGAGAGACGCATATCAGCGATAGGCTGCCAGTCGCGTGCCGTTGCCTCAATATAGCCGTTCTGCTCACGGTCCAATGCATGCTCCTCAATGCAATCATAGAGCTGCAGCGCATAGTCGAGAGCCTCCCTGTCGCCTGTAGCACGAGCATATTCAGAGAGTCCGTAGATAGCGAAGCCGATGGCATAGAACTGCTTACGGGTGTTCAGGGGCTGACCTTTGGAGTCCACGCTCCAATACACGCCTCCGTACTCCTTGTCGAGGAAATGTTCGATGAAATACTCTTTAGCGTAGGTCGCCGTCTCCAGATACTCAGGTTTCTTCATCACCCGATAGGCAGCAGAGAATGTCCAGAGGATACGGGCATTCAGGATGGCACCCTTCTCAGCCTCGGGATGTAATATCTCATGGCCGTCAATACGGCCATAGAAGCCACCATTCTCATGGTCGACCATCTTGGTCTGCCAGAAATGCAGGATGTTGTTTTCCAACACATCCTGCATCTCCTGTCTCATTGTCTTAACTGTCATCATCTATGTGTTATACGTCAAACTCACGTGCTTTCTTCAACTTGGCGTTGATCTCCTCCACACGCTTGGTGGTCAGCGGATAGAACCACACCACGATGATAGCCAGACCAGCCACCATAGCCGGGATGAAGCTCATCAGCCAGCGCAGCACCATCAGCGCACTATCAGGCTGTACGACACCTGCCTCCAACTGGGCAGCATCCGTGATATAGCCGAAACCGGAGAGGAGCCACAACACAGCAGCACCACCGATGGCACCACCGAACTTCTGAGCCATTGAGGCCGACGAGAAAATCAGACCCGTAGAGGCGGTATTGTACTTCAACTCAGCATAGTCGCTCACGTCAGCATACATACTCCAGATCAGCGGCGACATAATACCCGTGAAGATAGAGATGATTACCTGCAGAATCAGCATCATCCAGAAACCCTCAGACGTGCAAGGTACAAAGAAGAAGATGATGCTGAACACCACCAGTGCGGCATTCACCAGGATAAAGGTAGATTTCTTACCCAACTTCTGGGCGATGGGCACACAAAGTGCCACACCAGCCATATTGGCCACCTCACCGATACCCAGGAACAGACCTGAATAGAAAAGGAACATCAGACCGAAGATGGTCAGCTGCACGTCCGGACCGATGATGTCGAGGAAGAAGTAAGCCACCGTTGCACCACGCACCGTGTTGAACAGGTTAGAGCACAATGCTGCACCGATGAGCAGCCACCAAGGCTTGTTAGACAGCAACGACTTGAAGTCGCTACCCACACTCACCGTCGATAACGTCTTCAGATGTTCCTTCGTCAGCAGGAAGCAGAGGATGAACATCACAAAGCAGGCTGTGGCGATGACGCACATTGCCCAGAACCAGCCCTCAGGCGACTTATAGCCACCCAGTCTGTTGGTCAAGGGTTCCCAAAGGAACAGAGCGAGAAATGAGCCGCCATAGGCAAAGAACATACGGAACGAGGAAAACACTGTCTTCTCGTTTGTATCGTCTGTCATCACACCAAGCATAGCACCATAGGGCACGTTAATACCCGTATAGACAGTCATCATCATGATGTAGGTGATGTATGCCCAAATGAGTTTTGCGCCGTAGTCCCAGTCGGGTGTGGTAAACAAGAGGATACCACAGATGGAGAAGAACGGTGCCACCCAGAGCAGATAAGGACGATACTTACCCCATTTCGTGTTGGTACGGTCGGCAATGATACCCATCATCGGATCGGAGACAGCGTCCCAAATACGTGTGACGAGCACGAGCACACCTGCATCAATCAGCGAGAGGCCGAAGATGTTTGAATAGAAGATTGGAAGATAGTAAGAGAACACCTTCCAAAAAGTCGATGACGACATATCACCGAAGCCGTAACCGATCTTTTCGATTAATTTAGTCTTTGCCATAGATTATGTAATTTACGATTTATTATTTACGATTTGTTGGCGCGGTTCTTGGCCACAAGGCGCTTGATGGCCTCTACGCTGGCGGCAGTGGTCAGGCCGTCCTCAGGCGTGTTCATACAGTAGTCGATGAGCCTGTCGATGGTCGATGTCGCAACATGCATGCGCGTGTCTGCCGAAGCGTAGTAGATGAACACCTTGCCGTCCTCGTCGGCGATCCAGCCGTTGGCGAAGGCCACATTCATCACGTCGCCCAGATACTCGTCACCCTCAGGCACAAGGAAGTAACCGCCCGGCTGTGCAATCACCTTCGTGGGATCGTCCAGCGCCGTCATATACATATAGAGCACATAGCGCAGGCCGTCAGCTGTGGCACGTACGCCATGAGCCAGATGCAGCCAGCCCTTCTTTGTCTTGATGGGGTGCGGCCCCTCACCGTTCTTCACCTCCGTGATGGTGTGATAGTGACGGGCGTTGATAATCTTCTCCTCCTTCACCTCTGCGTGGGTGATGTCATCGACGAGTGCCCAGCCAATACCACCGCCTGAACCTGTGTCGATGAAACCGTCCTGCGGACGGGTATAGAAGGCGTACTTGCCATCGACGAACTCAGGATGCAGCACGACGTTACGCTGCTGCGACTTGGTCTTCAAGTCAGGCAGACGATACCAGGTCTTCAGATCCTTTGTACGGGCGATGGCAGCGGTGGCAGTAGCTGCAGAGAGATTTCCCGGCTGAGAGTCGTCGTGACGCTCGGCACAGAACACACCATAGATCCAGCCGTCCTCGTGCAGCGTGATGCGCATGTCATAGATATTTGTGGCAGGAATCACATCGTCGGGCATCGTGATCGGCTCGTCCCAGAAACGGAAGTTGTCGATGCCGTTGGGCGACTCAGCCACAGCGAAAAAGCTCTTACGGTCTGCGCCCTCCACACGGACGACGAGCACGTACTTACCTTGCCATTTGATAGCACCTGAGTTCAGTGTGGCGTTGCACATAATGCGCTGCATCAGGTAGGGGTTGTCCTGCTCATTGAAATCATATTTCCACTCCAGAGGCACGTGAGCAGCCGTCACCACTGGATACTTATACTTCTCATAAATGCCGTTACCCCACTCTACGGGTTCGTTCTTACGGCTCAGCAGCTCCTCATGATGTTTGCGCAGGGCTGCCACTTTCTGTTCAAATTCTGACATGATATTATTGACGATTGATTAATCTGTGATCTCCTTCAGGAAAAGCACATTCTTCTTGTTATACATCTCTTTAAAATAAGGTGCGTCGGGCTTTGCGGGCGAGGGGCCGAACCACTCCTCCTTGTAGTTACGCCAAACGAGGAAGTAGCTGATGGCATACTTGTCGAGCACAGGGGTAAGCGTCGAGGTCCACCACGTAGAGTCCGTGAGGTTCTTCAGTCCGCACTCCGTCAGAGCCGCGATCTTACCACGATCGGCAGCAAACTTCGTCAGCATAGCAAGGTTGGCATCCAACTGTGCCACAAAGTCCTCCTTGGAGCCCCACTGATAACCGTCGATACCCACGAGCGACACACGGTCGTCGCCAGGATAGCGCTCCAGATATTTCGCCTTGTCGAGGTTGGCAGCCATACCGGGCGAGTAGGCCCAGAGCAGGTTGTCGAAACCACGACCGTTCAGGTAGTCCTGCAACAGGTTCCACAGTCCTTTATACTCGTCTGCCGTACAGAGCCTTTCTCCCCACCAGAACCAAGAACCAGTGTTCTCGTGCCAAGGACGGAAGATAATGGGCACTTTTTGACCATCGGCGGTCTTCAACGTCTCAAGGAAATCACCCACACGACGCATCCACATCAGGAATGCCTTCTCGTGGGAACCGCCCACCAGCACATTCTTCACAACAGTCGTGTCGCTGATGTCCCAGGCCGTTCCCTCAGGGAACTTCTGACCAGCCAGACCACCGCCGGGAATGGTTGTCAGTGGATTACGGGGATGCCAGCTGATGGTAATAATACCACCACGCTCATAGTGCTTGATGATCTCTTCACGCATACGGGTGAAAGGCACGCTGTCGAGGTTCTTGGCGTCGCCCATCTCAATGCCGCCGAGCTCAAAGCCCATCACGGCGGGCCAGTCGCCACAGACGTTTTTCACATCGCTGGAGTCCTGGTCGTAGTCCCAGGTCAGACCATAGAACGGATCGTCCTGATGGCCGAACATATATCCTTTATTACGAAGCGTATCGAGGCGCTCCATCAACTGCTGTGCCACCGTCTTCTCCGGTTCAGCCTGTTTTGGTGTTGTGCAGGCGGCGATTGCTATTGCCGCGATTGCCATTGCAATAATCTTATTCATAATTATTTCTGAGTATTCTGAGTAATCTGATTTTATCTTAGTTTCATCTGCTTGAGCAGCCAGTTCTCCCATTCGTCCCACTGCTCCTGGAACCAGAAGTGCCAGGTAGCTTGATAGGGTGAGATCTGCTTCGGACCCTTCACCGTGTTGTACGTCGCCCAGGCGGTGGTGGGAGGCACCACGTCGTCGTTATAGCCGAAAGAGAACCATCCTGCCTGCTGGTCTGTGATCAGCCGGGCAAAGTTGATGCCGTCATAATAGCGCGAGGTTTCGATCTGCTTCTCCTGACCTACACCTTTATTATTATAGAAGTAGTGCGGCCAGCCACAGGCGATGCCTTTCAACGAGTTCGTATGGTCGCAGCAGGCGGCGTGCACAGGAGCATAATAGGTGATGCGCTTGTCGAGACCAGCCGTCGCGAGTGAAAGGAATCCACCCTGCGACGAACCCGTCACACCCAGTTCCTTTCCGTTCCAGGGCGTGAACTCCTGGATATAGTCGAGGGCACGGATACAACCGACGATCACGCGCTTATAATAATGTTTGTCGCGCGAGTCCATATTAAACTCCCAGTAGCCCATCAGGGCACCGTTGAACACATCGTCGTACACCTTCTGCTCCATCGTCACAGGGATGCCGTGAATGCCGATCTCCAGCGTGATAGCGCCCTGGGTAGCCGTCCAGATGTCGCCGCCGTAAGGTCTCACACCGGCTCCAGGCACACGCAACAGTGCTGGATACTTGCCTTCCTTCACCGGCACGCAGAGGATGCCATAGGTACGGTAGTTCGACTGCAGGTTCTGAAACGACACCTCATACACGTTCACATCCTTCGTGCAACGCTCGGGCAACAGTCGCTTCGTGGGTTCGAGAGGGGTCTTGCGGGCCTCGCTGATGACACCCTGCCAGAACTCCGAGAAGTCCTTGGGCATCACCGTCGACGGCTGCAACAGCTCAGGGGAGAACGCAGCTCCACAGGCACCCTTGTAGTCCTTGCCATCCACGTGGGCGGTCACGTCCACACGGTAGAAGCCGGGCTGCTTCATCGTACCTGTCAACTTCGTCGTCCCGTCTTTCAGTACGGTCTGTTTCTTCACGTCCTGATACATCTCAGGGCCTGCGGCGAGGTCAATGCTCACGTTGTCCACCAGCGTACCCGACTTCAGCACGCTGACGGTGAACGTGGCCTTCTCACCCGTCTTGTACGTCCAGTCCTGATGGTCTGGCTGCACGAGCACCTGGATTTCAGAGCCGCGAATCTGTGCCGACAGCGTCGAGAACGCCATCACACAGAGGATCATTGATAGTAGTCTTTTCATTTTGCTTTTAGTTGACTTCAAATTGCGGTGCAAAGGTACGACAATTCCCGCAAACACCCGTACTTTCTTTTGCCCAATGATGATACTATTTCGTCAATCTGCTCATACGGTCCACCTGAGAGCGGATCACCTGCAGTGTCGTCGAGTCGTTGGCGAACACCGAGTTCAGTCCTTGAGCCTCCTGGGCTGGGTCGCCCGTATAGTCGTCGCCCACCTGCCACTGCTCGTGCTTGGGTTGGGCAAGTCCGCCCCATCCCCAGAAGTTGCATCCGGCAAAGTAACCGCCGTTCTCAGCGTTGTCAGCCACTAAGGAGAAGACGTACTCGTAGAAACCGTCCCTACCCTGCGTCGGCGTGCCGAGGGCGAACTGGAAACCGTCTCTCGGATAGCCGAATTCCTCCATCACCAACGGTTTCTTGATCTTCGCGCAGATGTCGAGATGACGGTCGATATACTCCTTCGTGTTCGTCTTTGCCCGCGGCAGGTTCTCGATCAGCGAGTCGGCCTTCGCCCAGCCCCAGTTGTAAGGCCACAGGTGGATATTGGCATAGCCGATGTTCTCGTCGGCCGTGATGCGCTCCCAGCAGTCGAAGTCACCCTCGCAGCCCCAGGCGCCCTCCGAACCGATGGAGATCAGATGGTTCGGGTCAAGCTCACGGATGAGCTTCGCAGCCTCGGCAATCCATTTCTCGAAAGCAGGCAGTGCTTCTTTAGAGAACGCACGCGGCTCGTTGCCGATCTGCCAGGACATAATGGCTGGATCGTCCTTATAGGCCTTGCCCGTATATTGGTTAGTCCGCCCGATGATGAAGCGCACGTAGTCGTAGAACAGCTCGTGGGCCTTCTCGTTCGTGGCATACTGCGCCATCGCGTTCATAAAGGCAGGATAACCGACATCGTCCGGTCTCGGCTGCTTGCCTGCGCCGGCCTGCTCGAGATAGAAGCCGTAGCCGCCGCTCCACTCCCAGGAGTTGTTCAGGTAGAGCACAGCCACCATATCACGCTTGCCCATCTCCTGAAGCAGGTAATCCAAACCTGCCAGTATCGTATCATTATACACACCAGGTGCGATCTGCAAGGTTGGTTCAACCTTCGTCTTCACGCCACGTTCACCATCTGAACCCACGAGGATACGCAGGTTGTCGATGCCCTGAGACTTCAGCAGATCAAGTTCCTTGGCAAGCCGCTCACGGTCACCACCCTGCCCTTCCGAGCCCAGGATAGCCCCATACCAGAAGTTCGTACCCACATAATAATAAGGTTTACCGTCCTTCACGAAATGGCCATTCTGCACAGTTACGAAAGGATTGACCGACTCTTTCACAGTCTGACCGCAGGCAGTGATTACCGCCGCCATCACGAGCATCACGAGGCTCTTAATTGCAATATTTATAATTTTCTGTATCATGCTGCAAAGGTACAAAAAATAATCGAATCCGCCAAATGTTTTCTAAAGAAAATGCAAAGAATTCGCACAATGTTTCCCCAAACCGAATTTGGCAGTCATTTTAGTCATTTTAGTCATTAGTCATTAAGGTCATTAAGGCTTTTGGAAAATAGTTTTTAAATTAAAATACTACTGATGCGATAAAATCGCGTTAGGTATAAATATTCAAAATAGAGTGAGTTCTTTGACAGATTGATTGATATTGACAGAGTCACGTGGTTTGGTGATGAGTTCCCTGAGAGTGATCTTCTCCAGCGCAGAGA
>JAFRQC010000126.1 GCA_017428805.1 Prevotella sp. | reverse complement strand
AGTCTTAGAGGCGTAGATCATACGACCATTCTCGAGGTGTGGACCTTCAAGGTCAACAGCCTCAGAGTTTGGCTCGATGATATTGGCAGCCACGTCGCCAGTGATGTCGAGAATCTGCTTGTAGTTCTCGATGGCATCGCCCAGGTCAACGGGAGCGTAGTCATATTCTTTCGCATCAGCGAAACCCTTTTCTTTCAGCTCAACGATACGAGCCATCAGGGGATGATTCAGATAGAATCCAATCTCTGGGTGGTCACTATAATAGTTTGCCATATTCTTATTCTTTTTTGCATGGACTACAGGACTGCATGGACTTTTAATTAAGAGAGTCTTGTAAGTCCTGTTGTCCTTGCTATAATATTACTTCGAGTTCTGCTTATAGTACTTAATCAGTTTGGGAACGACTTCCTCAACGGTACCAATGATGACGTAGTCAGCGATGCGGTTGATAGGTGCATCGGGATCGCTGTTGACAGAGATGATGATACCAGAATCCTGCATACCAGCAATGTGCTGAATCTGTCCAGAGATACCGCAGGCGATGTAAACCTTCGGATGAACGGTCACACCCGTCTGACCAATCTGACGGTCGTGGTCCAGCCAGCCTGCATCAACAGCAGCACGGCTACCACCAACCTCACCATGAAGTACCTTAGCCAACTGGAACAGCATGTCGAAGTTCTCCTTCGAGCCCATACCGTAACCACCGGCAACAACAATAGGAGCACCTTTCAGGTTGTGCTTAGCAGCCTCTACGTGGTGGTCGAGCACCTGTACGACGAAAGCCTCAGGGCTAACATACTTCTTGACATCAGGATAAACCTGCTCGCCTGTGCACTGGCCCTCGTAGATAGCCTTCTGCATCACGCCAGAGCGTACAGTAGCCATCTGAGGACGGTGGTCGGGGTTAACAATCGTTGCTACGATGTTACCACCAAAGGCAGGACGAATCTGATAAAGCAGGTTCTGGTAGGTCTTACCAGCTTTCTTATCCTCATAGTCGCCAATCTCCAGCTCCGTGCAGTCAGCAGTCAGACCTGAAGTCAGTGAAGATGATACACGAGGACCGAGGTCACGACCAATCACGGTAGCACCCATCAGACAGATCTGAGGCTGCTCCTCCTTGAAGAGGTTTACCAGAATATCTGTGTGAGGAGCTGAGGTGTAGGGGAACAGTCCGGGAGCGTCGAAGACAAACAGCTTGTCAACACCGTAGGGGATAATCTGCTCTTCCACCTTGCCCTTGATGCCGGTACCAGCCACTACGGCATGGAGCTCAACACCCAGTTCATTGGCGAGCTTGCGACCTTTGGTCAGCAGCTCCTGAGATACTTCCTGTACCTGAGTACCTTCTATCTCGCAATATACAAATACATTATTCATATCTCAATTAACCAATAATTTTCTCTTCCAACAATTCTTTGATCAATCCCTCAACATCAGCATCAGAAGCCGTCAAAGTCTTCGACTCCTTAGCCTGGAACACGATGTTCTTCACAGCCTTCACCTTCGTGGGTGAACCGGCCAGACCACATTGGTTGACGTCACCGTCGACGTCGGCCACGCTCCACTGGTTCAGCGTCAGCTCAGGACGCTCGTCGTACAGATAGTCGTAAGCGGTACCCTCAGCAGGACGCTCCATCGGACAGGTAGCACGCTTGTACTTCATCACCAACTTAGCGTTCTGAGGACGGCAAGGAGCAGCACTACCATTGACGGTAATCACGACAGGAAGAGGAGCCTTAACGGTCTCTACGCCTCCATCAATCACGCGCTTGATGGTGGCAAAACCACCCTCAACGCTCAGCACCTCCTCGGCATAAGTCACCTGGTTGAGACCCAGCTTCTGAGCCACCTGCGGACCCACCTGAGCGGTATCACCATCGATAGCCTGACGACCACCAATCACGATATCTACGTCGCCAATTTTCTTGATGGCCGTAGCCAGAGCGTACGAAGTAGCCAGCGTATCAGCACCAGCGAAGAGACGGTCGGTCAGCAACCAACCAGTATCTGCACCACGATAAAGTCCCTGACGGATAATCTCACCTGCACGTGGAGGACCCATCGTGAGGATTCCTACTGTTGAGCCTGGGTTCTGCTCCTTCAAGCGGAGGGCCTGCTCCAGGGCGTTCAAATCTTCTGGATTGAAGATGGCGGGTAGGGCAGCGCGGTTTACCGTACCTTCGGCAGTCATCGCATCCTTACCCACATTACGGGTGTCTGGCACTTGCTTGGCCAGCACAACAATCTTTAAAGCCATATTATTAATAATGTGTAATGTTGAAATTTCAAAATCGGGTGCAAAGGTACGATTTTTTGCGCACACAGCCAAACAAAATGCACAAAATCCACCTCTTTGTGCACAAACCTTGCGTTTTGTGCAATAAAAACCCCTTAAGTTGCTTGAACTTAAGGGGAAATAGGTTTGGCGAAGCGCTGCTATTATGCGGCTTTCTTCGTGGTAGTCTTCTTGGTGGTAGTCTTCTTCTCCGAATCGGTCTTCTTGATGAAGCGGCCCTTCTCGTCGCGAGCAGGAGTAGACTTCTTAGTGGCCTTCTTCTCAGCATCGGTCTTCTTGATGAAGCGGCCCTTCTCGTCGCGAGCAGGAGTAGACTTCTTAGCAGCGGTAGTCTTCTTTTCTGCAGTCTTCTTTTCGGTAGTCTTCTTCTCAGCCACCTTCTTCTCAGTCTTCTTGGTAGTGGTCTTCTTCTCTGAGTCAGTCTTCTTGATGAAGCGGCCCTTTTCGTCGCGAGCAGGACCAGAGGTGGTCTTCTTTGCTGTAGTCGTCTTCTTGGTGGCAGCGGCAGAGCCGTAGCAGCGTGTGCACTCATGGCGGCCCATCTTCTTGGCCTCTGACGTTGATACGCTCTTGATGTCCTTCGAATTGGCCAGATAGCTGCATGACTTGCTCTTGTGATAAGCCACGGCACCATCGCCTGTTGAGATGTAAACACTTTGTGCGCTAGCTGTGATGCTCATGGTCACCAGCGCTACGAGAGTCAATAAAAACTTTTTCATAATTGTTAGTATTAATGGTTAGTTATTCTTATTTTACGGTAAAGTCAAAACCGAAGGGGTGTTCCTTGAAGGATTGTGAACCCAAGCCGCCCTTATAGAAGAAGCAGTATTCGCCTGGCTCCAGCTCCTTGGGGAAGGTGACCTCGAAAGTGTTGTTGTTGATCTCGTTAATCTCGAAATCGATGATGTTACGATTCGAGGCATTGGTACCCTCGAAGCCCAGCACGCTGTATGACATCTTGTCGGGGAACAGACGACGACCGCCCTTGCCACTCTTCTTAGGCTCCTTGACCTGCATCTTGATGCATTGGAACTCGTTGGGGTTCTGGATGTTGCTCATCACAATCTGATACCAGTTGTCGGCACCCTGCTGGAAACTCTCGTTCTCCTTCTTGGGGAAGAAGAAGCGGAACACGGGATGGCGACCGTTCTCGCCCTCCATCTGCAGCTTTGAGGTGGCTCCTGGCAACATCAGCTTCTGGATATCCTTACCTGATGACATCAAGGCAATGGTACCGGCAGTGGCAGCAGCAGCTACCCCACCAGAAGGCTTGTTACCTGACACGGCAGAGCCTACGAGCAATGCGCCAGCTCCCATGGCAGCGATGGTTCCAAGGTTAAATCCTTTCGACTCCTTCTCAAACTGTGTGCGGTACATCTTCTTGGGCTTGCCGCCATCAGTGGGGTTCCACCAAAGGATGCCCTCGTAACCGAAGTCGGTCTTTGCTATCTTCTGGATGAATGTGGTCAGCGAAGCTTCTGCGCCTGCGGCCTTCAGCTGTCGCATGAAGTCAATGCTATAGGTAATCTTACGGTCGGTACTGTTCTCGATGGCACCGATAATCTCTTCAGAGGAGAAGCCCTCTTTCAACAGCGTCAGCACTGTCTCATTGGTCATTTCTTCATTCTGGGCGAAGCCCGTTAAAGCCATTGCTGCCATGCAGCAGGTGACGAAAAATCGTCTCAGGTTTGTTTTCATATTAATTGTGTTGTTAAAATTATATGTTCTTTGGATGCAAAAATACGAATAGTTTCTGGATTGACCAAGCATTGAGTCATTTTTTTCGCAAAAATAGAATCTTTTTATTTTGTTTTTTCCTTTCTTATTTGTATCTTTGTCCCCAAATTATAGAATTAACGGGTATGTCACTAAATCTGAATAGGAACCTGAGAATGTACCATAGCATCAAGGAAGTAGCCGAGATGTTTGGTGTGAACGAGAGTACGCTGCGTTATTGGGAGACGGAGTTTCCCTATCTGAAGCCTAAGACCGGCGGTGCTGGTAAGATACGCCAGTATTCTGACAAGGATATTGAGCAGGTGCGCCTAATTCATAATTTGGTCAAGGTGCGCGGGTTCAAGATTGCTGCTGCCAGAAAGATTATCGGCAACAATCGCGATGGTGCCGACCGAAGAGCCGATGTGCTGAGCCGGTTGATCAGCGTGCGCGAAGAGTTGCAAGCCCTAAAAAAACAGATGGACTCCCTACAATGAAGTCCATCTCTTTTTTTTTGTTCTGTCCTAAGCTTTCTTAGGGATTCCACGAATCGTTGATGGCGAATACGGCCTCACGGGTAATCTTCTGAGCTTCCTTCTTGGTGAGCTGTCGGCTCCAGCTGACGCGCTGGTCTTTTGCAGCACCCATGCCGCGGTTGTTGTATTCCATGTATCGGCAGGTCTTGTCGGCACCCTCGCGCCATTTATGCCAGCCTTCCGGACGTATCTGACGGGGCAGTTCGCAGTTCATGAAGAGCGTATAGCCATAGTCGCGCCAGGGACGTCCTAAGTAGACTTTACTCACCTTCTCGTCTGTCGTGATGCGACAGTTGTTGAAGATATAGCCATAGGCCACGTCTTGTGGCGTTGAGGCGGCTGTGATATAGGAGTCTGCCTTGCAGAAGATGTCGCAGTTCTCAAACCATGCGGTAGAAGGACCGAAGATGAAGTCGGTGGTTCCCTCGATATAGCACTTGTCGAAGAAGAGTCGCGTCTTGGCATTGCCTGTATAGATGGTGTCCTGATGACCCAGGAAACGACAGTTGATAAAGGTCAGACAGTCGCCTTCGGTATGCAGGGCTACGGCTTGTCCCAGTCGGGCGGAGTTGTTCTCGACGGTGATGTTCTTCAGGGTAATCTTGCTGCCCTGGATCTTCAGCGTAAAGGTGCGGAAAGTCCCGATTTTCTTGGCATCGCCCTGAGCAGTCAGAGGGGTGATGTCAGCCTTGATATTGGCATGGTCATCCCAAGTGATGACGGTCTTGTCGCGGTCCTCGCCACAGATCTCGATATTGGTCAGCCATTGGGGCACCACCAGTTTCTCTTTATAAGTACCTTTCTTTACATAGATCACCTTATGATACTCCATGAAGGCGCGGCACACCTCGATGGCGTCGGCGATGTTACGGAACTCGCAGGTCCCATCGCGAGCCACAAACAGGGTGTCGGGATTGTCATAACTCTTGGCTTGCACGCTCACGATTGCCATGAGGGCACAAATGATGCAGATTAGTTTTTTCATATCGTAGTTCGTTTTACATGATTTGAGTCACCTCTTGCAGCCCGTCTACCGTCTTCAGCTTGTCCATAATCTCCCTGACGTTCTCGCGGTCGAAGACGCGCATCTCTACCGTGCCGTCGAATACACCGTCGTTGCTGACAATATTCAGCTTGTGGATGTTGACGTTCATCTGCGACGAGATGATCTTGGAAATATCGAGCAACATGCCCACGCGGTCGATGCCTTCCAGTCGGATGACAGCGTCGAAGTGCAGCTTCTTATGCATGTCCCACTTGGCGTCGAGGATGCGATTGCCGAAGCTGGCTTTCAGCTTGGCGGCAACAGGACAGTCGCGCTTGTGGATCTCTATCTGTCGCCTGCCGTCGATGAATCCCAGGACATCATCGCCAGGGATGGGGTGACAGCAATGCTTGAACTTATACTGGTTGATGTTCTCGTCGCTGATGTAGATAGGCTTCTTGCGGTTGAAGTCCTTGGTCACGACAAAGAGCTCCTTGCGATTGTCGTCTTCCTTCTTCTTCTCGTCCTTGCCACGACCGAGGAAAGGCACCAGTTTGCGCCATCTGCCCTTGTTCGTCCTGTTCTTGCCCTGCAGTTCGTCAATGTCTTTCTCGCCCAGCAGGATGGTCTTCTCAGCCAATGCCTGGAAGAAATACTCACGGTTGCGCACCTCATGGAATTCCGCCAGTTGGTCGGCAGCATTCATCGAGTTCTCGATGCCGTTCTTCTTCAGGAACTCCTGTAACATCTCCTCGCCCTGCTTCTGCTGTTCACGGTTGTTACGACGCAGGATGGCCTGTATCTTGGCTTTGGCTTTCGCCGTGCTGACAAAGTTGACCCACGAGGATTGTACATGTTGCGATTTAGAGGTGAGAATCTCTACCTGGTCGCCACTCTGTAGCTTATGGCTGAGCGGTACCAGCTTATGGTTCACCTTGGCTCCGATACAATGGGACCCCAGGAAGGTGTGGATGCTGAAGGCAAAGTCGAGTGCCGTACACCCCGTGGGCATCGTCTTGATTTCGCCCTTAGGGGTGAACACGAAGATTTCAGAGGCAAAGAGGTTCAGCTTGATAGCGTCGAGGAAGTCCATCGCGTCAGGCTGCGGGTCGTCCAGAATTTCCTTGATGGTACGCAGCCATTCGTTCAGCTCGTTCTCATCCTCGGTATATTCCGCGTCCTCGCCTTCCTTGTATTTCCAATGGGCGGCAAATCCCTGCTCGGCAATCTCGTCCATGCGGTCTGAGCGTATCTGCACCTCTATCCATCGTCCTTGCTTCGACATCAGGGTGACGTGCAGCGCCTGGTAGCCGTTGGCCTTCGGATGACTCAGCCAGTCGCGCAGACGGTCTGGGTGACTCTTGTAAATCTTCGAGATGGCCACGTAGATATTGAAGCACTCGTTGATCTCCTCTTCCCGCTTGTCGGGTGTGAAGATGATGCGAACGGCCAGGATATCGTATATCTCGTCGAAGGTGACGTGCTTGTTCTGCATCTTGCTCCAGATGGAGTAGGGTGTCTTCACACGTTCCTTAATCTCATATTTGATACCCATCTCGTTCAGCGCAGCCTCGATGGGACTGGTAAACTGGTCGAACAGCTCATGGCGCGAAGCCTCTGTGGAGGCCAGCTTCGACTTGATGCTGGCATATTCCTCAGGGTGCTCGTAGCGGAAACTCAGGTTCTCCAGTTCCGACTTGATTTTATTGAGTCCCAGTCGGTTGGCCAGTGGCGCATAGATATACAGCGTTTCACCCGCTATCTTATACTGCTTGTTGGCAGGCTGCGACTCCAGCGTTCGCATGTTATGCAGACGGTCGCAAATCTTAATCAGGATGACGCGGATATCATCGCTCATGGTGAGCAGCAGCTTCTTGAAGTTCTCAGCCTGTGCCGAGGCCTGTTCGCCGAAGATGCCACCGCTGATCTTGGTCAGTCCGTCGACAATCTGTGCAATCTTCGGACCGAAGATGTTCTCGATGTCCTCTGTGGTGTAGTCCGTATCCTCTACCACGTCGTGCAGCAGGGCGGCACAGATACTGGTAGAGCCCAGTCCTACCTCCTCGCAGGCTATCTGGGCAACGGCAATGGGGTGCATGATGTAGGGCTCGCCCGACAAGCGGCGTACACCCTTGTGGGCCTGACGTGCGAAGTTGAATGCCTTGGTGATAATATCCACCTTCTTGCGGTGGCGCGATGCCAGATAGTTATCCAGCAACCGTTGGAAAGCATCATTGATCAGCTTGTCATCAGCAGCTTCCTGCATCCTCTGCTCCTCATCCATAGAATATCCTCCAAAATAGGGTTAGTAAATGATTTATCTGCGGCGTCTAGAACGGCGTGCCGAACTGCGGCGACGTGTCGACTTGCTGCGCTTGCGGTACGAAGTTCTCTGCTTCTTGTATGAGCGCTTACCCTTCCTGTATGAGCGCTT
>JAFRQC010000036.1 GCA_017428805.1 Prevotella sp. | reverse complement strand
CTTGTTTCGAAGTATTGATGTAAACCCTATTTATGACTAACGTAAAGTCGAGTCAACGTAAATTAACAATAAGTTTAACCCGGGTCAACCCTTATCATGAGTAAGACTCCAAGTAGTCAACAAAAATCGTTAAACTACAGGTAACCGATGTTTATGACCATATAGAATGTTTTTCGACTCCAGTCAAATGGTTCTTCGACTTAAGTCAACGAACCATTTGACTGGAGTCAACGGATAAGTTGACTCTATGTCAACAGGCAAAGAAGTGCGTGTTGCCTATAGGATATCCTTTGTGGCCTCTCTGATTTCATCCATGATCTCCAGGCATCGTGAACGTGGGATGCGGATGTTGGTGCCGACGGCAATAAGGTCTTCGTCTGTGGGAAGGCCTTTATAGTTGGCAGATGTCGCATGCTCGCCCAAGGTCTGGTCGTTGGTAAGGTCATAGGCAGGGGCAAGCTCCCATTTGCCATCCCTGCAGATGAAACTGAAATTGCGGGCATGATCATCGTAGTTCTTTGCATAGTCATTGAACACCATGCGCCTGAACTGCTGTTCGACAGCTTCTGGCGACTGGGTGAGAAAACCCGTCAGTTGGAGCAAAGTGTGATAATCCATCTTTGGAGGACTTAAAGGCTCGTTGAGCAGAGCGCTGGCTGTTGCCACATGCAGCCGTTGGCCATTTGGGTCAATGTCAAACCGGCGCGTGGCAAAGTATTTCCCTTCCATCAGTTTAAATTCTGGCACATCGATGCCGGCACGCTTGGCTGCTTCGTTGTAGCGGTATTCGATGATGCCAATGTCCTTTGGGTCGTAGGTGTGTCTGAATTTCACCAGCCAATGGCCCTCATCGTTGTTATAGACACACTTTGGCCTGACACCGCCAGAGTTTGCACTATTATAGAATAAGGTGTCAATATGATCCTCGCTCTTTTCTGAGAGCACCTCGAGTGCCATTTCCTGCATCTCGTCGAGTGTTCCTGGCGATTGTTCCTCCAGGACTTTGCTTTCCGGCTCGTATGTCAATGCGCCCATGCCCGAACTGCCAACGATGCTGAGACGTTGTACGGGTGAGAGATTCCAATAGTCGAGACCTCTCTTTCGCATGATTTTCTGGAGCAGGTATTCACCATAGCCTCCAGGAAGGCTGTCCTCGAATATGCCGAAATTACCCCTAAAAGGCTGGTAGTCTGCCGAAAAAAGTCCTGCTTTCAGCGGAAGATGAAGTGGAGAAATGGAGAAGCCGTTGGCAAGCCAGTAGGCATCGTATTCAAACTGACAGCAGAATCTGTTACCCATAGACAGGGTTCCGACTGTCTGGCCTCGATATTTCACAATGACGGATTGCAGGTTCTTCATCATACACCTCGCTTTCTTGTCCTGTTTCTGTTGATTTCCAGCAGTTCTTCCATCGTGTCGTACTTGGGTTCGGCCAGCAGCTGCATGATCTCCTCGGAGTAGCCGAGTGCCTTAGCCAACTTGACGTACGACTCTAAGGAGATGGCATGCTTGAGTTCGAAGCGCTGTATCGATGAGGCAGGCACGCCGCTGATCTCAGAAAGACTCTTTGTAGAGAGTTTCTTCTCCAGACGGCGGGTTTTCATGTTCTCTGCTAATCGCTGCATCGTGACAGACAGAGGGTAGGGGTCGAATACGTATTCCTTATGCATCGTATGTTATGTATATCTTTCTGTTTTTACGTTTTATGCATCATATATTGTGTGCAAAGTTAATCATTTTATTTCAAACTTCCAAATGTTTTTGGCATTATTTTCCTGTTTAATTTGTTATTGTTGTATTTTATGTGTACCTTTGCAGCCGAAAAGAAAGGAGTATATATATTAATAAGGTATATGGACGCTTTTAAGAAGAAGAGAAGATGGCATTGCCTGAGTGGGCAGGAGCCTACGGAGATGGACAAGACCATCATGTACTGGGAGAACAAGGGCAAGTTGGTTCCGACGCGTGAACTGATTAAGACGCCTGAACAGATAGAGGGCATCCGCAGGGCGGGTGTCGTGAATACTGGTGTGCTCGACGCTGTGGCTGAGGCTATCCACGAAGGGATGAACACGCTGGAGATAGACCGGATATGCCGCAAGTACTGCGAGGAGCATAATGCCATCCCTGCCTGCCTGAACTATGGCGGTGATGAGGATACGCCTCCGTTCCCTGCCTCGGTCTGCACCTCGATCAACGAGGTGGTGTGTCACGGTGTGCCCAAGGAGGAGGATGTGCTTGAAGAGGGCGACATCATCAACGTGGACTTCACCACCATCCTCGACGGCTACTATGCTGATGCCAGCCGTATGTTCATCATCGGCAAGACATCGCCTGAGAAGGAGCAGCTGGTGCGTGTGGCCAAGGAGTGTCTGGAGATCGGTATGGAGGCCGCCAAGCCTTACGGATTCGTGGGTGACATCGGCCACGCGATTGAGAAGCATTGCAAGAAATACGGCTATGGTATCGTGAGGGATCTGGCTGGTCACGGGGTGGGGAATGCCTTCCATGAAGACCCAGACGTGAACCACTACGGCCATCGTGGGACGGGCATGCTACTCGTGCCAGGCATGGTGTTCACGATAGAGCCGATGATCAATATGGGCACGTGGAAGGTGTTCATCGATGCAGACGACCCGTATGGCTGGGAGGTGATCACGGAAGACGAGAAGCCCAGTGCCCAGTGGGAGCATACGCTGCTGATGACGGAGCACGGAGTGGAAGTGCTGACGTATTAGACTTTGAACTTTGAGCTTTGAACTTTATGAATACTCAGGAGGGTGTATATATATTAGGTATAGAGTCGAGTTGCGATGATACGTCGGCGGCAGTGCTCAAGGATGGGGTGCTGTTGTCGAACGTGACGGCATCGCAGGCTGTGCATGAGGCGTATGGTGGCGTGGTGCCGGAGTTGGCATCGAGGGCGCATCAGCAGAATGTCGTGCCTGTGGTGGACCAGGCGATTAAGAAGGCTGGGATTACGAAGGAGCAGTTGACAGCTGTGGCTTTTACAAGAGGGCCGGGACTGATGGGATCGCTGTTGGTGGGAGTCAGTTTTGCAAAGGGATTTGCAAGGAGTTTGGGGATTCCGTTGATAGATGTGAATCATTTGCAGGGGCATGTGATGGCGCACTTTATTAGGGAGGCGGATCAGACCACCCCGCCTAAAGGCACCCCTCCTACTCTGGAGGGGAATAAGATACCGCCGTTGCCGTTTTTGTGTTTGTTGGTAAGTGGCGGCAATTCGCAGATTGTGAAGGTGAATGCCTATAACGATATGGAGGTGCTGGGTCAGACGATTGATGATGCGGCTGGTGAGGCGATAGACAAGTGTTCTAAGGTGATGGGATTAGGTTATCCTGGTGGGCCGATTATTGATAAGTTGGCGCGTCAGGGCAATCCAAAGGCATTTAAGTTTGCAGAGCCGAATATCCCTGACCTTGACTACAGTTTTTCTGGCCTGAAGACCTCGTTCCTCTACTCGTTGCAGAAGTGGGTGAAGGATGATCCCGACTTCATTGAGAAGCATAAGGAAGACATCGCAGCCTCGTTGGAGTGGACGATTGTCGATATCCTGATGAAGAAACTGAAGAAGGCTGTGAAGCAGACGGGCATCAAGCACGTGGCTGTGGCTGGCGGTGTGAGTGCGAACAACGGACTCCGTAATGCCTTCCACAATGCTGCAAAGCGTTATGGTTGGACGATCTATATCCCCAAGTTCAGCTATACGACGGACAATGCGGCAATGATCGGTATCGTGGGCTATTATAAGTATCTCGACAAGGAGTTCTGTCCCATCGATGCCCCCGCGTTCTCAAAAGTGACGTTTAAGTAATATTTAGCAACGGACTACAGGACTGAAGGACTTTTTCCTAAGAACTGAATCCTGAAAGAAATAGTCCTAAAGTCGTGTAGTCCGTTGCAAAAAAAAGAAATAGTAATTATGGATTTTGAAAGTAAGATTACCAGCAGGGATATCAGTGAGATCCTCTGGGAGACAGAGAAGACAGTGAGTACGGCAGAGAGTTGTACGGGTGGCAGGATTGGCGAGGCTATGATTGCCGTGCCTGGTGCCTCAAAGTATTTCAAGGGTGGCATCATCTCATACGTCGATGAGGTCAAGGAGCGACTGCTTGGTGTGGACCATCAGCTGCTGGAAGAGAAGACCGCCGTGTGTGAGGAGGTGGCCATCGCTATGGTGAAGGGTGCCTGCAAGGCTTTGCAGACGGACTATGCCATCGCTGCTACAGGCTTTGCAGGTCCTACGGGTGGCACGAAGGACATCCCCGTCGGAACCATCTGGCTGGCATGTGGCAAACCTGAACGTGTGGTGACGATGATGGTGCAGGAAGATCACGGTCGTGACATCAATCTGGCCATCGCCACAAACCACGCTATGGAGCTCTTTTTGAACTTCCTGAAGGAGGAAAACGAGCCCCGTCCCGTGCTTGAAGGTTAAAAAAACATAATTCTTGCCCTTTGAGCCCAATCGGTGCTTTGAGTCTCAATAAAAATGTGTACCTTTGCACCCTGTTTGGAATAAGTAAGTGTAAATCACAAGTAAAAAGTAGATAGAAATGTCTAAGATTTGTCAAATTACAGGAAAGAAGGCACAGATAGGTTGCAATGTGTCTCACTCAAAGCATCACACGAAGAGAAGCTTTGATGTCAACCTCTTCAGCAAGAAGTTCTACTGGGTAGAAGAGAACTGCTGGATCAGACTGAAGATCAGTGCTGCCGGTCTCCGTATGATTAATAAGGTGGGACTGGATGCAGCCATCCGTCAGGCCGTCGACAAGGGCTTCCTGAATTGGAACGAGCTCGAGAAGAACGTCATTGCCTGGGGTAATGTTGAGAACTAATAATAAGGAGGAACAATACAATGGCAAGCAAGAAAGCAAAAGGAAATCGCGTTCAGGTGATCCTGGAGTGCACTGAGCAGAAGAACAGTGGTCTGCCCGGCACCAGCCGTTACATCACCACCAAGAACCGTAAGAATACGCCTGAGCGTATGGAACTGATGAAGTACAATCCCATCCTGAAGAAGATGACACTTCACAAGGAGATCAAGTAAGGGTTTATAGTTTATAGTTTACAGTTTATAGTTTATAGATTATGGCAAAGAAAACCGTTGCTACCCTCCACGAAGGCTCAAAGGATGGTCGCGCTTACACAAAGGTTATCAAGATGGTGAAGAGCCCCAAGACTGGTGCTTACATCTTCGACGAGCAGATGGTTCCCAACGAGGCCGTCAAGGACTTCTTCAAGAACTAAACATTACATTTCACATAAAAATCGGGGCTGCAAGTCATTTTGCGGCCTCTTTTTTTGTGCATATCAGTAAAATATATTATCTTTGCATCGTTAATTATTGAAATATGGGAATATTCGGCTTTTTTAATAAGGACAAGAAAGAGACGCTCGACAAGGGTCTGGAGAAGACCAAGACGAGTGTGTTTGATAAGTTGGCGCGTGCCGTTGCAGGAAAATCAAAGGTCGACGACGACGTGCTGGATAACCTCGAGGAGGTGCTGATTACCTCTGACGTGGGTGTGGACACAACGCTGAAGATCATTCAGAGGATTGAGGAGCGTGTGGCCCGTGACAAGTATGTGAGTACATCGGAACTGAATGCCATCCTCCGCGATGAGATTGCTGCCCTGTTGGCAGAAAATAATTCGGAAGATCAGGATAACTGGGACCTGCCCAGCGATCATAAGCCATACGTGATATTGGTGGTGGGTGTGAATGGTGTGGGTAAGACCACGACCATCGGCAAGCTGGCTTGGCAGTTCAAGCAGGCTGGTAAGAAGGTCTATCTTGGTGCTGCCGATACCTTCCGCGCCGCAGCTGTGGAGCAGCTCTGCATCTGGGGTGAAAGGGTTGGTGTGCCAGTGGTGAAGCAGCAGATGGGTTCCGATCCTGCCAGCGTGGCTTTCGACACCCTCTCAAGTGCCAAGGCCAATGGTGCTGACGTCGTGCTGATAGATACGGCTGGCCGTCTGCATAACAAGGTTGGTCTGATGAACGAGTTGAAGAAGATCAAGGACGTGATGAAGAAGGTATTGCCAGAGGCCCCTGACGAGGTGATGCTCGTGCTTGACGGTTCTACAGGACAGAATGCCTTTGAGCAGGCAAAGCAGTTTGCTGCTGTCACGCAGATCACATCGTTGGCTATCACCAAGCTCGACGGCACAGCCAAGGGTGGAGTGGTCATCGGCATCTCCGACCAGCTGAAGGTACCCGTGAAGTATATCGGACTCGGCGAGAAGATGGAAGACTTGCAGTTGTTCAACAAGCGCCAGTTTGTAGACTCGCTGTTTAATAATGCATAATTCATA
This sequence comes from Prevotella sp., assembly GCA_017428805.1. The sequence goes on along the minus strand of JAFRQC010000036.1, from coordinate 23,132 downwards.
ATTCATAATGAAGAAGACGATTGATATCATCTCTTTGGGTTGTTCCAAGAATCTTGTGGACAGTGAATGGCTGATGGGCCTGATGGAGGCCAACGGCTATCATTGTACCCACGATAGTGATGACCCACAAGGTGAAATCGTCGTCGTGAATACCTGTGGCTTCATTGCCGATGCCAAGGAGGAGAGCATCAATACGATTCTTGAGTTTGCCCAGGCCAAGACGGAGGGCAGGATTGAGAAGCTCTTTGTAATGGGCTGCCTCTCTGAGCGTTACCTCGCCGACCTTGAGAAGGAGATTCCTGAGGTTGATGGGTGGTATGGGAAGTTCAACTACAAGAATCTGCTGAGTGATTTGTCGAGGAATGAGGAAGGAGGAATGAGGAATGGTTTTAGAAGAATCACAACCCCGCCACATTATACTTATATAAAGATCAGTGAGGGTTGTGACCGTCATTGTGCCTATTGCGCTATCCCGCTGATTACAGGTCGCCACAAGAGTCGTCCGATGGAGGAGATCCTTGATGAGGTGCGCCAGTTGGTGAAGCAGGGTACAAAGGAATTCAATGTCATTGCTCAGGAACTGACCTATTATGGTGTGGACATCGATGGCCGTCAGCATATTGCCGAACTGATTGAGCAGATGGCTGATATCCCTGGTGTGGCGTGGATCCGACTGCACTATGCCTATCCGACACACTTCCCTTGGGACCTGTTGCGAGTGATGCGGGAGAAACCCAACGTGTGTAAATATCTCGACATCGCCCTCCAGCATATCTCTGATAATATGCTGAGTCGGATGCAGCGCCATGTGACAAAGGCAGAGACCTATGAACTGGTGGAGCGACTGCGCAAGGAGGTACCAGGCATCCATATTCGTACCACGCTGATGGTGGGATTCCCAGGAGAGACGGAAGAAGACTTTGAGGAATTGAAGACGTTCGTCAAGTGGGCCCGTTTTGAACGGATGGGAGCCTTTGCCTACTCTGAGGAGGAAGGCACCTATTCAGAACAGCACTATGACGATGATGTTCCTGAGGAGGTGAAGCAGCGTCGGCTGGATCAGTTGATGCGTATCCAGCAGCATATCAGTGAGGAACTGGAGGCTGAGAAAGTTGACAAGACCTTGAAGGTGATCATCGACCGTCAGGAGGGTGATTATTATATCGGACGCACGGAGTTCTGTTCACCGGAGGTAGATCCGGAGGTGCTGATTCCCGTTGCAGAACGGAAACTGACTATCGGCACGTTTTATGATGTGCTGATCACCGACTCGGAGGAATTTGATTTATATGGAACAACAATCATTCTGTGATTATGACTAATAAGGATTTTATTTTGGAATTAGCGGAGCAGACGGGCTATTCGCCCGAAGACACGCAGAAGATGGTCAATGTGATCGTTGAGACGATGGGAGACATCTTCCAGGAAGACAACATTGTGCTCGTTCCGACATTCGGGACTTTTGAGGTCAAGAAAAAGATGGAGCGCGTGATGGTGAATCCATCGACAGGTCAGCGGATGCTCGTTCCACCCAAACTGGTGCTGAACTTCAAACCGAATGCGAATTGGAAGGAACAGATAAAGAATGGAGGAGACGAGTGATGGGAAAGGTTACGATTCAGGAAATTGCCAGTAAACTGATTGCTCAGAACGGTCTGAGCAAGAAAGAGGCCACGCTCTTCATCAATATGATGTTTGAGACCATCCGTGAGGCTTTGGAGCGGGATAAGATGGTTAAGGTGAAAGGTCTTGGTACCTTTAAGATCATCGATGTGGAATCCCGTGAGAGTGTGAATGTGAATACGGGAGAACGTGTACTCATCGAAGGTCATAACAAGATCACCTTCACGCCTGATGCCTTGATGAAGGAATTGGTCAACAAACCCTTCTCTCAGTTTGAGACCGTCGTGCTTAATGAGGGGGTGGACTTTAAGGAGCCTGATAAGGAGGAAGCGGCTGAAGAGACGCCTGTAATAGAGGAAAGTGAGAGTGAGATAGACGAGATACCTCTGGTGGATTTCGCTTCGGGTGATGTGTCTGACAAGACTCAGGAAGAAATCTCTGACGAGGATATTCCAGAATGGGTGATTGAGCCAATGGCTGCACCAGTCACATCTCAGCCGATTGATCTTGGAACACCAGCAGAACCTGAAACACCTGTTGAACCTGAGATGCCTGCAGAACCTGAGATGCCTGCAGGACCTGAAATACCTGCAGAATTTGAGGCTCCTGCAGAGCAAGAGACGCCTTCTGTTGCTGAGGAAAATGAGGTGCCAGTAGAAAAAACAACAGAAGAACCTTCAGAAGAATCTTCAGAAGAACCAGCTGAGGAATCCGTTGACGAATCTTCTGTTGAAGATGAATATGTGGAGGAGAAAGAAGAGGAAGGAACAATTGGTGGTGGTATGAAATGGACGATGGTACTCCTGGCCTGTCTGATTTCGCTGCTTGTGGGTTATCTGCTGGGCAATTATTTCCCTTGGAATCGTCAGGCTGAGCCAACTGAAGCCCCAGCTCCCAAAATAGAGAAGGTCAAAGAAGCAACACCGGCTAAGAAGTCAGATGCCAAGCCTGTCGCAGAACCAGCAAAACAGCCAGAGGAAAAGGTTGAGGCTCCTGCTGAGAAATCCGTCCCGTCTGAAGAGAAGGCTGAAAAGCCTGTAGCAGCACCTGTGGAACAGTCAAAGCCGGAAGCTAAGCCTGAGGTTCAGAAACCTGTTGAGGCTCCCAAACCTCCTGTTGCTCAGAAACCCTCTGAGGCTCCCAAGCAGCAGCCCGTTGCTACAGCCCCTGCTGAAGTGAAACTCGACAAATATGAGGCGATGGACTCCCGTGTCCGTACTGGTGCCTATCGCATCGTTGGCCTGGATCATAAAGAAAAGGTGAAAGAGGGTGACAACCTCCAACGTATCACCAAGCGGACATTAGGACCCGGGATGGAGTGCTATATCGAAGTTTATAATGGTCTGAACGCTACTTCCCAGTTAAAAACTGGACAGGAAATTAAGATCCCAAAAGTGGAACGAAAGAAGAAAAAGATGGTCCAAAATTAGTACATAATTGGGAAATAATGAAAAAGTTTCTTAAAACTTAGGTTTTGGGAAACTTTTTTAATATTATTTAGTCACGTAGATGTACGGATAATCCCGTAAAATCACTACTTTTGCGGTCAAATTGAGAAAATGTCAAGAATTTGAGAATTAAAGTTAAAAGAAAAATATTATGGCAGAAGCAATTGATATCCGTGAATTGAACATCCGGATTGAACAACAAAGCGCATTCGTGACTAATCTGACAACGGGTATGGACCGTGTCATTGTGGGACAGAAACATCTGGTTGATTCCTTGCTCATCGGACTGTTGAGTGACGGACACATCCTGCTTGAAGGTGTACCAGGTCTGGCTAAGACATTGGCCATCAAAACCCTCTCACAGTTGATCGACTCTGAATACAGTCGTATTCAGTTTACCCCCGACCTTCTCCCTGCTGACGTCATCGGTACGATGATCTATTCACAGAAGGATGAGAAGTTCCAGGTGAAGCAAGGTCCTGTGTTTGCAAACTTCGTGCTGGCTGATGAGATCAACCGTGCCCCAGCTAAGGTGCAGAGTGCCCTTCTTGAGGCTATGCAGGAGAAGCAGGTTACCATCGGTAGTCAGACATTCAGTCTGCCGAAGCCTTTCTTAGTGATGGCTACGCAGAATCCCATCGAGCAGGAGGGAACCTATCCGCTGCCTGAGGCTCAGGTGGACCGTTTTATGTTGAAGGTGGTCATCGACTATCCCTCTCTGGAGGAGGAGAAGAAGATCATCCGCGAGAATATCGCCGGTGAGATGCCGAAGGTGACACCCGTTACGACAGCAGAAGAAATCCTGAAAGCCCGTGCCGTTGTCGGTGAGGTGTACATCGACGAGAAGATTGAACAGTATATCGCCGACATCGTGTTTGCTACGCGTTATCCTGACCGTTATGGCTTGAAGGACCTGAAGGATATGATCAGCTTTGGTGGTTCTCCGCGTGCCAGCATCAATCTGGCGAAGGCCGCTCGTGCCTATGCGTTCATCAAGCGTCGTGGTTATGTGGTGCCTGAGGATGTGAGAGCCGTTGCCCACGATGTGCTCCGTCATCGTATTGGTCTGACCTACGAGGCTGAGGCTGCCAATGTCACGAGTGAGGAGATTGTATCTAAGATCATCAACAAGGTCGAAGTGCCCTGATGGAAACCTCAGAGATTATCAAAAAGGTTCGTAAGATTGAGATAAAGACCCGTGGTCTGAGCTCAAACATCTTTGCTGGTCAGTATCATTCTGCCTTCAAGGGTAGGGGTATGGCCTTTAGTGAGGTGCGTGAGTATCAGTTCGGTGATGATGTCCGCGATATCGACTGGAATGTGACCGCCCGCTTCCACCGTCCTTATGTGAAGGTGTTTGAAGAAGAGCGTGAACTGACGGTGATGCTTCTCATCGACGTCAGTGGCTCACTCGACTTCGGTACGCAGAAGCAGATGAAGCGTGATATGGTGACGGAGATAGCTGCCACCATCGCCTTCAGTGCCATCCAGAACAATGATAAGATTGGCGTGGTGTTCTTCTCAGACCGGATCGAGAAATATATCCCTCCCAAGAAGGGACGCAAACACATCCTCTACATCATCCGTGAGATGCTCAATTTCCAGCCAGAGTCGAAGCGCACGGATGTGAAACAGGCGGTGGAGTTCCTTTCCAGCGTCCAGAAGCGTCGCACGACGGCCTTTATCCTCAGCGATTTTTATGTCCGTGATGAATTCCAGCAGTCTTTGCAGATCTGCAACCGTAAGCACGATGTTGTGGCCATTCAGGTCTATGACCAGCGTGCCAGGGAATTGCCTGATGTGGGACTGATGAAGGTGGTCGATGCTGAGACGGGTCACGAACAGTATGTCGATACGGGGTCGAAGGCTCTGCGCCAGGCCTATCGCAAGTATTGGAACAGCCGTCAGTCGCAGTTGGAGGAGACCTTTAACAAGAGCAATGTTGACCATGTGAGTGTCGCCACGAACGAAGACTTCGTGAAGGCGCTTATGATGTTGTTTAAACAGAGAAGCTGATGAGAAGACTTTCGTTATGTATCATATTGACAGCGAGCGTGTTGGCTGCGTCTGCGCAAGTATCGGTAGAGGCTGTTATTGACTCTATCCAGATCTTCGTCGGACAGCAGGCACATGTAACGCTGACAGCTACGGCCAAGGAGAATGCGAAGGTGGAGTTTCCGCAGTTCAAACCTATGGAGTACATCACCCCAGGTGTTGAGGTGCTCGACAGGCAAGAGCTCGAACAGCAGCCGCAGGACAATGGCTTCGTGTCTCGTTCGATGGTCTATACGATGACCTCGTTCGATGATACGCTCTATTATATCCCGCCGATGACGGTGAAGATCGACGGCAAGCCCTATAAGAGCAAGAGTCTGGCGCTGAAGGTGCTGACCATCGAGGTGGACACCCTCCATGCCGAGCAGTTCTTTGGTCCCAAGGATGTGCAGGACAATCCCTTCCAATGGAGTGATTGGGAGGGCCCCTTCTGGCTGAGTGTGCTGATGCTTGTCTTGCTGGCCGTTGCCTACTATCTCTACCTCCGTCTGCGTGATAACAAACCGATTATCAGTCACATACGTATTGTGAAGCGCCTGTTGCCGCATCAGAAGGCAATGAAGGAGATAGAGCAGATCAAGGCCGACAAGATGGTGTCCTCAGAGAACTCGAAAGAGTATTACACGAAACTGACGGATACCCTCCGTAAATATATAGTGGAACGCTATGGTTTCAATGCAATGGAGATGACCAGTAGTGAGATCATCGAGAGACTGATGGCCTCGCAGGACCAGAAAGCACTGGACGAACTGCGTCAGCTCTTTACGACGGCAGACCTTGTGAAGTTCGCCAAGTATTCGACGCTGATCAATGAGAACGATGCGAACCTGGTCAACGCTATCGACTTCATTAACCAGACCAAGTTGGAGAATGTGCCTGTAGAAGAAACGATAAAGCCGCAGCTCTCTGAGGAAGACCAGCGTTCGCAGAAGACGCGTCGTATGCTGAAGTACTTCATCACCGCCATCGGTGTCGTCTGTCTGGCACTATTCGGCTATGTTGTCTATACATTGTATATGTTGTTAGGGTAATTAGGAAATAGAATGGAATTTGCCAATAAAGAATATCTGCTGTTGCTCCTGCTGATCATCCCGTACCTCATCTGGTATGTGATGTACAGGAAGAAGACAGAGCCCACTATGCGGATGAGCGACACGTACGCTTTCCGTTATGCGCCTCGCAGTTGGAAGGTGACGCTGATGCCGCTCTCCATGCTGTTGCGTATCCTGGCCTTCACGATGACCGTTCTGGTGCTGGCCCGTCCTCAGACACATAATTCATGGAGCAATAAATCCATTGAGGGTATCGACATCATGTTGGCGATGGACGTCTCCACCAGTATGCTGGCTGAAGACCTGAAGCCGAACCGTATCGAGGCAGCCAAGCAGGTGGCCTCAGAGTTCATCGCAGGCCGTCCGGATGATAATATCGGTCTCTCCATCTTCGCTGGTGAGGCTTTCACACAATGTCCGATGACCACAGACCACGCGTCGCTGTTGAATATGTTGCAGACGGTGCGTACCGATATTGCTGCCCGTGGACTGATTGAGGACGGTACCGCTATCGGTATGGGACTGGCCAACGCCGTATCCCGTCTGAAAGAGTCGAAGGCGAAGAGTAAGGTGGTCATCCTGCTGACGGATGGTTCGAATAACCGAGGTGACATTTCTCCGATGACAGCGGCTGAGATTGCCAAGAGCCTGGGTATCCGCGTCTATACCATCGGCGTGGGAACGAACAATGTGGCACCTTATCCGATGCCTGTGGCTGGTGGTGTGCAGTATGTGAACATCCCTGTGGAGATCGACACGAAGACCCTCTCTGAGATTGCTGCAGCTACGGAAGGTGACTTCTATCGTGCCACGAACACCAAGGAACTGCGTAATATCTACAAGGAGATTGACCAGTTGGAGAAAAGTAAGCTCAATGTGAAGACATTCAGCAAACGCTATGAGGCCTACCAGCCTTTCGCCCTTGTGGCCATCCTCGCCCTTCTGCTCGAAATTCTCCTGCGTATCACTATTTTTAGAAGAATACCATAATGTTTAGATTTGAAGACCCCATATATCTCTGGCTGCTGGTGCTGATACCCATATTGGCGCTCGTCAGATTCATATCATACAGGAACCAGCGCAAACGCCTGCGCAAGTTTGGTGATCCGTCGCTGTTGAAAGAACTGATGCCTGATGTGTCGCGTTTCCGTCCGTCTGTGAAGTTCTGGGTGTTGCTGGGTGCTTTGGCACTGCTCATCGTGATGCTGGCACGTCCACAGTTAGGTACGAAGATCAGTCACGAGAAGCGCGTGGGCATAGAGACCATCATCGCGTTGGACATCAGTAACTCTATGTTGGCGGAGGATATCATCCCCAGTCGTTTGGATCGTAGTAAGATGATGATAGAGAACCTGGTAGACCATTTTACCAACGACAAGATCGGCCTGATTGTGTTTGCGGGCGATGCCTTTGTGCAGCTTCCCATCACCAGCGACTATGTGTCTGCAAAGATGTTCCTGTCGAGCATCGACCCGTCGATGATGGCAACCCAGGGTACGGATATCGCCCGTGCCATCGAGATGGCCACCCATAGTTTTACTCAGGAAGAAGGTATTGGCAAGGCTATCATCGTCATCACTGATGGTGAGGACCATGAGGGTGGGGCGCTCGAAGCAGCTGAGGCAGCGAAAGATGAAGGCATGCGTGTCTATGTCTTGGGCGTAGGATCCACCAATGGTGCACCCATCCCCATCTCTGGCACAGGCAACTATATGACGGACCGTTCTGGCAACACTGTGATGTCTGCCCTTAATGAAGATATGTGTAAGCAGGTGGCACAGGCTGGTGGAGGCGCTTATATTCATGTCGAGAACAACAGCGCTGCCCAGCAGCAGTTGGATAGTGAACTCGACAAGCTGGCTAAGAAAGAGACCTCTACAACCGTTTACAGCGAGTTCGACGAACAGTTCCAGGCTGTGGGCATTCTCGTTCTTCTCCTGCTCATCATCGAGATCTGCATCCTCGACCGTCGTAATCCGTTGCTCAAGCGAATCTCGTTATTTAGGAGAGAAGGAGTAAGGAGAGAAGGAGAAAGTAGAAATCTTAAAGCGCTTCTTTTGGCATTCTACTTACTCTTGACTCCTTCTCTCCTTACTCCTGCTTTTGCCCAAACTGACCGCCAGTATATCCGTCAAGGCAACAAACTCTTCCGCAGTGGCGACTATCCCAATGCAGAAGTGTCTTATCGTAAGGCCATCGAGAAGAATCCCAAGAATCCGCAGGCCGTATTCAACTTGGGTAATGCCCTGATGGCGCAGAAGAAGGACTCTGCGGCTGTGGTGCAGTTTGAGAATGCCTCGAAGTTGGAGACGAACCCCTTGCGTAAGGCAAAAGCCTTCCATAATATGGGTGTGGTCTGCCAGTCGCATAAGATGTATGGTGAGGCCATCGAGGCCTACAAGAATGCCCTCCGTCTGAACCCCGCTGACAACGAGACGCGTTATAACCTCGTTCTCTGCAAGCATCAGCAGCAAAAACAGCAACAGAATCAGCAGAACCAGCAGGGCGGCAACGACGACAAGAAACAAGACGACAAGAAAGACCAGCAGAAGCAGGATCAGCAGAAAGACCAAAAAGATCAGCAAGACGACAAGAAACAGCAGGAGCAGCAAAAGCCCCAGATGAGCAAGGAGAATGCTGAACAACTGCTGAATGCCGCCATCCAGAATGAGAAGCAGACACAGGATAAGTTGCAGAAAGCTCAGCAGCAGCCCCAGCGTCGCGCTATCCAGAAGAACTGGTGATTGCGGGTTTCACCCTAAATGATAAATGATGAATGAAAAATGATAAATATGACGAAGGAAAAGGTATAAATGATAAATATGGTAAACGCAATGAAAATGCAATTTAGAAACAGATGGTTGATGATGATAGGTTTATCATTCATCATTTATCATTTATCATTTAGCCCCGCAGGGGCGCAAACGCTCACGGGCTCTGCTCCTTCCCATGTAGCCGTGGGTGAGCAGTTCCGCCTGACCTATACTGTCAATACACAGAATGCCACCGACTTCCGGGCTGGTGACATCCCTGGCGAGTTGGAAGTGCTCATAGGCCCCAACCGTTCCATGCAGTCGAGCTATCAGATGATCAACGGACACACCAGTTCGTCGTCATCCATTACCTATACCTATATCGTCTGCGCCACGAAGAACGGTTCCTTCACCATCCCTCCAGCACACGTTGTGGTGGGTGGCAAGACCATCGCCTCTAACACGCTGAATATCAAGGTGAGTGGTTCGCCTCAGGCAAGTTCTGGTTCAGGTGGATCTCCTCGTCAGCATCGTCAGGACGAGCAAGGGGAAATCCGTGATGCGGGCAGTCAGATTTCCGGTTCCGACCTCTTCATCAAGGTCAGTGCCAACAAGAAACGCGTCTATGAACAGGAGCCCATCCTCCTTACTTATAAGGTATATACCCTTGTGGGACTGACTAGCCTGCGTGGTGATATGCCAGACCTGAAGAGTTTCTACACTCAGGAGGTGAGCCTGCCCTCACAAAAGAGCTTCTCTATTGAGACCTTCAACGGACGTCCTTATCGGACTACCACTTGGAGCCAATATGTGATGTTCCCGCAGATGACGGGTAAGCTTCAGATTCCAAGCATCACCTTCGAGGGCATCGTCGTACAGCAGAATCGTAACATCGATCCCTTCGAGGCGTTCTTCAATGGAGGCTCTGGCTATATCGAGGTGAAGAAGAAAATCATCGCCCCAGGCATTGATATCGAGGTGGACCCCCTGCCTGAGCGGCCTGCCGGCTTCTCTGGCGGCGTAGGTCATTTCACGGTCTCTGCCTCGTTGAGCAAGACGGAGACCAAGGCCAACGATCCCGTTTCAGTGCGCATTACTGTCAGTGGTACGGGTAATCTGAAACTCGTCAAGCAGCCTCAGATTGAGTTGCCCAAGGACTTCGACAAATACGAGCCGAAGGTGACTGACAAGACAAAACTGACCACAGCGGGCATCGAGGGTTCGATGATTTACGACATCCTCATCGTGCCTCGTCATCAGGGTCACTATGAGATTCCTCCTGTCAGCCTGACCTATTTCGACACCACAACCAAATCCTACAAGACCGTTACCAGCGAGCCTCTGACGCTCGATGTGGCGAAGGGTTCCGGTCCAGGTGCGATGAGCGACTATTCTGGTCAGCAGGATCTGCAGGAGCTGAGTCGCGACATCCGTTATATCAAGACGGGCAATGTCCGTCAGCAGGGCATCGACGAGTTCTTCTTTGGCTCAACGGCCTACTGGATCACGCTGGCCATCATGGCCCTTGTGTTCATCTCGCTGTTCGTCATCTTCCGCCAGCGTGCCATTGAGAATGCCAACGTCACCAAACGTCGTGCAGGCAAGGCGAACAAGGTGGCTACGAAGCGTCTGAAGAAGGCCTCGAAGCTGATGGCCGACAACAAACCTGGTGAGTTCTATGATGAAGTGCTTCGTGCCCTCTGGGGTTATGTTGGCGACAAACTCAACATCCCTGTGGAACAACTCTCTCACGATAACATCAGCCAGCGTCTTAGCGAACGTGGAGTGGGTGAGGAGACCATTGCCCAGTTCATCGGAGCCCTCGATGAGTGTGAGTTTGAGCGTTATGCCCCAGGTGATCCTAAGGGAAATATGAATAAGGTATATGAGAAGGCTATGACAGCCATCGAACAGATTGAGGGAACAATGAAAAGGAGTAAGGAGGGAAGGAGTAAGGAGTCGAGTAGAAGTGCTCGTGTCCTGCTTCCGGTATTCTACTTACTACTTACTCCTTCTCTCCTTACTCCTTCCTCTGCCCAGACCAAGGCTGAGGCCGACAGCTCCTACGTCCGCGGACAGTACCAGCAGGCCATCACCCAGTATGAGGCTCTGCTGAAACAAGGGGCCAGTGCCGACCTCTATTACAATCTCGGCAATGCCTACTATCGCACGGAGAATATTCCTGAGGCTGTGCTCAACTACGAGCGAGCCCTACTGCTCTCACCGGGTGATCGTGACATCCGCTTCAACCTGCAGATTGCCCGTTCTAAGACCTTCGATAAGATTGTGCCGGAGTCCGAGATGTTCTTCGTCACCTGGTACCGTTCGCTTGTCAGTATGATGAGTGTCGACGGTTGGGCACGCACGGCCCTTGTGGCTCTCGCCCTCACCATCATTCTGTTGCTGGTCTATCTCTTCTCCGAGAGAATCTGGCTACGCAAGGCAGGCTTCTTCGGAGGTGTGGCGCTGCTTGTGCTCTTCGTGGGAGCCAACATCTTCGCCTGGCAACAGAAGAAAGACCTGCTCAACCGTAAGGGCGCTATCATCTTCGCCCCAGCGGTGACGGTGAAGAGTACGCCTGCCGCCAATGGCACCGACCTGTTCATCCTCCACGAGGGAACGAAGGTGGTCATCACTGACGGTTCGATGAAGGAGTGGAAGGAGATTCGCCTCGCCGACGGTAAGGAGGGATGGATTGAGAGTAAACATATTAGAGTGATATAAACGATGCTGACAGATCTGCTCTTAACTGCCGAAAGTGTCGGCACAGAACTTATCGAACTCGATAAGCAGTGGTTGCTTGCCGTCAACGGCAGCGACTCGCTCTATCTCGACCGTGTGGCCCACGTGCTCACGACGGCACTCACCTGGCTCCCGCTTTATCTCAGCCTGTTCTATATCGTCGTCCGCAATAACGAGAATTTCCGCAAGGTGCTCTGTGTGCTTGCTGGCGCGGGCCTCTGTGTGCTGCTGGCTGGTTCGGTGGACGATCTGATCGTCAAGCCCACAGTGGCACGATGGAGACCTACGCACGATCCGGAGATAGGTCTGCTGGTAGATATCGTCGATGGCTATCGTGGGGGCAACTACGGTTTCTTCTCTGCCCACGCGGCCAACACATTCAGCATCGCCATTTATTTCTGCTGGCTCATCCGCAGTCGTATGCTCTCCCTCGCCCTTATCATCTGGTCGTTCACCAACTGCTGGACACGTATGTATCTGGGTGTCCACTTCCCTGGTGACATCCTCGTGGGACTGACTTGGGGCTTCATCGTGGGCACCTTCGCCTATTACGTCTATTATCGTCTCACGCGCAAGATGACCTCCCAGCGACATTTCATCTCTACCAAATACACATCAACGGGCTATGAACGATCCCACTGCGACATTCCTATAACAGTACTCGTTTTCACCCTCATTTACGCCTTGATAAAGGCCTGCATTTAATTTCTTAATTTTTTAATTTTATAATTTTTAATGCCCGATCCTCGACATATTCACATCAGCGACTATCAATATGACCTGCCTGACGAGCGTATCGCCAAGTTTCCTGTGGCGCGTCGCGACCAGTCCAAACTCCTTATATATAATAAAGGTGTAGTAGGGGAGGACGTGTTCTTCCACCTGCCTGACTATCTGCCGAAGGGTGCGCTGATGGTGTTCAACAATACGAAGGTGATCCAGGCCCGAATGCACTTCCGCAAGACCGATGCCAACGGTGAGCAAACAGGTGCCCTCATCGAGGTGTTCTTGCTCGAACCTGCAGAGCCTGCCGACTATGAACAGATGTTCCAGACCACAGGCCACTGTGCCTGGTACTGTTTGGTGGGCAATCTGAAGAAATGGAAGGAAGGCCCGCTCACGAGGACATTGAACATGGAACATGGAACATTGACCATTAAGGCTACGCGCGGCCCAATTCATGGTACCTCCCATCGTATCGACTTTGAATGGAATGGAGACGTCAGTTTCGCCACCATCATCGACATGATGGGCGAACTGCCGATTCCGCCTTATCTCAATCGTGAGACGCAGGACAGCGATAAGACCACCTACCAGACCGTCTATTCTAAGATCAAAGGCAGTGTGGCTGCTCCAACGGCCGGCCTTCATTTCACCCCAGAGGTGTTGGCTGATTTGGATGCTCACGGTATCGAGCGCGAAGAGTTGACCCTCCACGTGGGAGCTGGTACGTTCAAGCCCGTCAAGAGTGAGGAGATGGAGGGTCACGAGATGCACACGGAATACATCAGCGTGCGTCGTGAGACCATCACCAAACTCCTCAATCACGATTGTCAGGCGATTGCCGTCGGTACCACCAGTGTGCGCACCCTCGAAAGCCTCTACTATATGGGCCTCAAAATCCTCGCCAATCCTGACCTCACCGAAGACCAGCTCCACGTCTCCCAATGGGAGCCGTATCACAATGGGGACAGTCCCCTCTGTGAGCAGCGCAGCGAATTACAGGGGGACTGTCCCCAGTGTGATACCCAGCGCTCTTTGCAGGCTCTCGCTGACTGGATGGATTCTCATCATCTTGAAGTCCTCCACGCCAGCACCCAGATCATCATCTGCCCAGGCTACGACTACAAGATCGTCCGTATGCTTGTCACGAACTTCCACCAGCCCCAGTCCACGCTCTTGCTTCTCGTGAGTGCCTTCGTGGGTGGCGACTGGCGCAAGATCTACGACTATGCTCTGTCCCACGACTTCCGTTTCCTCAGCTACGGCGATTCCTCCCTGCTCATCCCCTAAACTTAAAACCATATGAAAAAGATCCTATTCAGCCTTCTGGCTTCCCTGCTGTCGCTCAGCCCCGTACAAGCACAGCGCCTGGTAGCCTTCGACCGCTTTGGCACCAATTGGGCGTCAACAGATGTGTCAACCAAGAACAAGCCCAACGGCTACATCTATCGTCTGCGTAAGGACGTCCAGTGCGACGATCTGCCACGGGTGCCTGAGACGGAAAGTCTCGAACTCTTCATCGCTGAGCCTATCGACATTGGATGGCTGGGCTTCTACCGCCTGCCGACAGGTGCCGACAACTACGATTTCGTAGTAGTGCTCTTCAATCACGACAAGCAGCCTACGGCCACCATCAACCTCTGCGACGTCAGCAACAACCGCTACTGCGAGGTGCAGGACGTGCGCTGGGATGCCGACAACCACAACCTGCTCTTCAATATGGCCTGTCCTTCTTATGCCTCCGGCGTCAACGGCAAGGGCAGCAAGCTGTATAGCTACAACGTGGAGAACCGTCGCATCGTCTGGGAGACGGACTACCTCGTGAGCAACGATATCTTCATTCTCGACAGCAACTTCGTCTTCTGCTCCTACGGCTTCACCTCTGAGAAGAAGTTCCTCTTTATGCTCGACAAGCAGACAGGCCAGATGTATAGCAAGATTCCGATGGCCTATAAGGTGGAGTATATGGAGCTGCAGGAGAAGAACGGCCGCGAATATCTCTACGTCGTCGATTACAACAACAACCTCTATGCCTACACCGTAGTTGGGGGGCAGAAGTCAGGAAACAAGAAACAGGAGTCTGGAGTCAGTAGTCAGGCGCCAGAAGTCTTCACGGTGGTCTATGCCACTTCCAACGACGGTTTCCTGAATGTGCGCACCGATCCTTCTACCAATGCCGATATTATCGAAAAACTCTGGATGCAGTCCCACGGTATGGGTTCTGGTGTGTTGCGTAAGAAGGGCGAGAAATGGAGCTTGGTCTGTGTGGGCGATGTCACAGGCTGGGTCTATACGAAATATATGGGTACTCAGACGTGGTACGACGGCAAAGGTGCCCAGAAACTCATTGCTGCCAGCGACAATACGCCCATCTACGGCGAGAACTATGCCGATGCTGACGACTACCCCCTCTTTACGACTGTCAAGAAGGGCACCATCCTGGGCGACCATTTCGAGGAATACAAAGGCTACTATATCCTGAAGACGGCCCACGACAACCTCTATATCAAGAAAGAAGACGTCATCATCAAATAATTATCCATTATCAATTATCCATTTTCCATTATGAATAATACTCCAACTCCCCACATCAGTGCTCAGTATGGCGAAATTGCCGAGACTGTGATTATGGCGGGCGATCCGCTGCGTGTGAAACTTATGGCCGAGAAGTTCCTCGACGATGCTGTCCAGTTCAACAATGTCCGAGGTATGCTTGGTTACACGGGCACTTACAAAGGTAAGCGTGTCAGTGTGATGGGTCACGGTATGGGTATGCCCTCTATCGGCATCTACAGTTATGAACTCTATAACTTCTATGGTGTGAAGACCATCATCCGCGTGGGTTCGGCTGGTTCCATCAACAACGACCTGCACATCGGCGACCTCGCCATTGCGATGGGTGCCTGCACCAACAGCAACTACGCCAGTCAGTACGAACTCCCAGGCACCTTTGCACCGATTGCCGATTTCAGCCTCGTCAGAGCTGCCGCTGAGTCGTGCGAGCGTTTCGGCTATCGCTACAAGGTGGGCAATGTCTTCACCTCGGATGTGTTCTATTCAGAGAATCCCCACAACGACAAATGGATCTCGATGGGTGTGCTGGCTGTTGAGATGGAGATTGCCGCCCTCTATATGAATGCGGCCCGCTCTGGCAACCGCGCCTTAGGCATCTGCACCATCTCCGACCATATCCTCACGGGCGAAGTAACCACCGCCGAGGAGCGTCAGAACAACTTCACGCATATGATGGATGTCGCCTTCTCGTTGATCTAACGAAGAGATGACACCTGCCAAAACTGCTTAGAGCCCGCATCCCTGCGAGCCCTAAGCAAATCATAAACCAATAACAAACCTAAAAGCAATATGAACAAAACAAACTAAATTATCTTTGCGTGAATCTTTATTTCTGATGCAAGGACAGTGCAAACCGAATGCAGAGAGCTCGCTCTATGCTGAGGTGCAGCCTGTTCTCGCTTTTCGAAGGCAAAGTTAAGACGAAAATCCTCTCATTGCAAACATTTTCGCCCTTTTTTCTCCAACTTGTAGCGACAATCGCCTCCAAAGGCGACAAATCAGGCAAACCCCTTCAAAACTTGTCCTGTTCGAAAGATAATTTGCCAAATTCTTGCAAATTTCAGAAATATTGCCTATATTTGCACCATCAATATGTTAAGTATGGAAGTTGTATCAAAGTTTAAATATCAGAAGCAGATAGATGAATTGTTGACATTAGGTTGTCAACTTCCAGAGCTGTTTGCGCCCAATAATATGCAAGCATGTCGCTTTGCCTTCTCCGAAGAAGGACATCAAAACCACGTTCCTCAATACATGAGCAACCCCAAACGCATGCTTCAGGATATCAGCAAGGGCAAAGGCAATACATCACTATTGGCACTCTCCTGTTTTACCACAGCAGAGAAAGCCGAGACCTTCTATACTAATCTGCGCAAGGCTTTCAAGAATGCTCCAACATCAATTGGCGACGCTCTTGCAGAAGGAACGCTTGCCGATGAAGACGGTTTGAAAACAGTATCAAGTGCAAATGGTCATTTTGACTTCTACGAATATGAAGCCTGTGACTTGAATAAGACATTTCAGATAACCAAGAACTTAATTGAGAAAGAAGATGAGAAAGATTGAAGGATACGATATCGAATATGATTTCAGCAGTTTCAAGAAGATTGCCGATTTGGTTTATCTCGATGGACCGTTCTTGTCACATTATGTTAGTGGCAAAGGCGACGACTACCTCTTTTATTGGGTAGATCGTGATGACAATGACAACCGCTGGTTGGTTTTGCGCGTCAGTCTGTCCAGCCTCCAGAAATACATCGGGAAGGAACTCACCCTTCTTGAACTCATAGAGAATCCCAACGACGGCTATCTCTACTCCGTCGATGTGGATAACGATTTGAACTATCACAACATCAAGCTTGTACAGCCATCTGCCATACCTGAGGATTATTTGCCAGAGGCCGATTCATATTACGAATTCGAGCCAATCCCTTCAGAAGATGCCGATGAGTTGATGACCTACGAACTGACTATCCCCTACAAAGAACGTAGTCGTTTTGAGGAAATTCTCCATAAAATTGGCTTCCCCGTCTCTGCCCTGAAGAAAGTCGTCAATCGTGCTGCAATATTTTGACTCATGTAACGAAAGAACCGTCCCCCTGTTACAAGTAAACTGATATGTCGAAAGCAGAAGTAAAGAAGTATATCAAGTCCTTGGATAAAAGCTCTTTGGAAGAGTTGGTGTTGGACTTGTATTCGGCTCGGAAAGAGGCGAAGGATTATTTGGAGTATGTGATAAAGCCCAATGACAAAGGCAAGTTGGAAGAATATCGTGAGATTATCACAAAGGAATTCTATCCAAGTCGTGGTGAAGCCAAGTTGCGTTTCTCCGTCTGTCGTAAGGCTGTTTCGGAATTCAAGTCACTCGATCCGGCTCCAGAGTTCCTTGCAGACTTGATGCTCTATATCCCAGAGTGTGCCAGTGAGATTGCTAATGATTGGGGTGATATGTGGGAACAGTTCTATGATGCTACCGAGAATAACTTTAAAGCAGCCATGAAATACATCAGCGAACACAATCTACAAAGCCAGTTTCAGAAGCGAATTGAAATCATCCTCCATAATTGTGAATCCTCTGGCTGGGGATTTCCTGATACAATGTGGGATATCTACTATGATTATTGTGAAAGTGAGTAAAAAAAGGCGCAAGGCTCGTTTTGCAAAGGGGCAGGCCTAGAAATGCTTAGAGCTCGCATCCCTGCGAGCTCTAAGCAAATTACTAACTAATCAATAACCCAATAACAAAACCAAACTTATGAAAACTAAAACTAAACTAAATTATCTTTGCGTGAATCTTTATTTCTGATTTCTGATGCAAAGTTATGACGAAAATCCTCTCAATGCAAACATTTCCGTCTTTTTTTCTCCAACTTGTAGCGACAATTGCCCCCAAAGGCGACAAATCAGGCAAATGCCTAAAAATTTTGTCCATTGCCTAAAAAAAAAGACGAAAAGATTGTCGTTCTCAAAATAATTGTTTATCTTTGCACAAACTTAAAATCAAATGAGCAATGACATTCTTAAATCAGTTTCACAAAGAAGCTATGGAGCGTACGATGAGGAAAATCGAAGAATCCAAGAAATCTCCGATGAACTCCAAAGACTTTGCCGACTATATGAGGAAGAACCTCGAGAAGGCAAAGGAAATGGAAGTCGCCTCGAAATAGAACAAAGAGCTGCAGAGCAATACGCCAAGTCTGTAGGGATGTGGATTCCTATGGATAAAGTGTTTGATCGTTTGGGATGTTGTTCCTCGAAATGTGTTGGTAGATGCTGACGGCGATATGTACGTAGTGGATGCAGAAATAAGGGAAGTAGGATAAAGAAACACAAAAATCCACTGTTCTTTATGACAGAATGTTTAGAGCTCGCATCCCTGCGAGCTCTAAGCAAATTACTAACTAATCAATAACCCAATAACAAAACCAAACTTATGAAAACTAAAACAAACTAAATTATCTTTGCGTGAATTTTTATTTCTGATGCAAAGTTATGACGAAAATCCTCTCATTGCAAACATTTCCCTCCTTTTTTCTCCAACTTGTAGCGACAATCCTCCCCAAAGGCGACAAATCAGGCAAACTCCTTCAAAACTTGTCCTGTTCGAAAGATAATTTGCCAATTTCTTGCAAATTACAGAAATATTGCCTATATTTGCACCAATATCGAATACTCGAGGTTATTAACAAGTAAGAATTCATTGATAGCATCAAGCTAACGATTGTTTCAAGTGATGAATAGGCGTTATTTCAGAATTAATGAGGATGCTCCGTTGTTCAATAAATTATCCCAAAGACCGTTATGGTGGGAAATGTTGTTGGATGACAAAGAACTATATGTGAATATCAGAAAAGATAATCGAGTTAATGTGTATTACAGAGGGGCTTCAATAATGAGTCTTAGTTTTAAGGACAATAAAATCGATGCTGAGATTCATAATTACTATTTGGGTGCATATAAAGATGGAACTGACTACTATGGCAATAAGCATTGTTCTCCAGAAGAGATAGTGAGACAGTTATCGGCGATAAAGATAAAAGTTGATTCCAATAAGAAGTACATTGCTTGTTTCCCAGGTCAAGAGAAGAACGGAAAGAATTATTCAAGTGAGAAATATGTTCAGTCGCAGTTATTCTTAGCCGATTCTCACTATATAGATACTGAATTTGCTTTGCAACTGGATGATAGGACAGTTATTAGAATCGATCTTGTGAAACTGACGGATGATGGAGAAATTGCATTTCAGGAATTAAAACTGATTGACGATCTCAGACTAAAACCATCAGGCGAGAATCCCGCAGAGATTTTGACCCAGATGGCAAACTATGATAGATTCTTAAAGGAAGCCAATCTGCTAAAAGGTGATGATGGGGAAGCTATCATTGTTGAGTATTACAAGAAGGTTCTTAATGTCATGAGTGCAATTGGTGTTAAGCACATAGCTGCTGTTCCAACATCTGTGCGTGGTTATGTTGATCTTTTCATCAAGCAGATATATACGAAGAAAACGATAAAGAGGAACCACCTCGTACAGTCTGTCCTGAATGTTTGTAAGGACTTGCATTCAAATGTTGAAGATGTCTCAAAAGAATATGGTCAGCTAATATGAAGATAAAAATCCATCGTGGAACCAATCAGATAGGCGGCTGCGTAACAGAATATGAATACGAGGGCTGGCGGTTGTTTGTTGACTATGGAGAACAGCTGGCGGGTGTACTCAAAACAGGACCATTAGAGATAGATGGCTTGACGAAAGGCGATATTTCGAAAAGTGCCATGTTGATTACGCACTATCATGGTGATCATATCGGATGTGTCGCTGAACTTCCAGAATCTTTACCTATTTATATTGGTAAGGTGGGAAGGGAAATTCAAATGGCTTTGTCAGAACATCTTCAGTATGTAGACGGACTCCAGAAAGAACTCTTTATGAGATTGAATACTGCTCGCATTTTCTCACCAGGAGAATCATTTACCTTTGGCCCGTTTCGTATCATTCCAATCACCATTGACCATTCTGCCTTCGATGCTTATGCATTCAAGATTGAGGCTGACGACGTGAAAGTGTTCCATACAGGTGACTTCCGCACACATGGTTTCAGAAGCAGCAAACTCCCAAAACTGATGGAGAACTATATTGGAAAGGTTGACTATATGGTCTGCGAGGCTACTAATGTAAATCGTCCAGAAGCCACCTGCCTTACTGAGCATGAACTTCAACAGCAGTTCTATGAGTCGTTCAAGGCTAATCATGGCAATGTGATATTCCTATCATCCACCAATATTGATCGTTTGTTTGCTTTATATCATGCGGCTTTGAAAGCCGGACGTCCATTCTTGGTAGATGTCTATCAGAAGCGGATAATGGATATAATCGTTGAGAGAGATCCTCTATGGGGTAATGCCAGTTTATTCAGATATGGTGATTATAAACCGATAGTATTACAATATGAAGATGGTGAGTTTAGGGTCAATGATAAATTCAAAGAAATCATGGAGAAGAAGGGATATGTATTGATATCCAGAGCCACCCAACGGTTCAACCATCTGATTAATAGTCTTCCAGGTGAAAAGACCAAATATCTGTCGATGTGGAATGGCTATGTTGATCCGAAAAATGAAGCATATAATCCTATGCTTGTGGATATATTAGGTAGTAATTATCAGTATATGCATACCAGTGGGCATTGTGATATGAATGGTCTGCAAGATATCTTTCGGATGCTAAGGCCAGAGGCGATTATTCCTATTCACACAGATAATCCTGATGGCTTTTACAAACTGTTTTGTGACCAGTGGAATATTATTTTGTTGAAAGATGGGGAAATGCTAGACTTACAAATACTATTAAAGAGGGTATAGATGGAATCAAATTTTACAATACGCAAGGCGGAGAGGAAAGATGTGGCACTGCTGCTGGAGTTTATCAGGGGCATTGCCAGGTATGAGAAGATGGAGGACGAGGTGCTGGCGGATGCTGCGACGCTGGAGAACGAGATGTTCGATCATCACAGGGCTGAGGCTGTGTTTGTTGTGGCTGATGGCAAGGAAGTGGGCTTTGCGCTGTATTTCTTCAATTTCTCGACTTTCATTGGACATTCTGGCTTGTATTTGGAGGATCTTTTTGTGTGGCCGGAGTATCGCGGGCGAGGCTATGGCAAGGCCTTGTTGTTGCACTTGGCTTCGATTGCCCGTGAGCGGCATTGTGGTAGGATGGAGTGGACTTGTCTCGACTGGAACCAACCGAGCATCGACTTCTACCTCTCATTAGGGGCTGTGCCGATGAACGAGTGGACTATCTATCGCCTCGATGCCAAAGCTCTAGAGAATCTGAAGTGAGCCGACGGAGCGTTACGCGTTACAGCGTTACAGTTCAAAACCAGACGTGTCAACGTATTCAGGAAAATGTCAACAACAAAATTACGTCCATTCAGTCATTTTAGTCATTAGTCATTATAGTCATTAAGCATTTCTGACTTTCAGTATAAAGTTTAAAATATATTATTATATATAATATATATATTTTAATATAAATACTACTTTCCCCGAAAATCTTAATGACTAATGACTATAATGACTAAAATGACTAAGACACACTGCTTGACAAAAAAATAGATGTAAGATGTAAGTTGTAAATGTTTGTGGTGGTACATGTCGAACTGTAACGCTGTAACGGTGTAACGCAAGTGTAAATTATGTAAATACTTTTCGTAACCTTTTGGTTGTTTTTGACGAGAATTCTATTTGCCTGATAATCAAAGGTTTATGATCGCTTGGAGTTTGGGCTAAGGAAAGTTGGAGTTTACAGGCAGTAAAGTCGGAGTTTCGTTAGGGGAAACTCCGACTTTAGTGTATCCTTTCTCCAGGGATGGAGAGAGGTTGGTGGATTTTGTAAAGTTATTTACCTTTCAGCTGCTTGATCAGATAATCAGATACGATGTCCGTTGTGCGATAGACATTCTGTGAAAATCCGTGGTCGAAGTATTCCTGAATGACCAGCTCGCTCTTGGGCCAGATCTGGTGGAAGCGTTCGCCGTAGGTGTAAGGCACGACACGGTCGCCGTTGCCGTGAATGATGAGAGCCGGACCCTGATACTTAGCAGCTGTCTCGTAGATAGGCAGGCTGAAGGAGGTGCGGATATACTCGCCGCCGAGTTTCAGGCCGCCCCACAACTCGACATATTCGCCTGGGTCGAAGGGATCATACTGCTTGCCCATCGTATTGCCACGTATGGCATCGTCGCGCAGCACGGCGGCAGGAGCCATCAACGCCACAGCCTTGAAGGCAGGTTCGCCCAATTCCTCGCTCAGTTGTCCGGCTGTCATCGCAGCCACAACGCCGCCCTGCGAGTGGCCTCCAATGGCTATCGTGCTGACATATTTCAGGTCGCGTACATACTCCACCACCTTCTTAGCATCCTCGATTTCATTGGGAACGGTCATGTCCTTGAATTCGCCCTCGCTCTCACCGTGTCCGTTGAAGTCGAAGCGTATGCTGGCGATGCCGTGAGCCTGCAGGGTGTCGGCCACGAGTTCAAACAGCGGACCGTCCTTCGTGCCGCTGAAACCGTGACAGAAGATGACCATCGGACACTTCTCGCCCTGCTGCAGTTCGGGCTTCTGGATGAGGGCCTTCAGCCGTCCATGATGACCGTCGATGAATACGGTCTCGCCTTTTTGTGCAGCCTGATATGAACCCGTGGTCAGTTCCTTCAGGTATTTGTCCACCTTATACGTCAGCACCGTTGAGAGCTTCACTTCTCCGTCGGGACCAACGACCACCATCGACGGGATCCACTTCACGCCGTAGGCCTTGGCGATGTCCGTCTCCTTGAACTTCTTCAGTTCGCTCACCTGCGGATAGGTAATGCCAAACTTCTCGATGGCTTTCTTCCACGCCTCCACATCGGTGTCCATCGAAACGCCGATGAACTCAATGCCGAACTGGCGATACTTCTCATACAGACGCACCACCTCGGGCGCATCCTTGCGGCAGTCGGGACACCACGATGCCCAGAAGTCGAGTACCACGGTCTTGCCCTTGGCGAACTTCGCGAACTGGAAATTCTTGCCGTCGGGCGTCTTCATCTTGAAATCTGGTGCTGCCGTTCCGGCCTTCACCAGTTCCGTTGCATACTTGTCGTCAAAGTCCGGCTGTGCGG
>JAFRQC010000125.1 GCA_017428805.1 Prevotella sp. | reverse complement strand
CTTCACCTTCTCCTCCACAGGGCGGATGAACGCCTCGATATAGGCATCACGCGAGGCCTTCGTCTGGTTCAGCTTCTCACGGATCAGGTAGTAGGCGTCATGCTCCATGAACTTCAGCGAAAGGTCTTCCAGTTCGCTTTTCAGTTTATAGAGTCCGAGCTTGTGTGCCAAGGGGGCATAGAGATAGGCAGCCTCCTGCGACACTTCGTTGACGAATGCCTCACGCTCCTGACGGTTCTCGTCGTCAGACTCTTCCAGGAAGGCCTTCATCTGTCGCATCAGGTTTACGCGGTCGGCAATCATAATGAGTACCACGCGCATATCCTCGGCAAAGGAGAGCAGCAGATTACGGAAGTTCTCACTCTCTACGACGGGATTCTTCTCATACAGCTGACGGATGCGCCCCAGACCGTCGATGATGCGGGCCACGGATTCTCCATAGCGCGCCTTCACCTCGTCGTGGGAGATCTTTCCCTCGTCCACATCGGGCACAAGCAGACAGGCCTCCACAGCGTCGTCACCCAGACCGATTTCCTCAGTCAGGATGGAAGCCGTCTGAGCGGCCATTTTTTTCTTTTCGTCGTAGGTAAATGAGAACAAATCTGCCATAAAGTGCTAATTTTGTGGCAAAGATACATAAAATCTCCTACAGATTACACGGATTTTACAGATTTTTTATTAAAATACCCTATTTTTCCGTATAATCCGTACAATTCGTAGAAAAAATGATTATCTTTGCACCAATATTTTGACTAAATACCACAATTATGTTATCAGAAAAAGACTTAAAACAGATTGCACAGAAGGGTATCACCCCTGAGCAGATTGAGAATCAGTTGAACGAGTTCAAAACCGGATTCCCCTTCCTGAAGCTGGAAGCAGCCGCAGGTATCGGACGTGGCATCATCGCCCCCAATGCCGACGAGCGCAAGAAGTATGAGGACACCTGGAACCAGTACAAGGCCGCAGGCAACAAGATCGTGAAGTTCGTGCCTGCCTCCGGTGCTGCCAGCCGTATGTTCAAGAATATGTTCGCCTTCGTCGATGCCGACTACGATGTGCCCACCACCGACTTCGAAAAGAAGTATTTCGACTCCATCGAGAAGTTCGCCTTCTATGACGCACTCGACGCCGTCTGTCAGAAGAACGAAGGCAAGGGCATCAAGGCACTCATTGCCGAGGGTAAGTACAAGGCTGTCGCTGCCAATATGCTGAAAGCCGAGGGTCTGAACTACGGTCAGCTGCCGAAGGGACTGTTGTTGTTCCACAAGTATCCTGAGGGTTCCCGCACGCCGATGGAGGAACATCTCGTAGAGGGTGCCCTCTATGCCGCATCCAACGGCGAGGCCCACGTACACTTCACCGTCTCTCACGAGCATATGGAGCTCTTCAAGGCCAAGGTGACTGAGAAGGCTGACTCCTTCGCCAAGAAGTACGGCATCAAGTACGACATCACCTTCTCTGAGCAGAAGCCCTCTACCGATACCGTCGCTGCCAATCCCGACAACACCCCGTTCCGCAATGACGACGGCTCGCTGCTGTTCCGTCCCGGTGGTCACGGTGCCCTCATCGAGAACCTCAACGAGATCGATGCCGATGTCATCTTCATTAAGAACATCGACAACGTGGTGCCCGATCGTCTGAAGCCCGAGACCGTTGAGTGGAAGCAGGTCATCGCCGGTGTGCTCGTCACCCTGCAGAAGCAGGCTTTCGAGTATCTGAAAGTCCTCGATGCCGGTGCTACGGATGCCCAGCTCGAAGAGATTGCGAAGTTCATCAGCGAGTGCCTCTGCACCGACGCCAAGGGCAAGAAGGCCGATGCCGCCTACCTGCGTGAGAAGCTGAACCGTCCGATGCGCGTCTGTGGTGTCGTGAAGAATGTGGGTGAGCCTGGTGGCGGTCCGTTCCTCACCTACAACCAAGATGGCACTGTCTCGCTGCAGATCCTCGAGAGCTCACAGATCGACACGAACAACGAAGCTTATATGAAGATGTTCACCCAGGGTACACACTTCAACCCCGTAGACCTCGTCTGCGCCGTGAAGGACTACCAGGGCAAACCCTTCAATCTGCCTGCTTTCGTCGACAAGACCACAGGTTTCATCTCTTCTAAATCGAAAGCCGGTAAAGAGCTGAAAGCCTTAGAGTTACCAGGTCTGTGGAACGGTGCAATGAGCAACTGGAGTACCGTCTTCGTCGAAGTGCCCCTCGGCACCTTCAACCCCGTGAAGACCGTCAACGACTTGCTCCGCGACCAGCACCAATAATTTTTTAGGCACGGATTAACACGGCATTATTAATAATAAGGACACGGCTTTCTCTATCGCAGAAAAAGCCGTGTCTTTGATAAAAGCCGTGTAATCCGTGCCAAATAATTGAGTAATCCGTGCCAAATAATTATAACAACTTGTCTAAGAGTTTCAATCCCTTGTCCGTACAGATGCCCCGCAATGTAAGGACAGCCAGGTTTTTGAAGATCTCTTCGAAAGAGTACTGCTGATACAGGCGGTTCTCCATCACGTACTTGTTCAGGGCCTCAAAGAGCATTGTCACCAGTTCCGGATTGAACTCCTCACGGAAATAGCCCTCCTGTCTGCCACGCTCGAAGAACTTCGCCGACTCTGTACGGATACGCTCCTTCTGATCCTTCAGATAGTCCGCCAACTGCGGATACTGCGCCAGATCGGCATAGAACTGCGGATTCGTATGACGGATCTCGTCAATCTTCTTCCGGAAGAACACCATCACGATCTCCATCACATTCTTACAATGCGCTATCTGCACCTCCATATTCAGGCGACGATCCTCAAAATACTTCACGACGCACTCCGAGAGCACCTCCTCCTTGTTGCCGAAAATCTCATAGAGCGTACGCTTGGAAATCTTCAATTCCGTTGCCACATCATCCATCGTCACCGCACGGATGCCATGCGCACGGAAAGCCTTCAGCGCCGTCTCAATAATCTTCGAGCGCAGACTTTGTTTATAAGCCGAAATGGGTTTTGTTTCCTGCATATTCATACAAATTCTGCTGCAAAGGTACAAAAATAAGTGAAAAGTGGAAAGTGAAAAGTGAAAAAACTTAGAAAAAACTCAAATATCTGGTGATATTTTTGTAATTTTGTGCCCGATTTTCTATTCAGCATCAAACATTTCAAGGATAATAATACACAATAAACTATGGTCAAAATCACGAAAGAAGCCGCTCTTGAATATCATGAGAGCGGGCGTCCCGGCAAAATCGAAGTGAAGCCCACGAAGGCTTACCGTACACAAACAGACCTCTCACTGGCCTACTCTCCTGGTGTCGCTTTCCCCTGTCTGGAGATTCAGGAGAATCCAGATGCAGCTTATAAATACACCGACAAGGGCAACCTCGTGGCCGTCATCTCCAACGGTACCGCCGTCCTCGGACTGGGTGACATCGGTGCCATGAGCGGCAAGCCCGTCATGGAAGGTAAAGGCCTGCTGTTCAAGATCTACGGTGGCATCGACGTGTTCGACATCGAGGTGGCCGAGAAGGATCCTGAGAAGTTCTGTGAGGCCGTAGAACGCATCGCCCCCACCTTCGGCGGCATCAACCTCGAGGACATCAAGGCCCCTGAGTGCTTCTATATCGAGGAACGTCTGAAGAAGAGTCTCGACATCCCCGTGATGCACGACGACCAGCACGGCACGGCCATCATCTCCGCCGCTGGACTGAAGAACGCGATGGAGGTCATTGGCAAGGACATCAAGAAAGTGAAGATTGTGGTCAACGGTGCCGGTGCTGCCGCCATCAGTTGTACCAAACTCTATATGGCCATCGGTGCCCAGAAGGAGAACATTGTGATGCTCGACTCGAAGGGTGTCATCTCTACCAGTCGTACCGACCTCAACGAACAGAAGAAGTTCTTCGCCACCAGCCGTACGGATATCCACACGCTGGAAGAGGCTGTCAACGGTGCCGACGTGTTCGTGGGACTCTCCAAGGGCAACGTGCTCTCGAAGGATATGGTCAAGACGATGGCCAAGGATCCCGTCATCTTCGCCCTCGCCAACCCTGTACCTGAGATCTCTTACGAAGACGCTATGGAGGCCCGTCCCGACGTGCTGATGTCTACGGGCCGTACCGACTATCCCAACCAAATCAACAACGTCATCGGCTTCCCCTACATCTTCCGCGGCGCCCTCGACGTACACGCCACCGCCATCAACGAGGAGATGAAGCTTGCCGCCGTCAATGCCATCGCCGACCTCGCCAAACAGCCTGTGCCCGACGTGGTGAACGACGTCTATAAGGTGAACAACCTCACCTTCGGCCGAGAATACTTCATCCCCAAACCCGTCGATCCGCGACTCATCACCGAGGTCTCTTCTGCCGTTGCCAAAGCCGCCATCGAGAGCGGTGTTGCCCGCAAGAAGATTGAGAACTGGGACGAATACAAAGACTCCCTCTCCGTGCTGCTCGGCCAGGAGACGAAGCTCACACAGAAGCTCTACGCCACCGCAGCCGCCCATCCCCAGCGCGTGGTATTTGCAGAGGCTGTACACCCCACGATGCTCAAGGCCGCCGTACAGGCCAAGGCAGAAGGCATCTGCCACCCCATCCTGCTGGGCAACGACGAGTACATCGCCAAGCTCGCCGCCAAGCTCGACCTGAACATCGAGGGCATCGAGATTGTCAACCTGCGCCATCCTTCCGAACAGGAGCGCCGTGAGCGTTACGCCCGCATCCTTACCGAGAAGCGCCAGCGTGACGGCTACACCTTCCAGGAAGCCAACGACAAGATGTTCGAGCGCAACTACTTCGGTATGATGATGGTCGAGACAGGTGAGGCCGACGCCTACATTACCGGTCTCTATACGAAATACTCCAACACCGTGAAGGTTGTCAAGGAGGTCATCGGCATCCGTCCTGAGTACCAGCACTTCGGCGCTATGCACATCATCAACTCGCCCAAGGGCACCTATTACATCGCCGACACCCTGGTGAACGAGAACCCGGAT
>JAFRQC010000190.1 GCA_017428805.1 Prevotella sp. | reverse complement strand
GCGAGAAGACGCTCTATCCGCTGGACTACAACATCCAGAACGATCCCCCAATGTAATTACGACCACGAATTACACTAATTAAACTAATTATTTATGACAACGGATTAAACGGATTAAACGGATTAAAAATTAGTGAAATTCGTGTAATTAGTGGTGAAGAAAAAAACAAAAGTAAAAAGTTCAAAGTTAAAGATTATGGCAGTACGTAAAATTGCATTTCCGATTGTGGCCTACCAGAATACGAATGACGACTCGACGGCGTTCGGCAAGTGGTTCTGGAGGGCTTGGCAGCCCAAGACGCTCAGTCTGAAGGGACTGCTGGGGATGATCGCCTTCGACCAGAGCGTCTATTCAGACGATATCGTGGAGGGTGTGCTTCAGAAGCTGACCACCACGATGGTAGAGCAGCTGAAGAGTGGTCAGCCCGTGAAGTGGGACGGTCTCGGCACCTTTATGCCCGCCCTCGACTGTAAGAAGCAGGGTGTGAACGATGTCGCCGACGTGTCGGTGAACCAGATCAACGGTGTCCGCATCAACTTCATCCCTGAGAACGCTCAGGGTGAGGAGCTGACCTCGAAGAAGTTCAAGGAGACGATCACGTTCAACCGCGTGGGCTGGATCCAGACCGAGAAGGTAACGCCGCAGGGCAAGAAGCCTTACTATCAGCAGATCCTGCACCCGTTCAATAATGTGGTGCAAGTATCAGAGTGATAGGCAGACCACCCCGCCCTGACGGGCACCCCTCCTACTCAGGAGGGGAAAAAGGATCTCCCCCCTGGGAAACCAGAGGGGAGATTTTATTTTGCATCTTTGCATCATTGCATCTTTGCATTTCTCTGCTTCTTCTTGAAGATGTCCATAACGGTTGGCGATGATTAGAATGGCAGGGGGCCGTTGTCGATCGGGGGGATGGCGCCGTTGTCCTCGCCGTTGATCTTGGAACCCCGGATCTCGCCGCCGAAGTCATCCATCGGCGGACGGTTGCCGAGGTTGCGGTCTTCGGGATTCTCGAAGCGGGTGAACTCGCCCCGGAAGGTGAGCAGCACGTCGCCGGTGGCACCCTTACGGTGCTTGGCGATGATGATCTGTGCCATACCGCGCAGGTCGTGACCGGCATCGTCCTGGTAGATGTGGTAGTATTCGGGACGGTGGACGAAGAGCACCATGTCCGCATCCTGCTCGATGGCTCCCGACTCACGGAGGTCGGACAGCATGGGGCGTTTGCCTTCGATGCCGTCACGTCCCTCGACGCCACGATTGAGCTGACTGAGGGCGATGATGGGAATGTCGAGTTCCTTGGCCAGGCCCTTGAGCGAACGGGAGATGGTGGATACCTCTTCCTGACGTGAGGAGAAGCGCATACCGTTGGCGTTCATCAGCTGCAGATAGTCGATCATAATGAGCTTGACGTCGTGCTCACGTACCAGACGGCGGGCCTTGGTGCGCAATTCGAAGACGGAGAGGCCCGGCGTGTCATCGACATAGAGCGGGGCGCCGAGGAGATTGTTGATATGCTTGTCGAGGCGGTCCCACTCGTCGCGCTGCAACTGGCCGTTGAGGATCTTCGAACCCTGGATCTCGCAGACGTTGGAGATGAGGCGGTTGACGAGCTGGACGTTTGACATTTCCAATGAGAAGAAAGCCATCGGCACACGGAGGTCGGCGGCGATGTTCTTGGCCATAGAGAGGGCGAAGGAGGTCTTACCCATAGCAGGGCGCCCGGCGATGATGATGAGGTCGGAGTTCTGCCAGCCGCTGGTCATGTCGTCGAGCTTATAGTAGCCCGTGGAGATGCCGGTGAGTCCGTCGGTGTTGGCGGCGGCGGCCTGGATGACCTTCAGCGCCTGGTCGATGACGGGGTTGATCTGGGTGTAGTCCTTCTTCATATTACGCTGGGAGAGCTCGAAGAGGGAACCTTCGGCCTCCTGCATCAGTTCCTCGACATCGACGGTCTCGTCGAAGGCCTTGGTCTGGATGACGCTCGAGAAGGAGATGAGCTGTCGGGCCAGGGACTTCTGGGCGATGATCTGAGCGTGGTACTCGATGTTGGCCGACGAGGCGACCTTGGAACTGAGTTCGGCGACGTAGCCCGGACCGCCCACTTCTTCGAGGTTGCCGGACTTGGCCAGCTGTTCGGTGACGGTGAGCACATCGACGGGACGCTCGTCCATATTAAGGTCGCGGATGGCCGTGTAGATCATCTGGTGACGGGGATCGTAGAAGCTCTCGGGATGGAGAAGCTCACAGACGACGGCGTAGGCGTCTTTGTCGATCATTAGGGCACCGAGGACGGCGTTTTCTACTTCGAGTGCCTGTGGGGGCAGATGGCCGTAGGTAGTGTCCAAGGGCATCTGGCGACGGGGTCTCTTGCGGGTATTGTCTTGTTCTGCCATTATGATATTTACGATTTACGGATTTACGATTTACGATTTATTTCCTCGCTCTTTAAAGTCGGGAGGGAGATGTGGTAGCGGACGGCGAGGAAACGGATGATGCAGGTGACACAGAAGCTGACGATGGCACTCAGTTCCGTTGAGAAGCCGAGGGCTGCCAAAGCCCAGTAGGCCAGTCCGCCCAGCACGCAGGCGATGGCGTAGATCTCCTTGTGGAAGATGACGGGCTCGTTGTTGAGCAGCACATCGCGGATGACACCGCCTGCGGAGCCCGTGATGCAGCCCATAATGATGGCCACCCAGAAGGGCTGGCCCATAGCGAGGCTCTTCTGGATGCCGGCGATGGTGAAGAGCGCCAGGCCGAGGGTGTCGAAGACGAACCAGGCATTTTTCAGGGGTTCCATCCACTTGCCGAAGAAGACGACGGTGAGCAGGGCTACGCCCGTACATGTTAAATATAATGGTGTGGTCATCCAGAAGGGGGTCGTACCCAGCATAACGTCACGGAACGTTCCGCCACCGATGGCCACAGCCACACCACAGACATACCCGCCAAACCAGTCGAAGTGCTTGGCGGCGGCGTGACGGATGCCTGAGATGGCAAAGGCAAACGTTCCCAGAAGTTCTATGATATAGATGATCACAACTAAAGATTTTTTTAAGACAACGAATTACACGAATTTCACGAATTACTTTTCGAAGCGGGAGCCCCAGTAGTTAAGCATACGCTGGTACATTTTTTCCTCGGTGGGATTGTGCTGACCGTGCCAGAGTCGTTCGTTGACGAGGGCATCGGGCAGATACTGCTGGGGCGTGAAGTGGCCGGGATAGTCGTGCGGATACTGATAACCGTCGTGATAGCCCAGGTCTTTCATCAACTGCGTGGGGGCGTTGCGGATGGGCAGCGGCACGGGCTGGTTGCCGGTGCGACGGACGAGGTCAAGGGCGGCATCGACACCGAGATAGGCGCTGTTGCTCTTGGGCGAGGTGGCCAGATAGACCGTTGCTTCGGCCAGGGGGATGCGCCCCTCAGGCCAGCCAATCTTCATCACGGCATCGAAGGCGGCATTGGCGAGCAACAGGGCATTGGGATTGGCCAGGCCGATGTCTTCGGCAGCGCTGATAACGAGTCGGCGGGCGATGAACTGCGGGTCTTCCCCACCCTCGATCATACGTGCAAGCCAGTAGAGGGCGGCATCGGGGTCGGAACCGCGGATGCTCTTGATGAAGGCGGAGATGATGTCGTAGTGCATCTCGCCCTCCTTGTCGTAGGCCAGGGGATTCTGCTGAAGACGCTGGACAACGAGAGCATCGGTGATATTGACTTCATCCGAAGATTCAGATTCCACCACCAACTCCAAGATATTCAGCAACTTACGGGCGTCGCCTCCGCTGTAACGCAGAAGAGCGCCGGTCTCCTGCAGCTGGATGTTTCGCTCCTTGAGGATAGAGTCGGTATGGATGGCACGGTCGAGCAAAAGCAGGAGATCGTCTTTCTCCAAAGACTTGAGGACATAGAGCTGACAGCGGGACAACAGAGGACGGATGACCTCGAAGGAGGGATTCTCCGTGGTGGCACCGATGAGCGTGACGATACCCTTCTCCACAGCGCCCAGGAGGGAGTCCTGCTGCGACTTGGAGAAACGGTGGATCTCGTCGATGAAAAGTATCGGCGATGCCTCGTTGAAGAAACGGCCCTTCTGCGCCTTCTCGATGACGTCGCGGACATCCTTGACACCACTCGTGACAGCCGAGAGGGTGTAGAAGGGTGTCTCCAGTCGGTTGGCGATGATCTGGGCCAGGGTGGTCTTGCCCACACCCGGGGGTCCCCAGAGGATAAAAGAGGAGATGCGTCCTGCCTCGATCATCTTCCGCAGGACGGCCCCCTCGCCCACCAAATGTTGTTGTCCGATATAGTCGTCCAAAGTGCGAGGACGGAGTCGTTCAGCCAGTGGTTGTGCCATATTTTGCCTGCAAAGTTACTTTAAAATGTGAAAATCACAAAAAATATCATCAAAAAACTTGCTAATAAAAAATAAAGTTAATACATTTGCAGAAAAAAACAAGATATATATGGCAAGAACAAAGCAACAACAGCCGGAAAGTAATCCGTCACTGTCGATCAAGGCAGTCACAAAAAGTAGTGTTTGGGACATCCAGGAGAACGATGTGTTCCGTATGTGGGAGGCAGCCACGAAGGATGCCGAAGTGAAGGAAAACGTCACCCATTATCTGGACATTTTCAAGAGCGCCTTCTTCATTGAGGACATCAAGGAGGACGTGATGCTCGTGAAGAAGAGTTATGAGAAGCGCGGTTACAAGGTTGCCCAGATCAAGTTTGACGAGAGTATGAAGTTCTCGTGGGCCATCAAGAAGAAGCCGATTATGCGCGTGACCGACCTGACGTATGAGAACATCCGCCACATCTCTGCCGCCAAGCTGATAGAGGTGCTCGACCGTAACTTCGGCGGTGGCTGGGACTCGCTGTCGCAGTCGATCCAGGACATCATCCTCAGCGGTTTCGACATCTCCACCACTACCCTTCCCAAGGACCGTCTGCACAAGAAGGGCGGTATGTATGAGAAGAAGGTTGAAGACGGCTTCGAAGTGCTCGAGGTGGAGAAAGGCGGCTGGGTGGAGGCCATCTTTGCCAAGCTGAAGCCCGAGCAGGAGAAGATCCGTATGAAGTTCTCCGACGATGAAGACGACGAGACAGAACGTGATGACGAGAATGAGGACGATGAGGACTACGAGGTACAGGACGACTACAGTTCGCACGACGAGGAGGACGAGGAGGTGGAAGATCCGGATGACGATGAGATCACCGAGGACAACTACTCGACGATGATGGACCTGGGCAGCGAGGATCCCGACGACGAGGCTGCCAACCTCATTGAGTTTGTAGACGAGTAATCAATCATTAATAAACATCAAAAACCTAGATCAAAAATGAACATTCCAGAAGTATTTTGGCTCGTGCCGATAGCATCGGTGGTAGCATTGGGAATGGCGTATTTCTTCTTCACCCAGCTGATGAAGGCTGACGAGGGTACGCCGCGTATGAAAGAAATTGCACTCTATGTGCGTAAAGGTGCTATGGCCTATCTGAAGCAGCAGTACAAGGTCGTTTGTATTGTCTTCGTGGTGCTCTGTGCCCTCTTCGCCTTTATGGCCTACGGCCTGAACGTGCAGAACCCCTGGGTGCCCTTTGCATTCCTCACCGGCGGTTTCTTCTCCGGACTGGCCGGTTTCTTCGGTATGAAGACCGCCACCTATGCCTCTGCCCGTACGGCCAATGCCGCCCGTCAGAGTATGGACGCCGGACTGAAGATCGCCTTCCGTTCAGGTGCCGTGATGGGTCTGACGGTTGTCGGACTGGGCCTGCTTGACATTGCAATTTGGTTCCTGGTGCTCAGCTATTTCTATCAGGGCGACCAGATGGCCCTCATCACCATCACCACCACGATGCTGACCTTCGGTATGGGTGCTTCGACACAGGCGCTGTTTGCCCGTGTGGGCGGTGGTATCTATACGAAGGCTGCCGACGTGGGTGCTGACATCGTGGGTAAGGTGGAGGCCGACATCCCCGAGGATGATCCCCGTAACCCTGCCACCATTGCCGACAACGTGGGTGACAACGTGGGTGACGTGGCCGGTATGGGTGCCGACCTCTATGAGAGCTACTGCGGCTCGATCCTCTCCACGGCTGCCTTAGGTGCTGCCGCCTTCGGTGTGGCTGGTCTTGAGATCCAGCTGAAGGCCGTCATCGCTCCGATGCTGATTGCCTCGGTGGGCGTGTTCCTCTCGCTGTTGGGAATCTTCTTGGTACGCACCAAGGAAGGTGCCACGATGAGGGATCTGCTGCGTTCACTCGCCCTTGGAACGAATGTCAGTGCTGTGCTCATCGCCATCGCCACCTTCGCCATCCTCTACCTGCTGGGTATCGAGAACTGGCTGGGTCTCTCCTTCTCTGTCATCTCTGGTCTGGCTGCCGGTGTGATCATCGGACAGGCTACGGAATATTATACCTCTCATTCTTATAAGCCGACGCAGAAGATCTCTGAGGCCGGACAGACTGGTGCTGCCACGGTGATTATCAAGGGTATCGGTACAGGTATGATCTCTACCTGCATCCCCGTGATCACCATCGGCGTGGCCATTATGCTGAGTTATCTCTGTGCCAACGGCTTCGACCTCACGATGTCGTCAGAGTCGCTGGCTCACGGTCTCTATGGCATCGGTATTGCTGCCGTGGGTATGCTCTCTACGCTGGGTATCACACTGGCCACCGACGCCTACGGTCCTATCGCCGACAATGCCGGTGGTAATGCCGAGATGTGCGGACTGGGTGAAGAGGTGCGTCATCGTACGGATGCCCTCGATGCCTTAGGCAACACGACGGCTGCCACAGGTAAGGGCTTCGCCATCGGTTCTGCAGCCCTTACAGCTCTCGCCCTGCTCGCCTCGTATATCGAGGAGATCAAGATCGCGATGGTTCGTGCCGGACAGACGCTGAACAATGTGGCTGGTGATGTGATCTCTGCTTCAGAAGCCACCATCCCCGACTTTATGAACTACTATCAGATTAACCTGATGAACCCCCGCGTGATCGTCGGTGCGTTTATCGGTGCAATGGCTGCCTTCCTCTTCTGCGGTATGACGATGGAGGCTGTGGGCCGTGCTGCTGAGAAGATGGTGCAGGAGGTGCGTCGTCAGTTCCGTGAGATTGCCGGTATCCTGGAGGGAACAGGCACACCTGACTATGGCCGTTGCGTGGAGATCTCCACCCGTGCTGCCCAGCACGAGATGGTGGTGCCTTCCATCCTCGCCATCATCATCCCCATCGTCGTGGGTTGTGTGCTTGGTGTGGCTGGTGTCTTAGGTCTGCTCGTCGGTGGTCTGGCCGGCGGCTTCACGCTGGCTGTGTTTATGGCCAATGCGGGAGGTGCCTGGGACAATGCCAAGAAGAACATCGAGGAAGGCAACTTCGGCGGCAAGGGCTCGTTTGCCCATAAGGCCTGTATCGTCGGTGACACCGTGGGTGACCCGTTCAAGGACACCTCTGGTCCGTCGCTGAACATCCTGATCAAGCTGATGTCAATGGTCAGCATCGTCATGGCTGGTCTGACGGTTGCATTTTCATAATATAAAATATGTATAAGAGAAATATGAGATTATTAGTATCAACGGTTATCGCAGTCTTGTGCTGCGGTAACCTTCATGCTCAGGCAGTACCTGATGCCGGGAAATTCCTCCCCGGACCTCCTGCGGAGACATCCGTAGAGTATATCAAGGACTATCTCCAGTATGCCTGGGGTAAGACCATGAGAGGCACGGAGATAGGCGAACAGGCAAGGAACGACTTCAACGCTGATGCCGCGTACTATCTGGATGCCTTCTCACAGGCCATTGACGTCTCGCTGAATGCTGCAGAGACGCCTTACATCGCAGAGCTCTTTGAGTACTGTATGGAGTATGGCAACAAAAGCATCCAGCAGGCCAAGGCGTCGTTTGCGTTCTTCAGAAGGCCGTATGTGCGTTTCGACGAGGTGTCGCTCATCCCGGATATGGAGGAGAAATACCGCGACGAGAGTTCCTTCCCTTCCCGCGAGTCGCTGATGGGATGGATGTATGCCCTGCTGCTCTCTGAGATCTGTCCGGAGAGACAGGATGACATCCTGAACCTCGGCTATCGCTTCGGCGATGCTTCGATTTCGACGGGTTACCATTGGGACAGCGATGTTCAGGCAGGTCGTCTGCTGGCCAGTGCCCTGATCGTCCGTCTGCACGACCACACAGGTGTCAATGCGATGATCAACTCTGCCAAGGCTGAATATGCCAAGGTGTCGGGAACGACGTATAAGAGTCCTGCGCTGACGGATGAGACGAATCAGTATTTCAGCGAAGACCAGTTGCCCGATGCCGTCAATTATCTGCCGGCTCCTCCTGACACGGTCTCTGCCCTGGGTACCACGGACATGAATAAGTTCATCGAAGGCAAGGGCATCCGTCCGACGGATGAGGGTCAGATTGCCATCAACGATGTGAACAACGAGCTGGATTATTTCATGCAGATCTACTCCACTCCTTTCGGCAGAACCCTCTCTGCCACGGCAACGCCTGAGGTGTATAAGCTCTGTGAGGCGATGTATTACCTTGGCGACGGTGCTACCCGCAGTTGCAAGAACTTCTACCATCGTTCTCGTCCGTTCAAGCAATTGAACGAGGCCACGGCCTATCCTCCTGCTGAGAACATCGAGAAGAATACGGGTTCTTATCCTTCGGGTGACTCTTCTACGGGTTGGATGTATGCGCTGGTGCTGTCAGAGCTGAATCCTGATGTAGAGGAAGCCTTGTTGGCACGTGCTTATCAGTATGGTCAGGGCCGCGTCATCACAGGCTATCACTGGCAGACTGATGTCGAGGCAGGTCGTCTCGTAGGTGCTGCCGTCTATGCTCGTCTGCACAACAGCGATGAGTTCCTGAAGCAGTTTGAGCGTGCCAAGAAAGAACTCGATGGCACGTTGGGCGTACGTTCCATCTCTGCCGATGTGAAGGGTGCCGATACCTATACCCTCGGAGGTGTGAAGGTGACGGAACCGACTCAGAAAGGTGTGTATATCCAAGGCGACAAGAAAGTGATACGCTGATGAGAGCTACACTCCTGTCAATCATTCTATTCTGGCTCTGTGGCATTCTTCCTGCGCAGAGCCAGGATTTTTCTGCGGGTTTCTCTATCCATGAGATTCCTGACAGCATCTGGCAGAGGATGCAGGGCAAGACGTATCAGCCCAATGATGTCATCCACCGTGAAGACCTGCGCTATCTGAAACTGATGCACTGGGACTACGACGGCAAGACACATTACGGCGAGATGGTCTGCAACCGGATCATCGCCCAGAAGCTGATCCGTATCTTCATGGAACTTTATCGCCAGCACTACCCTATCCAGAAGATCCGTCTGGCTGACGAATATGATGCTGATGACGAGAAGCAGATGCGGGACAATAACACCAGTTGTTTCTGCTTCCGTACAGTCTCTGGCCGACAGCATCTCTCTTATCATGCCAGAGGACTTGCCGTTGACATCAACACGCTGTATAATCCCTATGTGAGGACCGGCAAGGACGGAAAACAAATAGTAGAGCCTGCCACGGGCAAGCCCTACTGTGATCGGAAGAAAGACTTCAAATACAAGATCGTTAAAGGTGACCTCTGCTATCAGCTATTCATCAAGAATGGCTTCATCTGGGGCGGCTCCTGGCGCACCATGAAGGACTACCAGCATTTTGAGTTTCACCCTTAGCTGAGCTTGTGGATGACGAGGCCGGAGCGGAGCTTCGGTTCAAACCATGTGGCCTTTGGCGGCATGATCTTGCCAGAGTCGGCAATGTCCATAATCTGCTGCATTGAGACCGGATAGAGTGCCAAGGCTGCACGCATCTCGCCAGAGTCCACACGACGCTTCAACTCCTTCAGACCACGCAGTCCTCCGACGAAGTCTATCCGCTGAGAAGAACGCAGATCACCGATATTAAGAATCTCATCGAGAATCAGACGGCTGGAGATGTCCACGTCGAGCACACCAATGGGATCATTATTATCGTAAGTGCCTTCCTTCGCCTTCAGACTGTACCAGTGCTCATCCAGATACAGCGAGAACTCATGCAGCTGCTGGGGCTTGTAAATCTCCGTTCCCTTGTCCTCCACGATGAAGTTCACCTGCAGGGCAGCGAGGAACTCCTCTGACGACATGCCGTTCAGATCCTTCACCACACGGTTGTAGTCGAGGATGGTGAGCTGTGAGGCCTGGAAGCAGACGGCCATGAAGAAGTTGTACTCCTCTGTGCCGTTGTGGTTGGGGTTCTGCTTCTGTTTCTCTGCCCCCACAAGGGCTGCAGCGGCACTTCTATGATGTCCGTCGGCGATATAGAGCGAAGGCATCTTGGCAAACTCATCGGTGATGGTCTGCATGTCGTTGTCGTCGTTGATCACCCAGAATTGATGGCGGAATCCGTCGATGGGAGCGATGAAGTCGTACTCAGGCTCTGTGGCGGCATAGCGCATAATGAGATCATTGAGTACCTGATTGTCAGGATAGGCGAAGAACACGGGCTCGATGTTCGCATTGTTCACACGGACGTGCTTCATGCGGTCTTCCTCCTTGTCACGGCGTGTCAGCTCATGCTTCTTGATACGGCCGGCCATATAGTCGTCGGTATGGGCACAGACCACAAGACCGTACTGCGTTTTACCGTTCATCGTCTGGGCATAAATATAATAATGTTCGCGTGAGTCCTGCACCAACCAGCCCTTGTCCTGGAACTTCTGGAAATTCTCGGCAGCCTTCTCATACACCCGGGGGTCGTACTCGGACGTACCTATGGGGAAGTCAATCTCTGGCTTGATGATGTGATACAGACTCTTTTCGTTGTCGCCAGCCTCTGCCCTCGCCTCTTCTGAGTCAAGCACATCGTAGGGGCGGCTCTCAACCTGCTCCACCAACTCTTTAGGTGGACGGATTCCTTTAAACGGTTTGATGATTGCCATATTTGTTGATATTTACTAAAGATTCTCAATTTGTGGTGCAAAATTACGCAGATTATTTGGAATAACCAAATATTCTTCTTATATCTCTTGGATAATTAAGAAAAAAGTTGTATCTTTGCAACCAAAGACAAATATAACTCTAACAAATTAAGGATTATGAAGAAAAGATTTACTACTTTTTTTGCGCTGCTGATGATAGTCTGCGGCACAGTGAAGGCACAGGACTTCGAGTCGGCTGCCGACGCAGTGAAGAACATGGGTGTGGGCTGGAACCTCGGCAACACGCTTGATGCCAACAACCAGACCATAAGCGACATCACCAATGACGCCTACTGGGGACAGCAAGGTTTGGATTCGGAAACCTGCTGGGGGCAGCCATACACGACAAAGGAGTTTATCCAGATGATGAAGAAGGCGGGCTTTACGGCCATCCGAGTTCCCGTGACCTGGTATAACCACTTGGACAAGGATGGTAACGTCAACGAGGAATGGATGAAGCGCGTGAAGGAGGTTGTGGACTACGTGATCAGCGAGGGGCTCTACTGTATCCTGAACGTTCACCACGACACAGGTGCCGACAGTAAGGATGCCAACGGAAAGCTGACAGGCTACCACTGGATCAAGGCCGATGCCGACAACTACAATGAGAACAAGGATCGCTACGTGAAACTCTGGAGCCAGATTGCCGAGGAGTTCAAGGACTACGGGCAGACACTGCTCTTTGAGGCCTACAACGAGATGCTCGACGGCAACAGCTGCTGGAACTACCCGACCTTCGGCATGGACTTCGACGCCGACTACGAGAAGAAATCGCTGGAGGCTGTCAACAGCTACGCCCAGAGCTTCGTGAGCACCGTGCGCCTGTCGGGCGGCAACAATGCGACGCGCAACCTCATCGTGAATCCCTACGCAGCTGCAAGTGGCGGCGTCTGGGGTAACAACACACACCCGCAGGATCCCCTGGAGCAGCTGGTACTGCCCACGGACGAGTCAAAAGATCACCTGATTGTAGAAGTACACAGCTATCCGGAAATCACCAAAGGACTTAGTTCTGCCAAGAGCGGTCTTGACTGGACATTCAACAACCTCAAGGAGAAAATCATCGACCGTCTGAACGTGCCTCTGATCATCGGCGAATGGGGCACCAGCAATGTCGATAACAGCTCTGACTATATAGACCGCCGCGAGACGATGATCGGCTTCTGCGACTACTTTGTGAAGAAAGCCAAGGAGTACGGTATCGCCACGTTCTACTGGATGGGACTTTCCGACGGCAACGCCCGTAAGGAGCTCGTTTTCAACCAGCCTGACTTGGCAGAGACCATCACGAAGGCCTACCACGGCGACGATTTTAAAGGTGAATACCCGGCTAAGGAAACTCCAAGCGAGGGTGTCATCTTTGAGGGAGAACAGATGCTGGAATGGGGTTCTGCCATCAATCTCGCTGCAGACCTCTTCACAAACCTGAGCGATGCTTCGACGGTTGAGATTACCTATGTACAGCAATACGACCAGTTTGAGAAAGAGGACGACAGATACGGCATGATGCAGTTCTGGTATAACGACTGGAGTACGATGATCAACGTGACGGCTGAAAGTCAGACGTTTAACGGCGACTTCGTACCTTCTGATGTCTATGGCACAGAATCAGGCACAGAGCATGTGACGACCTTCTCGTTCGATAAAGAGACCTTTCATAATTTCAAGAAGAAGGGTATGCTGTTTCAGGGACACGGCATCATAGTGAAGAAGGTGGTGCTCAATGGTGTTGCTGAAGAGCAAGAACCTCCACAGGGAGGTGGAGACTCTGAGGTGTTCTGGGAAGGCGACGCAGTAATGGACTGGGGCGACGGTCTCCAACTGACTGTTCCCGCAGAGAACTTCGCAGCCCACGGCCAGGATGTCAGACTGACACTGCAATATACGATTGACATGAATGGTGACTCTGATTACAATATGATCCAGCTGTTCTATGGCGACTGGTCTACAAATCCCTCATTCATCATCGACGGACAGACCATCGACAAGGAATTCAGGCCCACCGATTTGAATGGTGCTGGTAATGGTGATGCTTGTACTACGACGATGACCTTCAGCGAAGATGTCATGAAGATCATCCTTGAGAAAGGCATCGTGATGCAGGGACACGGTCTGCGTCTGAACAAAGTGATATTGGAAACACCATCAGGAATCAAGAACGTCCTCAAGGCCAAGAGCAACGATGGTGCCATCTATAACCTCGCAGGCCAGCGAGTTTATAATCCCCAGAAGGGCATCTACATCAAGAACGGCAAAAAGTTCATTGTTAAATAAAAAAGTGATCCCCTCCAAAGCGGAGGGGATCACTTTTTTTCTAATACTAAATTATTTGTTTACCTGGAACTTCGTGTCACCATCCTTGAAGAAGGCGTTGATCTGCTTAGCGGCAGCGATACCAGCGTTGATGTTGGCCTCGGCAGTCTGAGCACCCATCTTCTTCGGAGTTGAGAAATAACGACCCTCAAACTTGGCGAACTCGTCGTTGGCATCGGGCATGATGTCTGTGACGAACTTCAGGTCCTCACGCTCCTGCATCAGTTTGATCAGCTCAGGCTCGTTGATGACTTCCTTGCGGGCCGTGTTCACGAGGATACCACCCTTCTTCATCTTACCAACAAGTGCATAGTTAATGCTCTGCTTGGTCTCAGGCGTAGCGGGGATATGGAGTGAAACGACGTCGCAAGTCTCAAAGAGAGCGTCCTGATTGGCGACGGCATGAACACCAGCCTTCTCAATCACCTCTGCGGGGCAGTAGGCATCGAAGGCATAGACATCCATGCCGAAGCCCTTGGCGATGCGGGCCACGTTGCGGCCGACATTACCGAAAGCGAGGATACCCAGTTTCTTACCCAGCAGCTCAGAACCGCTCTTACCGTTGTAGAATCCACGGACGGCCATCACCAGCAGACCGAACACGAGTTCGGCTACGGCGTTGGCGTTCTGGCCAGGAGTATTCTCAGCGACCACGTTGTGGGCTGTGGCAGCGGCGAGGTCGATGTTGTCGTAACCAGCACCTGCGCGAACCACAATCTTCAGCTGCTTGGCAGCGTCGAGCACCTCGGCGTCGACCTTATCCGAACGGATAATGAGTGCGTCGGCATCCTTCACAGCATCCAGCAGCTGAGCCTTCTCAGTATATTTCTCCAGCAGCACGAGCTCATTGCCTGCTGCCTCAATCTCTGCCTTGATACCATTCACAGCTGCTGCTGCGAAAGGCTTCTCTGTTGCAACTAATACTTTCATTTCTTTTAATTAATTTTGGCACGGATTACACGGATTAACACTGCTTTTATTGATAGCCGTGTCTCTAAAGAGCCGTGAAATCCGTGCCTAATGATATTTAGTGATTACTTTCGAATTCCTTCATACAGGCGACGAGGGCGTTACAGCCTTCGATGGTCTGGGCGTTGTAGCAAGAAGCGCGGAAACCACCGACAGAACGGTGACCCTTCACGCCAACCATACCCTTTGACACTGCGAAGTCGAGGAAGTCCTTCTCCAACTCCTTGTACTCGTCGGCCATCACGAAGCAGAGGTTCATCAGTGAACGGTCCTCTTCCTTGGCGGTTCCAACGAACATCTTGTTACGGTCGATCTCGCCATAAACGATCTCTGCGCGCTGCTTGGCCAGCTTGTCCATTGCCTCCAGACCACCCTGGCGCTTGATCCAACGGAGATTCTCAAGGGCACAGTAGATGGGCACCACAGGAGGTGTATTGAACATTGAACCCTTGTCCACGTGAGTACGATAGTCGAGCATTGTGGGAATCTCACGGGGAGCCTTACCCAGCTTCTCGTCCTTCAGGATGATGATGGTCACACCGGCCATCGACAGGTTCTTCTGGGCACCGGCATAGATGGCATCGTACTTGCTGACATCCACAGGACGGCTCATGAAGTCTGAAGACATATCGGCAATCAGGGGCACAGGCACGTCGAGGTCCTTGCGGATCTCTGTACCATAGATGGTGTTGTTCGTCGTGATGTGCAGATAGTCGGCATCAGCGGGAACGGTCCAGTCCTTGGGGATGAAGGTGTAGTTGGCATCGGCAGAAGAAGCCACCTCTACGACCTCACCGAAGAGCTTAGCTTCCTTCATGGCCTTCTTTGCCCACACACCGGTGTTCAGGTAAGCGGCCTTCTTAATCAGGAAATTGAAGGGGATCATGCAGAACTCGAGACTTGCACCACCACCGAGGAAAATCACTGAATAGCCCTCGGGGATGTCGAGCAGCTCCTTCGTCAGAGCCACGGCCTCGTCTACTACGGGCTGGAAGTCCTTTGCACGGTGGCTGATCTCCATCAGAGAGAGACCCGAGCCATTGAAATCAAGACACTGTTGAGCGGTTGCTTCGATGACCTCACGGGGAAGCATCGAGGGACCAGCATTAAAGTTGTACTTCTTCATTTGGTTGTTTTATTTTGAATGTTTATAATGAATGTTTTCGAAAAACGCTGCGAAATTACACTTTTATTTTCATTCAGCCAAATATTTGAGCAGAAATTCACGAAATTAATGCATTTTCTTTCATTTTGTCAAATCCATATATCATTTTTCTGCCTCTTTTGACAGTTCTGACGCATACATTATTAAAATGTAGCTGCAAAGTTACTGAATATTTTTCGTATAATCTATGATTCATATCGTTTTTTTTATTATCTTTGCATTCGTTATGACACAAAAGGAACATCACATCATCATCAGCCTCGCCTCAAACGAGGACCAGGAGGCTCATCTGGCAGCCGCCAGGGAACAACTCACCCAGTTGTTGACAGAGGTACATTTCACCTCCGCCATCTGGACGGAACCTGTCAACACCAGCCGTCAGGTTCCCTATCTCAACCAGCTTTGCACAGGCACCACAGCCCTTGGCGTGAACCT
This sequence comes from Prevotella sp., assembly GCA_017428805.1. Next base: position 3,861 of record JAFRQC010000190.1, on the reverse strand, counting down.
GTTGGGCGAAGTGTTGAAGGAAACGGAAAGACGGTTAGGACGAATCCATAACGAAGACGGTATTGTGGCCATCGATCTCGACCTGTTGCAGTACGACGACCAGAAATATCACCTGCGTGACTGGAGCCGTGATTACGTTAAGAACTTATTGAATGAAATATGAGAAAGTCATTCATTATCATATTGTTATCCTCAATAGCACTTTCCATTCAGGCACAACGTTTTGAGGATTACTTTGAAGACCGCACCCTGCGTCTCGACTATACCTTCTGCGGCGATGCCAGCCATCAGCAGATCTATGTCGATGAGCTGGTGTCTATCCCCCGCTGGTATGGCAGACGCCATCGTCTGGCAGAGTTGCCATTGAAAGGAAATGGCTCTATCACCGTCCGTTCAAAGGCCGATGGAATGGTCATCTATCGCCATTCTTTCTCCAGTCTTTTCCAGGAGTGGCTCTCAACTGCAGAGTCCAAGCGTGTGCAGAAGTCCTTTGAGAATGTCTTCTTAGTGCCCTACCCCAAGCACCCCGTTGAAATCACCGTTGAATTGCGCGACTATCACGACAGCGTCTATGCTTCGATGACGCATACAGTCGATCCCTCAGACATTCTCATCCGCAAGGCTGGCGAACGACAGGTCACACCTTCCGTCACTTTACAACAGGCTGCCGACACCACGCGTTGCATCCATGTGGCCTATGTGGCTGAAGGGTATCAGCAGAGCGAAATGAACACATTCATCGAGGACTGTAAGGTGGCGATGGAATCGCTCTTTTCGCATGAACCATTCCGTCAGATGCAGGACCGCTTCAATATGGTTGCCGTCATGTCCCCCTCCGAGGAAAGCGGCACGAGCAGGCCTGCGGAAGGCATCTGGAAGAACACAGTCCTCGGTTCTCACTTCGACACGTTCTATAGTGACCGTTATCTGACAACCCTTCATCTGAAGAAACTGCACGACGTGCTGGCAGGCATCCCCTACGAGCATATCATCATCCTTGTCAACACCGACCACTATGGCGGAGGGGGCATCTTCAACTCCTACAACCTCACCTATGCCCACGGACCTCAGTTCCGCCCTGTCGTCGTACATGAATTCGGCCATTCCTTCGGTGGTTTGGGCGATGAGTACCCCTATGGCGATGATGATCCGATGTACTTCCCAGACACAGAGCCCTGGGAGCCGAACCTCACGACGAAATGCGATTTCAACGGCAAATGGGAAGGCCTTGTCAGCGATGGAAAGGCCGGTCTCATCGAAGGAGGCGGCTATCTCACGAAAGGTGTCTGGCGTGGTTTTGAGAACTGTCGAATGCGTACCAACGAGGAACCTGAGTTCTGCCTTGTCTGCCAACAGGCCCTCATCCGTCTGATAAACTTCTACACCAGATGATATACGAGATTTCATCGATACAGGATCCCCGTGTGGCTGTCTTTGCCACGATGACAGAGACACAGCTGCGCAACCGTCTGAATGCAGAACAGGGCCTTTTCATCGCAGAAAGTCCTAAGGTGATCCGTGTGGCCATCAACGCAGGCTACGAACCGCAGTCCTTGCTTTGTGAACAGAAACATATCCATGGTGATGCGGCTGACATTATTGAGCGTTATCCAGAGATGCCGGTCTATACAGGTTCAAGGGACATGCTTTCACAGTTGACGGGCTATACCCTGACACGAGGCGTACTCTGCGCCATGCGTCGCAAACCCGAACCCAGACTCGATGAAATCCTTCAGGACGCCCGTCGTGTCTGTGTCATCGACAGCGTCTGCGACACCACCAACATCGGGGCTATCTTCCGTAGTGCAGCAGCCCTTGGCATCGATGTAGTATTACTTACACGAAGTTCATGTGACCCCTTGAACCGCAGATCGATACGCGTCTCGATGGGCAATGTCTTCTTAGTGCCTTGGACGTGGCTCGATGATTATGCCTCACTTCAGGCATTAGGTTTCAAAACAGCCGCAATGGCCCTGAGCGACGACAGTATTTCCCTCGCCGACCCCATCCTCAAAGAACAGGAACGTTTGGCCATCATCATGGGCACTGAGGGCGACGGACTGCCACGGAAAACAATTGAGGATGCAGACTTCGTTGTCCGCATCCCCATGTATCATCAGGTTGATTCCCTCAACGTAGCCGCAGCTGCTGCCGTCGCCTTCTGGGAATTGGTTTCCCCTCCTGAGTAGGAGGGGTGCCCGTCAGGGCGGGGTGGTCTGATCTGATCACCCTTTCGTATCTTTCGCCGTCACTACCGTAACAATATATGCACTCAACAGCACCAGGACACCAGCCACCGGCTTATCCCACGTCAGCACATCCTGCCCCAGCATGATCGCCACAAACGAGGCAATCACAGGCTGCAGGTTCGTATAGATCGACGCCGTCGTAGCTTGCAGATACTTCATCGCAAAAGGAATCAGGAAGAATCCGAGTGCTGTGGCGCCAAGCACGATGAAGAGCATCTCCACCACACCGTCCCATCCCCAAGCTGACGTATAGAGCGCATTCACCGGCAGTTCTGGTATGGCTATGGGCACTGTCACGATGGCGGAAATCAGGAACACATATTTCATCTGTGTCACGGGCGAGTACTTCGATGCCACATTACGAGTGATAATCAAGTAGATGGCCCATGTCAGCACACTCATGATAGCCAGCGAAATACCGATCAAATCGTTCTTTCCTGAGCCCAACGACTGACTCATCAGCACCATCAGCACGGCTCCGGCGATACCCAGCAGCACACCGACAGACTTCATCGGCGTAATCTTCTCACCGATGGTCAGGGCAGCACAAAGCATCACGGCCACAGGCGTCAGCGTTGCAATCAGCGAGAAATACACAGGACTGGTATAGTCGAGTGCCCAGGCTGTCAGCGTCTGAGAGATCACGAAGCCCAGCAGACCACCTGCCAGAATGGTAATCAGGTCCCTTCGCTCCACATGCTCCTTCGGCATAAAGGCCGCAATCAGCCAGAACACCAGACAGGCACCGAGACTACGGGAAGCCATATAGCCCATGGGCGTCACCCACTCGTCGAGCAGAAGTTTAGTCACAGGAACACCCAGTCCGAAGATGGTGTTCGCAAGGAAGATGGCGCTATGCGCCTGAAATTTCTTATTCATATCTATTTCACCTTTTCACTTTTTCACCTTTTTCAATCGCTCCTTCAGGCTCATCTTGGCATATTTGCGCCACTCTTGTGCCCCACCCTCACAACGCTTCAGATACTCCTGGTCATACATGTGTCCGTATGCCTCCATCTCAAAGGGATTCAGCAGATAGGCCGCATGCTTCAACTGCTTCCGTACAGACCGCTTGCCGAACCACGCCGCCTTGACCCAATACCATATATATAATAGGTAGAAGCAGAGCCATGAGTCATGACAGGCCTGTGCCTGCCGCAGATGGATCATCTCGTGGTTCTTCATCGCTGCCGACATCCTGTCTGCCGAAGCCCCCGCATTGAAACGGTCTGCCTCCTGCTGCGTCGGTGTCAGGATCTGTCCGAAGAACGTTAGTCCCTCATACCCCTTCCGCAGCCAAAACGTATTGACTACGGCAGGCATGTCGGCTATACGGCTGGGTCGTACGGCACGCCACATGATGGGCACTATCTGGAACATCATCAGCATTTCGGCCGCAAAGGTACTAATAATCATTGAATAAACGGACAATTCACCGAAAAAACTCTATTGAAGATGCCTTCTTTGTGAATTTGTCTTATTTTAAATAAGGTTGACACCAAAAGTTTGAAAAAGTATGGTGAAACAACCAAAAGAGAGCCGTTATGCGAAGGACACAGATCGCATTAACGAGATGAAGGAGGTGTATGAGATGTTCCATATCCAACATCTC
>JAFRQC010000035.1 GCA_017428805.1 Prevotella sp. | reverse complement strand
TAATCGGACGCATCCCCATCCCTTAGCGGTAAACCTTTGATTCACTTCAGATGTCCTCGACGAATAACATAGGGTATTAATCCGCATTTCTACGGGCTATGCCCTACTAAGGGGAAGGTTGGATACGCGTTACTCACCCGTGCGCCGGTCGCCATCAATCAAAGCAAGCTTTGATCATGCTGCCCCACGACTTGCATGTGTTAAGCCTGTAGCTAGCGTTCATCCTGAGCCAGGATCAAACTCTTCATTGTATAAAATATCTGCGATATTTTATACGAGCCTTCGTCGTCGCTCAGCATAGCTCAAGTGAACTTGGCTCTGCATTCGCTCCTAGAAGCCTTGTATAAATAATCATTGCTCTGTCTCAGAACGACTATCCAGTATCAAGTTAAAAGCACCTCTTCAATTTCTTGACGGTTTGTTTCTTTCTACCCAAGAGTATCACTGAAATACTCTCGCTTCTTGTACTACTTCTGTCTATGTAAATCTTTCAAAGAACTCTTTCTTGACTCCCGATTTCTCGAAAGCGGGTGCAAAGGTACGAACTTTTTCCGAACCGACAAAACTTTTTCGGAGAAATTTTCATCTTTTATGCAAAATTTTATCCACTCTTGACGAATATCAAGACACAAAATGGCCTACACCTTATTAATATATATAAGGGAAGAGGAAATGAGGGTAATTAGGGAGGTCAGGGCGATTAGGGATATTAAGGGAATTATTTGCCTGTAGATTTGGCGGATTCAAAAAAAAGCCGTACCTTTGCGCCCAATATAATAAATGACTGAACATCATCATGTCGACGATATTACACATAGAGACAAGTACAGACGTCTGTTCTGTAGCCGTGTCAGAGGACTCTCAGGTCATCTTCCAACAGGAAGACCACTCTGGTCCTAACCACGCAGAGCGACTGGGTACAATGGTAGACGAGGCCCTCTCGTTCACCGACAACCACGCCATCCCCTTTGATGCCGTGGCCGTCAGTTGTGGTCCAGGCTCTTACACAGGTCTCCGCATTGGCGTCTCGATGGCAAAAGGCATCTGCTATGGTCGTAACCTGAAACTGATTGCCGTGCCAACCCTCGAACTCCTCTGTGTACCAGTTCTGTTACGAGAGATGGTGGAGGACGACGCCCTGCTCTGTCCAATGCTTGATGCCCGACGGATGGAAGTCTATGCCGGTATCTATACCCGTGCCTTGAAACCCGTGAGAGAGGTCGGTGCCGACATTGTGACGGCAGAGACCTACAAGGACTACCTCGACGCACATCCTGTGTATTTCTTCGGCAATGGTGCCCGGAAATGTATGGAGGTCATCCATCACCCGAATGCCCATCTGATAGAAGGCATTGAGCCTCAGGCCAAGTGGATGCAGCCTCTGGCAGAGCGCCGTTTACTGAATGGTGAGACTGAAGATGTGGCCTACTTCACGCCCTTCTATCTGAAGGACTTCGTGGCCAAGATGCCCAAGAAACTGATTTAAAGGTGAAAAAGTGAAAAGGTAAAAAAGTAAAAAATAAAGATATGAATATCAAAGGATTAGACTACAACACCCATCGTGAGCAGCTCCTGATGCCGGAATACGGTCGGGAGATTCAAAAGATGGTGGATTACGCTGTCAGCCTGACAGACAAGTCCGAGCGTCAGAACTGTGCCCAGGAAATCGTCCGTATGATGGAGACGAAGGTGCCTGAGCTCCACGACAATGCCGACTTCGAACAGACGCTGTGGGATCATCTCTACCTGATGAGCCACAAGCAGTTGGATATCGACTGGCCCTTCGATGTGACAGCCGCCGAGAAACTTCAGGAGAAGCCCAAGGCCATCCCCCTCCCCCAGGAAGGCATGCGCCTTCGTCACTATGGCAAGTTGCTCGAACAACTGTTTGAGAAGCTGAAGACGATGCCCGAGGGCGAGGAACGCGATGCCCTGGCCTTTTACACGGCCAACCAGATGAAGCGCAACCTGATGACTTGGGGGCATGGTTCCATGAGTGACGAGAAAGTGGCCGATGATCTGGCACGTTTCACTGATGGCGTCATCCAACTCGACCTGTCGACCATGAAGTTGGACAAGGTCACTGCCATTGAGGAACCGAAAGCGAAGAAGAAAAAGAAATAACCCCTGACGCCTATGGGATCATTCATCATCGAGGGAGGTCATCCTCTGCGCGGTACAATTCGTCCACAGGGCGCCAAGAACGAAGCCCTGCAGGTGATCTGTGCCACCTTGCTGACCAGTGAGGCGGTGACCATCCACAACATCCCTGACATACGTGATGTAAACAACCTCATCCAGCTCCTGAGAGATATCGGCGTGAAGGTTTCGAGGAGTGAGAAGACCTACACCTTTCAGGCCGACACACTCAACCTTGAATACTTAGAGAGCGACGAGTTCGTCCAGAAGTGTACAGAACTCAGAGGCAGTGTGATGATGATTGGTCCGTTGTTGGCCCGTATGGGCAAGGCCATCATCACGAAACCTGGTGGTGATAAGATCGGGCGCAGACGCCTCGACACCCATTTCCTCGGGTTCCAGAAACTCGGTGCGAAGTTCAACCATGTGCCGGGACGCGATGTCTATGAGATCTCTGCCACCCGCCTGAAAGGCACCTATATGTTGCTCGACGAAGCCTCGGTGACAGGTACTGCCAACATAGTGATGGCAGCCGTCTTTGCCAAGGGTACAACCACCATCTACAATGCCGCCTGCGAACCCTATCTCCAACAGCTCTGTCTGTTGCTCAACCAGATGGGTGCCAAGATCAGCGGCATCGCCTCCAACCTCCTGACCATCGAGGGTGTGAGCACCCTTCATGGAGCCGAACACACCATTCTGCCCGACATGATCGAGGTTGGTTCCTTCATCGGCATGGCGGCAATGTGTGGCGATGGCATCCGCATCCAGAATGCCTCTGTGGAGAACCTCGGCATCATCCCTGAAGCCTTCCGCCGTCTGGGCGTGAAGGTCAAGGTGGAAGGTGACGACCTCTTTATCCCCCGTCAGCGTCATTACGAGATCCAGTCGTTCATCGACGGGACGATTATGACACTGGCAGACGCCCCCTGGCCCGGTCTTACCCCCGACCTGCTCTCTGTGCTCATCGTCGTGGCGACACAGGCCCGTGGCTCGGTACTTTTCCATCAGAAGATGTTTGAGAGTCGTCTGTTCTTCGTCGACAAACTCATCGATATGGGTGCCCAGATCATCCTCTGCGATCCTCACAGGGCCGTTGTGGTAGGCCACGACCGGAAGATCTGTCTGCGTGGTGGTCGCATGACCAGTCCAGACATCCGTGCAGGTATCGCCCTGCTCATTGCTGCCATGAGTGCCAGTGGCACCAGCCGCATCGACAACATCGAACAGATAGACCGTGGTTACGAGGACATCGAGGGACGTCTCAATGCCCTGGGTGCAAAGATAACGAGAAGTGACAAGTGATCAAGCAGGAAGAAGTCTATAAGATCGGTCGGCTTGGCAAGAGCCATGGTGTCAGAGGAGAGGTTTCTTTCCTCTTCGACGATGATGTCTTCGATCGTGTCGATGCCGACTACCTCATCCTCGACATTGATGGTATCCTTGTGCCTTTCTTCATCGAGGAATACCGTTTCCGCAGTGACACGACAGCCCTGATGAAGTTCGAGGGTATCGACACTCAGGAACGTGCCCGGGAACTGACAGGCTGTGATGTCTACTTCCCCCGTAACCTCGCTGCCAGCGATGACGACAGCATCTCCTGGTCAGCCATCGTGGGCTTCGACATCATCGATGCCAGCACCGAAAAGTCCATTGGTCGTATCGCCTCCATCGATGACTCCACCCTCAACATCCTCTTCTGTCTCGAAGACGGTCATCTCATCCCCGCCTCAGAAGACCTCATCACGCAGATAGACCAACAGGCACGTACCATCACCATGCACCTGCCCGCTGGTCTCCTCGACCTCTAAAGAACATTATTTATTATAGGCCTACGATTACATCAAGGGTCGTACCAAAAGTGCCGAAGGCGGTTTTGTCCTTCTGCCAGGGGAACCTTTGTCCGAAAACCACTGCGTGCGTTCAGTAAAACCAATTCTTTTTACACACATTACGTCAAATATATTTACCTATTTGAATTATAATTCAAAACTTGACAAAATTGTACCATATATAAAGTATTTTTATTTTCATTTTTATTGATAAAAACATTATATAAAGTGTATTTAATACAATTATTGTAAAATATTATTTATTATTTAAAAATCTTAATTTTTAAAAGAAAGTTTGATAAAAGTATTGAATATTAGAAAATAATTTCATAAATTTGCAGCATCATTTAAGGACGACAGCCTATTACTGTTAACCTCAAACCTGACCTTTTTCTATTACTATGTAATAATACCATGATTCGAGGAGAGGCCGATAGAAACGCCTCTCCTTTTTGCACTTTATAGGAATAATCCTTGGCGTTTTCAGATAAATACTGTAACTTTGCGGTCAAAACGATATCTCCCATTACGTATGAAAGAATATCAGTATCATATCTTTGCGCCGTACAGGGTTTGTCCGTTGGGCGCTCATGTGGATCACCAGCATGGTCTGGTAACTGGGTTCGCCATCGATAAGGGCGTTGATCTCTGGTTCAACGTTAATAATAATGAATATGTGCATTTGGAGTCTCGGACGTTTGAGGGCGTGGTGGATTTTGACATCGACGCACCGAGCCAGGTGAAGGAAGGCCATTGGGGTGACTATGCGCGGGGCGCGAAATATGCACTCAAGAAGCGTTTCGAACTCAAGAGGGGTGTCACTGGTGTCATTCAAGGTTCATTGCCTGTAGGTGGCCTGTCAAGTAGTGCTGCAGTCCTCATCGCGTATGTCATGGCGTTTGCGAAGGCGAATGACATCACCCTCCAGCCTTTCGAGGTGGTAAAGATCGCCTCGGAGGCAGAACGCGAGTACATCGGGCTGAACAACGGTTTGCTCGACCAGGCGTGTATCGCCCTGGGGCGGAAGGACGGACTCCTCTTCCTCGACTGTGACTCGAACGACTGGCGCATCATCAAACGGAATAAGGAGATGGACGATTTCGAGATCGGCATCTTCTTCTCTGGTCTGACGCGTTCGCTCGTGAACAGTGACTACAATCTGCGTGTGTACGAGTGTAAGACTGCGGCGTGGAACATGCTCGCATACACCGACCAGCCGTTGAAAACGTTTGACAAGACATTCCTGAGGGACATCCCCAAGGCAACGTTTGAGAAGACGCGGATTGCCATGCCTGCGAGGTTTGCACGTCGCGCAGAACATTTCTATTCGGAATACCGTCGTGTGCGGCAGGGTGTCACAGCGTGGGAAACGGGAAATCTGAAGCTCTTCGGTAAACTCTCGTTCGACTCGTGCGAGAGTTCGATCCACAACTACGAGTGCGGCTCACCTGAGCTGATAGCGATCTATGACATTATGAAGGGACTCCCGGGTGTCTACGGGGGACGGTTCTCGGGCGCAGGATTCAAGGGAGCCTGTATTGCACTCGTAGATCCGACCTGCAAGGCGGAGATCGAGAAGACGCTCACAGAGCGGTATCTTGAGCAGTTCCCGGAGTATGAGAAGACATTCCAGGTCTTCTGGGTGAGGCCAGATGACGGGGCGAGGTTTGTTATCGATTAACATCGACAGGGTTTTGCAGGGCGATGCCCTCCAAAAATATTGATTTTTTTATAAGATGGAAAAAATAAATTTAGAAGGAAAGACAATTCTTGTGACCGGTTCTGCCGGTTTCATCGGCTCGAACCTGGTAAAACGCCTATTCAAAGACTTGAATAGCGCCACGATCATCGGTATTGATAATATGAATGACTACTACGACGTCCGTCTGAAGGAATACCGCATAGACGAACTCGCCGGTCTGGTACCCGAAGGCATCACTTACACCTTCGTCAAGGGCGACATTGCCGACAAAACAACCATCGACGGGATCTTCGAACAATACAACCCTGCCGTGGTGGTGAACCTTGCAGCACAGGCGGGTGTGAGATATTCCATCACAAATCCAGACGCTTATATCCAGTCGAACCTCATCGGCTTTTACAACATTCTCGAAGCCTGTCGTCACTGGCCGGTGGAGCATCTGGTCTATGCCTCGTCATCGAGCGTGTATGGTGGTAATAAGAAGGTGCCATTCTCGACAGACGACCGTGTGGACAACCCCGTGAGCCTCTATGCCGCAACAAAGAAATCGAACGAGCTGATGGCACACTGCTATTCGAAACTTTATGACATTCCATCGACGGGACTTCGTTTCTTCACCGTCTATGGTCCTGCCGGTCGCCCTGACATGGCTTATTTCGGATTTACGAACAAACTGTTGAAAGGCGACACCATCCAGATCTTCAACTACGGCAACTGCCGACGCGATTTCACATATGTCGATGACATCGTGGAGGGCATCGTACGTGTGATGGCCGGAGCACCCGAGCATAAGAAAGGGGAAGATGGCCTGCCCATTCCGCCTTATGCCGTATATAACATCGGTGGTGGTCAGCCTGAGAGCCTCCTGGACTTCGTGCAGATTCTGCAAGAAGAACTCATACGGGCCGGTGTGTTGCCTCAGGACTTTGATTTTGAGGCCCACAAGCAGTTGGTTCCCATGCAACCGGGAGATGTGCCCACAACCTATGCCGATGCCACTGCTCTGGAGAGGGATTACGGTTTTACGCCGAAGATCACCCTGCGAGAAGGACTCCGGCACTTTGCAGAATGGTATAAACAGTTTTATGGCTGAATACTATGAAGAATATCGTTATTGCTGCAGGCTACGCCACGAGACTCGGGGAACTCACGAAGAACTTCCCGAAGCCGCTGTTGAAGATCGGTGAGAAGTCCATTCTCGACCGGATGCTCGATGACATCGACACCATCCCCGAGATCGATGAGCACATCATCATCACCAACCACAAATTCGCCCCAATCTTCGAAAAATGGAAGAAAGAAGAAGGACGATGGAAGAAACCCATAACCATTGTCGATGATGGGACAGAGACAAACGAAATGCGGTTAGGGGCGGTCTGTGATTTGTTGTTTGCAATGGAGAAACTCCAGATCGATGACGATATGCTCGTGGTGGCAGCAGACAACCTGCTGTTTTTCTCCTTTCAGGAGTTTGTGGACTTCGCGAAGGAGAAAAGTACAAGCTGTATCATGTGCCACGAGCAGCCAAGTATCGAGAAACTCCAGCGCACAGGAGTTGTCGAGCTCGATGCCAACAATCGCGTCCTTGGCATGGAAGAGAAGCCTCAGGTGCCTAAGAGCCACTGGGCAGTCCCCCCATTCTATATCTATTTAAAGAAGGATCTCGACCTGGTGCACCATGCTGTTGAGAATGGCTGTGGCAAGGATGCCCCCGGCAATCTGGCGCATTATATGGTGGAACACACCACGATGCATGCCTGGCCGATGTCTGCCGGTCGTTTCGATATCGGTTCCATCGACACCTATTACGAGGCTGTCAAACGATTCGGTTAACTAAACCACGGGAAGGGAGATGCCGGAGATCTTTTGGTACTCGTCGAGGGCATAGACGTCGGTCATGCCACTGACGTAGTCGATGACAGCCATAAGACGCGTTTCGAGGGAATCCGAGCTGATGTCGTACTGACTGCTGACACGTCCGATGAGCTGACGGGAATAGAAACGTTCGGGATGCACCGCAGCCTCGATGAACTGTTCCATAAGCGTCTGGATGATCTGATAACCGGAGAGTTCCACGTCAAGCACGGGTTTGCTGCGATAGATACGCTCCACAGACATCTTACTGCACTGACGGTACGCCTCGCGTGGCAGTTCACTGATATGGTCGATCAGGCTGCCCTCGAAGCACCCAGCGAGGATCTCGTCCTCATGTTCCACAAACACCCTCACGCACTCACTTTCAAGCAGTCCGATGACACAGGCACGCAGATACACCACCTTTTCGTTCTTGTCCGTGACACCCTCTTCGACGATGCGTTGTAAGATCCGTTCGCGTGCTTCCGAGTCAAAGAAACCCAACAGCATCTGCGACGTATCCTCGTATGAAATTATTTTAAGTTTGTGTGCATCCTCGATATCCATGATCTCATAACAGATATCATCAGCTGCCTCGACCAGATACACCAATGGATGACGAGCATAGCGCAAAGGTTCGCCTTCGACAGACTTACGCACAAGTCCCAATTCCGAGGCAATCCGCACAAACAGTTCTTTCTCCGAGTCAAAGAATCCGAACTTCCCCTTCTTCCCTGCTGCCATCGACGAGAAAGGATACTTCACGATGCTCGCGAGTGTTGAATAAGTCATGACAAATCCACCGACTCTCCTTCCGCAGAACTGATGCGTCAACAGTCTGAACGCATTCGCATTGCCCTCGAAATGTGTCACGTCGCACCAGAACTGTGGTGACACCTCCGCCTGCAAGCCCATGCCCGGTCCTTCCGTAAAGAACGACTGAATCGCTTTCTCGCCACTATGCCCGAAGGGCGGATTGCCCATGTCGTGCGCCAGGCAGGCCGTTGCCACAATCTGTCCGATCTCACCCAAGAGACTGTCAGACAGTTCCGGATGACGCCGTAGCAGTTGCTGGGCCACATCATTACCGAGTGACATCCCCACACACGATACTTCCAGCGAGTGCGTGAGGCGGTTATGTACGAAAATACTCCCCGGAAGCGGGAATACCTGTGTCTTGTTCTGCAACCTCCGGAAAGGGGCCGAGAATATCAGTCGGTCATAGTCGCGCTTGAACTCTGTCCGGTCATCATGACGTTCGGGATGCCGGTGCTCCTGACCGAGTCGTTTGTTGGATATCAGTTGTTGCCAGTTCATCATAATTGACTGCAAAGATACGAAAATTAACCACAGAATATGCATAATTCTCAGAAATTAACGAAAAAATGAAAAATTTTTGCCCAGAAACATGGGAATATGCCGTAAAAGCATTACCTTTGCACATTGATTAAAATGAAATTTTAAACGTATGCTACAAATCAAAGTCGTGAACAAGGGTCATCAGCCCCTGCCGCAGTATGCCACAGCGCAGAGTGCAGGCATGGACTTGAGGGCCAATCTCGATGCCCCTGTCGTGCTGAAACCCATGGAGCGGAGACTCATCCCGACAGGTCTGCACATCGCCCTGCCCGCAGGCTATGAGGCCCAGGTGAGACCCCGCAGCGGACTGGCCCTGAAGAAGGGTATCACGGTACTCAACTCCCCGGGGACGGTCGATGCCGACTATCGTGGTGAGGTGGGCGTGCTGCTCATCAACCTGTCGCAGGAGGACTTCATTGTAAACGACGGAGAGCGCATCGCCCAGATGGTCATCGCCAGGCACGAACAAGGACAGTTTGTGGCTGTGGAGGTGCTCGACGAGACCGAACGTGGCGAAGGAGGCTATGGACATACGGGAGTGAAATAGTTTACAGTTGACGGTTTACAGTTTACAGATGATTACATTGAAAGGATTGATATTGGCGGTGATAATGGTGCTGACTTGTTATAAGCAAGCCGGGGCACAAAATACTCTGCCGACAAACAAATCATCTGTAAACTGTAAACTGTCAACTGTCAACAAAAAATACAACCACTTCTTCCTCGAGGCGATGGTGCAGCGGCAGAAAGGCCATCACGATGCTGCCTTCGATCTGTTGAGACACTGTCGGGACCTGAATCCCAATGCCCCGGAGGTCTATTACTTCCTCGGCCAATACTATGCAGCCCTGAAGCAACAGGACGAATCTATGGCCTGTGTCAAGAAGGCGGCAGAACTCGATCCCGGGAACGCCACCTATATGGAAACCCTTGCCCAGGCCTACATCAGCCGACAGGACTACGCCAGTGCCATCCCTGTCATCAAGGGGATCTACGAGCGTGACAAAAGCCAGGAGGACATGCTCGAGATGCTCTTCCAGCTCTACCAGCAAGTGGAGGACTACGACAATGCCATCAGCGTGCTGAACCAACTGGAACAGAACGACGGGAAGAACGAGCGTCTCTCGCTGGCGAAGTGCGCCCTCTACAACCGTCTGGGCAAGAACAAGGAGGCCGTGAAAGAGATGGCTGCCCTCGCCAAGCAATACCCCAACGACCTGAACTACAAGGCGATGTACGGAGATGCCCTGCTCATGGACGACCAGACCGACGAGGCCGTGGATATCTACCACCAGATCCTCGACGAAGATGCCGATAACACCCGTGTGCTCCTTTCCCTCCGCAATCTCTACCAGGGTCTTGAGCATCACGAGATTGCCGACTCCCTGACCAGACGAGTACTTCTGGGCAGTCATGCCACCACCGAGGAGAAACTCCGTCTGATGCGTCAGGAGATCCAGGCCTCAGAGGCTGCCGACGGCGACAGTACCCGTGTGCTGGGACTCTTCCGGCGAGTCCTTGCCCTGCCCCAGTCAGATGCTGAGATGGCGCTGCTCTGTGCTTCCTATATGAACGCGAAGAAGATGTCACGCGACACCATTACCCCTGTCCTTGAGCAGGCCGTTGCCATCTCCCCTGACTATGCCCCTGCCCGTATGCAGCTCGTGGCATACGCCTGGGAGGCAGACAATATGGACCGTGTCATCGCCCTCTGTCAGGAGGCCCGTCAATACACCCCCGACGAGATGCTCTTCTACTACTACCAGGGCATCGCCTACTACCGTCGTGACTCTCTCGACTGTGCTCTCAGTGCCTTCCAGAATGGCATCGGTGTCATCACCAACGAGAGTGATCCCGCCATTGTCTCCGACTTCTATGCCGTCATGGGTGACATCCTCCACCAGAAGGGCAAGGCCCTCGAAGCCTTTGCCGCCTACGACTCCTGTCTGGTGTGGAAGGCCGACAACATCGGATGTCTGAACAACTACGCCTACTACCTCAGTGAGCGGGGCGAACGCCTCACCCAGGCCGAGGAGATGAGTTTCAAGACCGTCAAGGCCGAACCCAAGAACGCCACCTACCTCGACACCTACGCCTGGATACTCTTCATGCAGGGTCGCTATGCCGAGGCGAAGGTCTATATCGACCAGGCTCTGCAGCACATGGACGACCAGAAAGAAAACGCTGTCATCATCGAACATGCGGGCGACATCTACGCCCAGAACAAAGATATCACCCGGGCTCTCTCCTTCTGGCAGGACGCCAGTGAGAAAGTGCCCGAAAACACTTTACTCGCAAGAAAAATCAAACTTAAAAAATATTTGAAAGAATGAAAACGACCAGTATCCTGAAAATTGCCGTTCTGGCATTACCGTTAGTGTTCACTGCTTGTAAGTCACACAAGAAAGTCGCAGAACCCGTTGAAATGACGCCGGAGTTGATCGCCAAGCAAGACTTCATCAACAGCGTGAGGGAAAACGCCCAGGCCGTCAAGTTCCTTACCTCCAAGGTGAAGTTCTCCGTCGAGGTGGGTCAGCAGAAGATCACCCTCACCGGTGACCTGAAGATGAAGCGCGACGATGTCATCCGTCTGCAGCTCATGGCCTTCGGATTCGTAGAGGCAGGACGCATCGAGATGACCAAGGACTACGTGCTCATCATGGACCGTATCAACAAACAGTACCTGAAGGCACCCTGGATGTCTGTCGACTTCCTCCGCAACAGTGGTCTGAACTTCCAGGTGATCCAGGCCCTCTTCTGGAACGAGCTCTTCCGTCCGAACCAGACAGCCCTGGCGAAGACGAACGAGAAGCAGCTTGTCGATTCCATCGCCAACTACACGTTGCTCGACAGTGGTGATGATATGATCATCGGCCTCGAAGAGGGTAAGATGGAGTACAGCTGGCTTGCCAGTCACTCCAGTGCCATCATCCGCATGGCGAACATACTCTACAAGGACCGCTTCCATGGAAACACCCAGCTGAACTGGGACTATGATGAGTTTACAAACCTCAATAAGAAAGCATTCCCTCAGAAGTCGGCCATCACCCTCACCACCCCCGAAAAGGAAGTGAAGCTCGGCATGACGCTGAAATATATCAAACAGGATACAGAATGGGAGCCTCGTACGGAGATCTCCAACAAGTATCGTGAGGTCACGGTCGATGAGATCCTGCGCCGTTTCATGTCACTCTAAGATAAAGACCCTGTAACGCCGTGAAGCGACTCCTACTGCTACTCTGGCTCATGGTCAGTCTGGTGGTGGTTGTCCCCGCCCAGCAGTCCAAGAAGAAGGCTGCTCCCAAGCGGACAACCACCACCCGTGTATCCACGCCTCAGAAGAAGGCTCCAGCCAAGAAACCCAGAAAATCCAGTAAGTCAGGAACATCCGGGAAATCTGGAAAGAAGGCTCCTGCTCCGACGGTCAAATCCCTGAAGAACGAGCAGGCCCAGGTGCGTAAGCAGATCCAGGAACAGGAGCGCAAGCTGCAGGCCAATGAGCGCGACGTGAAGAAACGTCTGCAGAACCTCATGGTCATCAACAACGAGATTGCCGACAAGCGTCGCACCATCGACACCATCCGTCAGGACATCACCCGTCTCGACGGGGATATCCACGTGCTCGACAACCAGCTCCACACCCTTCAGGCAGAACTTGAGGAACGTAAACAGCGTTATATGAAGTCGATGCGCTATATGCATCGCAACCGGAACATCCAGTCGCAGCTGATGTTCGTCTTCAGCGCCAAACACCTCTCAGAGATGTACCGCCGTATGCGGTTTGTCCGTGAATACGCCTCCTACCAGCAGGCCCAGGGTGAGGCCGTGCAGTCCATGCAGGCACAGGTCAGGGAGGCCTACGACGAACTGAAGAATGCCAAGCGCCTGAAGAACGACCTTCTCTACCGGGGAGAACGGGAGAAGAAGTCACTCGAGACAAAACAGGTGGAACAGCAGCAGGTGGTTACCAGTCTGAAGAAAGAACAGAAGGCCATTCAGGGCATCATCGCCCAGCAGAAGAAGCGCGATGCCGAACTCAATGCCCGTATCGACAAACTCATTGCCGAGGAGATAGCCAGAGCCAAGGCCCGTGCTGAGGCAGAAGCCAAACGGAAGGCAGAGGCCGAAGCAGCCAAGAAGCGTGCAGAGGAACTGGCCCGTAAGAAAGCTGCTGCAGAGGCTGCAGCCAAAGAGCATGCCCGTCGTATCGCGGAGGCAAAGGCCAGGGAGGAGAAAGCCAAGGCAGAAGCCCGTGCAGCAGCCAAGCGCAGTGCTGAGGAGAAAGCCCGTGCAGAACGTGCTGCCCGTGAGGCAGAGAAAGCCAGAAAGGCCGCAGAGCGCAAGGCTGCTGAGGAGGCTAGTGCCCGTAAACGAGAACTCGCAGCCGAAAAGAAACGCGTGGATACAGAATACACCTACCCTGCCGAGGATCTCCGTTTGAGTTCCTCTTTCGAGGGTAACCGGGGACGTCTGCCCATGCCGATTGTCGGTGGCTATAAGATTGTACACCGGTTTGGTACCAACACCGTCACAGACGTCAAGGGCCATGTCACCCTCGACAAGAAAGGTATTGACATCAAGGGACAGCCCGGAGCACAGGTGAGGGCCATCTTCGACGGAGAGGTCACAGCCGTCTTTGGTTATGGTGGCACTTCCGTGGTCATCGTGAAGCACGGCAGTTACCTGTCCGTCTATTGCGACCTCGCCTCCGTCAGTGTCAGTCGTGGACAGCACGTCAGTACAAAACAAACCATCGGACGTGTCGGGTCCGATGGTATGATGCAGTTTCAACTTCGCAGAGGCACCGCGAAGCTCAACCCCGAAGGGTGGCTTGCCAGGTAGTTTGTTTATTGTTTACAGTTTACGGTTTACAGTTTACAGATGATTACCAAGCAAGCCACTCATCTGCCTATAGAAGTATTCAGCTGTAAACTGTAAACTGTAAACCGTAAACTAAATTATAAGTCCCTCCAAAAGGCCGACGTACGTATTGATCGCCTCGTCGATTTCCCCAATCGTGATAAACTCATCCGCAGCATGGGATCTGGCAGAATCGCCAGGCCCCAACTTCAGCGAGGGCCAGGGCATCAGCGCCTGATCACTCAGCGTGGGTGAACCGAAAGGTTTCATACCCCTCTCCAGACAACGCTTCACCAGGGGATGGTCTGCTGCGATGGACGACGAATGCAGATGGAAGGAACGGGCCTGCAACTCACACTTCGTCATCTTCTTCTTCAGGAACTCAAACACAAACTCATTCTGGTAGAACTCATTCGTCCTCACATCTATCACAAAATGCAACAGGTCGGGAATCACATTATGCTGGGTACCGCTCTCCACGACCGTCACTGTCATCTTCGTTGCTCCCAACAGCTCACTCTCCTTTCTGAACCGGTAGTCGCGCAGCCACACCAGGTCGTCCAACGCCTCATAGATGGCGTTCACGCCCTCTTCCCGGGCCGCATGGCCACTCACCCCATGGGCATAGCCGTCAATCACCATCAGGCCTCTCTCTGCCGTAGCAGGCTGCATGCCGGTAGGTTCTCCCACGATGGCCATGTCGATGGGTGGCATCAAGGGCAGCACACGTCTCAGGCCATTCTCGCCTGACACCTCCTCCTCGGCAGAGGCCAGCCAGAGGATGTTGAAGTTTCGGTTGCGGTTCAACAGGATCCTGTACGCCTGAAGGGTGGCCACCAGACCACCGCCACAGTCGTTGGAGCCCAGACCATAGATCCTGTCCCCGTCGAGCATCGGCCTGAAGGGGTCACGCTGCCAGGAGCCAGTGGGCTTCACGGTGTCGATATGCGCATTCAGCATCACGGTCTTGCGGTTGTTGTCCCAGTCCTGACACCCCACCCAGAGGTTATTGCCTTCACGTCCGTGAGGCAGGTTCCAACGGTCCAGGTACTCGCTGAGCTTGTCAGCGGCCTGGTTCTCACTTCTGCTGACAGAGGGGATTGCGATCAGCTCCATCAACAGTTCCACTGCGTCATTTGTGTAATTTCCCATATGATAATGCCATTGATAGTACAAGTATGCCAAAGATAAAGGCCAGCGAGAGGGGTGTGGACACTTTGATGTCCCAGAACACCTCCAGCAGCATCTTCACCCCCACGAAACTCAGGATGATACCCAGGCCATATTTCAGATAGGTGAAATATTTCGCGACAGCCGCCAGGGCGAAGTAGAGTGCCCTCAGGCCGAGGATGGCGAAGATATTCGATGTCAGCACGATAAACGGATCCCTCGACACGGAGAACACGGCCGGTATCGAATCCACGGCAAAAGCCACATCCGTCGTCTCAATCACAATCAGTGCGATAAAAAGCGGAGTGGCCAACCATTTTTCACCTTTTAACCCTTTTACCTTTTCACCTTTCACAAAGAACTTGTCCTCATGCATCTTATCCGTCACCGGGAAGAACCTTTTAAACACCTTCACGAAGATATTCTTCGACGGGTCCACCTGCTCATCCTCATTATGTCCAAACATCTTGATGCCCGTATAGATCAGGAACACACCGAAGATGGCGAGGATCCACTCGAACCTCTGCACCATCGCCGCACCAGCAAAGATAAAGACACTCCTCAGCACCAGTGCCCCGAAGATACCCCAGAAGAGCACCTCGTGCTGGTATTTCCTGGGGATGCCGAAGAACGTGAACAGCATCAGGAACACGAAGAGGTTGTCCATCGAGAGCGACTTCTCAATCAGATAACCCGCCAGGAACTCCATCGCCTTCTCATGCGAGTCGACGGGATAGAGCCAGTAGATGCCCACACAAAACACCAGCGACACAGTGATCCATACCACTGTCATCGTCAGGGCTTCGCGGATGCTCACCTCATGCTGACCTTTCCGCCCGAATGACTTCAGGTCGACGTAAAGCATCACGACAACCAGCACGTAAAACAATATCCACGCCCACAAGGGCATCACCATACTTTCCATTTCGCTTGCAAAGATAGTCATTATAATTGATAATTGACAATGGTCAATTGACAATTTTTCTTGGCGGTAGCAAATTTTTCACTTTTCATTCTTCACTTTTCACTTTTTTTATTACCTTTGCACCGTTAACGTTAAGTGAGATGAAGAACAAACCGTTTGGAGAAGCCCCGTTATTACGTCTGGTCATCTGTCTGATGGCAGGGATTGTTGTGGGAGACAGTATAGGCACTGTCAGTTGGCTGTGGCCCGTTTTGATTGTGGTGGTAGTAGGAACACTGCTGTTGTGGCGGTATGCCGTCATACAGTCTGTAGGCATTGCCGTCTGTTTCGTGCTGTTAGGTTGGTTGCTGATTCAAAGGCAGGAAACGACATTACGCGTGCCATGGCCAGAAGAGGAAGTCATCTATGAGGCCGTGGTCCTGACTGCCCCGGTAGAGAAACCCAAGACGATGGCTGTCGATATCCTGTTGACAGGCAGTCAGCAGAAGCTGAAATGCTACCTCTATAAAGATGACAGGAGTCGGAGCCTGAAGATTGGCGACGGGCTGAGGATCCAGTCACGCATCAGACCCAACAGCGAATGGCGCAAGGGGACCTTCGACTATCATCGCTACCTGGAGGTGCATGGCTTTACTGGTCAGACCTTTATCTCGAGTTGGAAATGGCAAAAGGCAGAACTGTCTTTAAAGAATCTTTCACGCCTGGACCGCACCCGACTCTATTTCCTGAAACTCCGCAGCAAACTCCTCCAACGCCTCGCGACTGATCAGACCACCCCTAACCCCTCCTACTCAGGAGGGGAAAGGGGGGAAGCATACGCTGTCGTGGCAGCGATGGCCTTAGGTGACAAATCCGCCCTGACGCAGGAACTCCGGGACATCTATGCCATCACCGGTGCCTCACACATCCTGGCCCTGAGTGGTCTCCACCTCAGTATCATCTTCATGCTCCTGACCCTCCTCTTCGGCGGCAGCCGCTTTTTTACCTTTTCACCTTTTCACTTTTTCACCCTTTCCGCCATCTGGTCCTTCGTCTTCCTGGTAGGCATGCCCGTGAGTGTGGTCCGTTCTGCCACGATGCTCACCGTCTATGCCCTGCTGTCATTGGGTCATCGCGACAAGATGTCTGTCAACGCCCTGGCCTTCACAGCCATACTGGTGCTGATGGTAAGCCCGCTGTCACTCTTCGACATCGGTTTCCAGATGTCCTACCTGTCCGTGTTCGCCATCCTCCTGATTGTGCCCTTGTCTGAACGGCTCTTCCCTGTGGGCTATCTGATGACGCACCGGGTTATCAGATGGCTCTGGGGGATGGTGGCAGTATCGTGTGCTGCCCAGATTGGTGTCGCGCCTTTGGTCGCCTATTACTTCGGACGCCTGCCAGTTTATTTCCTGTTGACGAACTTCATCGTCATCCCGGCTGCCACGCTCATTCTCTGGCTCTCGCCCTTAGTGTTCCTCTTCCCTTCCCTCGCGTACCTATTATTATATATAGTGTCTGTCCTGAACACCCTGCTCACCGCCATCGCCTCTATCCCCGGAGCATGCATCGACGGTCTGCACCCCACAAAACTACAAACCACGATGACGTATGTGGTCATCGTGGCTTGTTATCTGTTGGCTTTCCGGTTCTCCCGGAGAAAACGCGACTACATATAGCCCAGCCAGCGCAGGATATCGTTGAGGTTCGCCACTACCATCAGGAGGATGAGGATGCCGAAGCCCACGTACTCTGCCCGGATCATAAAGGTCTCAGAGGGTTTGCGACGCGTAATCATCTCATACACCAGGAACAGCACGTGTCCACCGTCGAGAGCCGGGATGGGCAGGATGTTCATGAAGGCGAGGATGATCGACAGGAAGGCGGTCATCTTCCAGAAGAGGTACCAGTCCCACATCGGCGGGAACAGACTGCCGATGGCACCAAAGCCACCCAGCGACTTCGCACCGTCAGCCGTAAACACATACTTCATGTCACCCACATAGCCTGCCAGCACGTTCCAGCCGTATTTGATTCCGGCAGGGATGCTCTCGAAGAATCCATACTCACGCGTGTACGGCTCATACAGTCCTGCGAGGCTCTTCACATAGAACCCGAGTTTCAGCTCTGGCGTGAGAACCACAGAGAAGGTGTCTCTTTTTTCCGCCGCAGAAGTATTCTCATTCCTCATTCCTCCTTCCTCATTCCTCGAAACAACAATATTCACCGTGCGCACTTTCAGACTATCCTCCTTGGTCTGTGCAGCCGTCATCATATCCTCGAGGATACCGAGCTGGTCCGTAAACTCATTATAGCTGTCGATGGCCTTGTCGTTGATGGCCACGATCTTATCCCCCTTCTGCAGGCCGATGGAGGCAGCAGGACTGTCTGCCATCACACTGTCCACCTCTGCAGGGATCAGGGGCCTTACGAACGAAGGTTCTGCCTTCAGCATCCCCAACAGATTCAGGTTGCCGGGGAGTCTCAATGTCATCTTCTTGCCATCGCGGATCAGATCCACACTGTACGCCTCGCTGAGGTCACGATAGAGGTCGGCCGAGAAATCCTTAAACTCGCCCTTATCCGTACCTATCAGGATATCCCCGTCCTCGAAGCCCAAGGCCTTCGCCTCGGTGTTGAACTTCATACCCAGCGTCATGTCCTTCACGGGGATATACGTATCGCCCCAGTGGAAGAGGATCATCGAATAGATGAACAGTGCCAGGAGGAAATTCACCAGCACACCGCCGATCATGATCAGCAGACGCTGCCAGGCAGGTTTGGCACGGAACTCCCACGGCTGTTCAGGTTGTTTCATCTGTTCGGTATCGAAGCTCTCGTCGATCATACCGGCAATCTTACAATAGCCGCCGAGGGGCAGCCAACCCACGCCATACTGCGTGTCACTGCCCTTGGGTTTAAACTTAAACAGGCTGCCGTCCCACTTCCAGATGGAGGGGTCGAAAAACAGGTAGAACTTATCTACGCGTACACCGAACAGTTTGGCAAAGAAGAAGTGTCCACCCTCATGCAGCAGTACCAGCAGGCCAATGGCCAGCATGAATTGTAACAGTCTTATCAGAAATATTTCCATTATACAATAATCTTTTTTTCTACCACTAATTACACGAATTACACTAATTAAATTGCACGTACAAATAATTCGTGAAATTCGTGTAATTCGTGGTCGTTATATCATTATGATTTGGGTTGCATTAATTCTGTGGCGATGCGACGGGCCTCACGGTCTGTACGGATGAGGTCGTCGTACGACGGGTTCGTGATGATGGTCGTGCGCTCGATGGTCTCGGCGATGATGTCCCCCATCTGGAGGAACCCGCACTTGTCCTCAAGGAATCCCCGGTTCACGATCTCGTTGGCGGCGTTGAGGATACACGGCACGTTGCCGCCACGCTCTATCGCCTCGAAGGCCAGCGCCAGACAACGGAACTTGTCCAGGTCGGGTTCGAAGAACTCCAGCGGATGGTTAAACAGGTTCAGTCTCTCCCCGGAGAGTGTCAGGCGCTTCGGATACGAGAACGCATACTGGATGGGCAGGCGCATGTCGGGCACACCCAACTGGGCCTTCACGCTGCCGTCCTCAAACTGCACGGCACTGTGAACCACGCTCTGCGGATGCACCAGCACCTGTATCTGACTGGCCTCCACGCCGAAGAGCCACTTCGCC
Source organism: Prevotella sp. (assembly GCA_017428805.1). The sequence goes on along the minus strand of JAFRQC010000035.1, from coordinate 9,760 downwards.
TCGATCACCTCGAAGCCCTTGTTCATCATCGACGCCGAATCGATGGTGATCTTCGCACCCATGTTCCACGTCGGATGTTTCAGGGCGTCTGCCTTCGTCACGTGGGCAATCTCCTCCATCGACTTCAGACGGAAGGGACCGCCACTAGCTGTCAACAGAATCTTCTCAATGCGGTTATGGTCTTCGCCGACGAGACTCTGGAAGATGGCCGAGTGCTCACTGTCCACGGGCAATATCTGGGCGTGGTAGGCGATGGCGAGGTCACAGATCAACTGTCCAGCCACCACGAGTGTCTCCTTATTGGCCAGGCAGATGGTCTTCCGCGCCTTGATGGCATGGATCGTGGGCGACAGTCCTGCAAAGCCCACCATGGCAGTCAGCACCATATTGATCGGTCCGGCCTCCACGATCTCGTCGAGGGCCTTCGCCCCGGCATACACCTTCACCTCAGGCATATCGCTCATCAGCCGCTTCAGCTCGTCATAGCGCTGTTCGTTGGCTATCACGACGGCAGCCGGCTTAAACTGATGGGCCTGCTCAGCCAGCAGCTCCACCTTGTTGTTCGCTGTCAGACAATAGACCTCATACAGGTCTGCATGTTCCCTGATGACCTCCAGGGCCTGGGTGCCTATGGATCCTGTAGATCCTAAAATAGCTATTTGTTTCTTCATTTCAATTTAATTTTTGTCAGTGAACTGCTAATATGCATTTTTGTCATGAATAAAAATCGTCTTGAATGTCATCCAGATGATGCGGATGTCAAGCCAGATACTCCAGTGCTCCATATACCAGATGTCACGCTTCACACGCCCCTCCATCTGCCAGAGTTCCTTCGTCTCACCCCGGAATCCCGTCACCTGCGCCCAACCGGTCACGCCAGGTTTCACAAAATGACGCACCATATACTTGTCTATCAGTTGCGAATACTGCTCCGTATGTGCCAGCATATGGGGTCTCGGTCCAACGATCGACATATCGCCTTTCAGCACGTTCCAGAATTGCGGCAGTTCGTCGATGTTTGCCTTACGCATGAGGTTCCCGAACGGATATTTCCTCGGGTCATCCTTGGTGGCCTGTACCTTATCTGCATCCTCATTCACATGCATCGAGCGGAACTTATAACAGTAGAACTCCTTACCATCCAGACCAGTACGTAACTGTTTGAAGAACAACGGACCTGGGCTCTGCGTCTTGATAATCAGCCAGAGTATGGGCATAAACGGCAGCATGATAGTCAAGATCAGCAATGACACCACGATGTCAAACGCCCGCTTTATGATCTTATTCACAGGGTTCATCAGTGGATTCTCATACGTCGTGAACACCTCCATATCATCCACCATTTCCCGCTTCAGATTCAAGCCTATCGTCTCTACCGACACAGGAACGTAGAAGAATCTCACCACATGTTGGTCGCAGTATTTCGAGACTTCCCTGATCCTGTCACGGTCCAACCTCGACACACACATGTACAGCTCATCGCCCAAGTCCAGTTCTTCATCTTTCTTGATAGCGTCCAACAAGTCCTCATACGACCCAAGTCTTTTCAACCTGACGGGTTCCTTCCTTGTTTTCTTATTATTCTTTTTTTCTAACTCTTCAATCTCATCGACCAGCTTCTCCAAATGCTCGTCACCATAATAGCCTGTCACTTGGTAGCCTAACGTTGCGTCATTTTTCAGTTTTCTGAGAATGCCTACCAGTTCCGGATCCGCCCCGACGAATGTCACACGCCTTGTATTTCCACCAGACATTCGGTAATACTTAATGACCATTCTCTCGAAATAACGGGAAATGAGCAATACGAAAAAGAATACAGTTCCGACCTCCATCAACTGAGTGCCGACCTTGGTCTGGGTAAGGCTGATGCCCTTCATGATCAAATAAGCAATCAGAACAGCCAGTCCAACAAGTTTGGTAACTCTTTGAATGATATCTCCCACAGAGACCACCCTAAAGTGAACGATGGGGTAATTGAAATAGTGGCTTATCAGGAATGCCAGGTTGATTGTAATGACAAAAAGCCTCACCTTGGTAGGCGTCCAGTCTGCCATCCTTGGGTAATAGAGTACAGAGAGATACAACAGTGCATTAAGCAGCATGAAATCTGCTGCTATTACTGCATATTTTATCAGATTATTCGTCTTGCTATTATTGGTCATCTCTGCAAATATAATTATTTTGAATATGTCATATTGGCCCAACACCTCCAGAACGGCTGTCCCATCCGGAATAAGAACGCAAAGATCACTTCTCCTGGGAAATACCGCCAGAAGCGCAGATTCTTTTTGAGAAGTGCAGATAAGCGCGTGATGCGAGACTGCTCTTTCAAGTTTCCAAACCGGCTGTCATTTTGGCCGAAATTGCCAGTCATCATGATCTCCTCAATCAACATCTGTCCAATCTTTTCATCAGGATTCGACAAATAGTATCGTTCATCGAGATTAAATACAACTTTTAAGACATACATCACAGCCTTGGTGAATCCTAACAATCCAAAAGCATCCAACAATTCACGCAATTCATCTTTCATTTCACAGACATCTTCGTTCTTAATCAGGAAATAATAGTCCATGATCTGTCTGAATCCGATACCTTCATCAAAGAAATGATGACGGATATGCGCCATCTGGTAGATAACGTTAAACTTTACTGTCGGTCTGCAGAAGCTGCCTTGTGGCAGTTCAACCCGGTTACTGCATTGTTCTTTGGCCTCAGTCTTCACCCATTTTTGGAAACGCCTGTTATATAACGGGTTATTTAAAAACATGGGAAAGAAATGCACCTCCACCATGATATCCTTGAAGATGGGATATTCCAGATGATGATAAAGCATCTTGGTGTTGGGGAAATCTTTTTTCACATACTTGAAAATACGTCCCCTGTCAGCCATCGGCCAAAGATCTATGTCTCCAGGACTGCGTTGTTCTGGTATTGGGTACATCAAGGCATTTCCTTGTCCCTTCAAGACGCAATTGGGGAATCCATCCTTTTCAAATTGGCGTGTTACCTGAACGACAGCAGCATCAAGTCTCTCATTCAATTCCTTGTTAATCCCAACCCTTGCATACCAATTTCCCATGACGGTCATCGACGGTTTCTTTTCCTTAGCCAGTTTGACCATGCCAGGATAAAGCACACCCGTGATACACTGTTTATCCGAGAAGTCATAGAGCACCTCCCAATCCAGATCATCCAGATGACTGAACTTGGTTTGACTGCCATCTAAAGCATATCTGATAAACTCAAATATCGTCTCATTTCTCATCGTCAACCTCTTTGAATGGGTTTTTGTAAATACCTAAAAGCTGTTTCCCGAAATACCAGAAGAATTTCATGTCATCGATGAAATAACGTTTGAACAGTCTTCTAGGTTCCTTGCAGAATCGGTAGAACCACTCCAGATACAGTTTCTGCCATATCTCCGGAGCCCGTTTCACATTGCCAGCCTCAAAATCTATCGTCGCTCCCAATGCCATCCAGATCTTCACCTCTGGCAATAGATCCTTATGGGCATAGATCCATTTCTCCTGTTTGGGACAACCTACACAGACGGGAACCACGTTAGCGCCAGACTTCCGGATCATCTGTACAATCTGTTTATTCTCTTCCGGCTTCTTCTCAAACCCGTATGATGGAGAGAACGCCCCTACCACCATCTGTCGGCCTACCTTCCGATTGATGTTATCCATGGCTTTCTGGGCCACATCTCCCATGCCACCCAACAAGAATATCCGACAATCCGGATTGTCCTTGTGATGCATATAAAAGGCCGGGAAGAAGCTGCTCCCAGGAATAGCCTGAGGAAGTGGTTTCGGGAGCAGTCGTGCGAACAAATACAACAGCCGACTGTCGCAGATGACCCACTCGGTCTGCTTGTAAAGTTCATACAGTTCACGGTCCTCCTGCAGCTTCACCAGATGGTCAATATTGGGAGTTACCACGACGCCTTGTCGCAGTTCCTCCAGCAACGCCTCCTGGGTTGCTGCTACCACCTCTGTATTCAGTATTCTAATCTTTTCCAATTCAAGCTGCAAAGGTACTCATTTTTTCCCTAACTGCCAAATTATTCTCCCCCAATCTTGTTTTTCTACTAATAATTCTTAAATTCCGATAAGAATTTTATCGGCTGTGCCACCCTATGGCGTGGCACAATCATATTTTGGGATATGTCTATTTTTGTCGCGTAAAAGTACAATTCACCAAAAATCAACTTTATTTTACGCACAAAATGAAACTAAATCACATCGCAGCCATGCTGCTCGTGCGAGTTCTGCAGGAGCAGATGGCAAAATCAAAAGGGATGCAGTACTTTCTGCGCACGAACTATCACATGAACGGACGCTACTTCCGTCAGGATTACTGTTCCAAGACAGACCTCAACCACGTGTCGGTCATGATCCTCGGTATGGCGGCCAAGCTCTCTGAAAAGGAGTTCATGGCCATCTGGGATGCCTACGGCAAGTTACTCTACCGCTATTACGATGAATTTGAGGATTACCTCAGGGAGAAAGTCCTTAATGGCAACAGCCTATGAACAATCTGAAACTCAGTATCTTCAAGGACCTGCAGTCCTACGAGAGCAAAGCCGTGGGACTCGACACCATCTTGTGGTGGATCAAGTGCGACCAAAGTGTCCAGAGCAAGACCGAACTCTATCGTAAGCTCGCCAAGACCATCACCCGCGAAGAGGCGAACAAGAAGGTGAAGAACTCCATCATGCCAGCCTTTTCAGTGGCGGTCTTGTTCAATGGCAACGGCAAGCAGACCACCCATGTCACCCGCGTCACCGGCCTCTCCATCTGTGACATAGATCATGTGGAGGAAAGTAAGATGGAAGAGGTAAGAAGTAAGATCCTTGCCGATCCGCATACACTTTTGGCCTATCGAACCATCAGCGGTGAGGGACTACGCATCATTTTCCGCTATACATCGGCGCCAGCCGATACATCTGTGTCATCTGTGGAATCTGTGTGCGATTTCTCACCTCCTGAAAATGGTATTCTCTATCGGGCGGCCTATAAGAAGGGAAACCAATACTATGCCGACCTTTGCGGCGTAAAATACGACGGCCAGTGCAGCAACATCACCCGCCTCTCGGGCATTGCCCACGACCCTGAGGCCCATTTCAACTCCGACGCAGAGCCATTCCTGATAACCGACGACGAGGCAGCAGCGGCGAATACGGCGGCTGACACCGAGCGTGGCAAGCGCCGTGCAGAGGATGCCGTGGGCAGTCATCATGCCGATGTCGAATCAGCCTGGACCATCATCGAACAGATGCTCAACAAGCGCAACATCGCCTACGGTCCCGGCACCCATCACCACTATGTGATGCATGCTGCCCACCTGTTCAATCATTTCGGCACACCGATAGAAAGTCTGCTGGAATGGGCGGCCCAGAACTGGAACGACTACGACCAGAAGCAGCGCGAAGGCATCATCCACTGGGTCTATCAGAACCGTCAGCACGAACATGGCTGTTGGCGACTCAACAAAGGCGGTCGCCTGAAAGAGGTCTCCATGATCACGCTGCCAGACATCTGCAAATGGCTGAGTGTCAACAAGGTAGAGATCATCTATAATCAGATCACCGACCAGACCTTCTATTTAGAGGACAATGGCGAATGGCATCTGATGGAAGAATCCTATATCTGCAAGCTCCGTCGCATGATGGCCACCGACACCGGCAAGCGTGTGCTGAAGAACGACCTGAGGGACATGATCAACAGCGACCTGGCCCGACGCATCCATCCCATTCGCGACTATGTGAAACAGTTGCCTGCCTGGGACAAGAAAGACCGTGTGGCTGAGTTGGCGTCCTTCGTCCATGTCGAGGCGGTTCAGGAGAAGCAGACGCTCGAGGAGGCACAGGAACTAATGCAGTGGGCACTGCACAAATGGCTGGTGGCCACGATGGCCGACTGGCTGAGCGATGACATCTGCAATGAGACCATCCTCACCTTTATCGGCCCGCAGGGTGTCTATAAGACCACGTTTTTCCGATTCCTGTTGCCCCCACCCTTGCGTCCCTATTATTGGGAGAACTCCAGCAACTCCTTCTCGCAGAAGGACGACCAGATCGCGCTCGTCGAGAACTGTCTGGTGGAGATCGAGGAGATCGATGCTTTCAAAGACCGTGACAATGCGGAATTAAAGTCACTCTCGACCAAGATTACGCTGAAGATCCGACGGCCTTACGATAAGTTTGTGATGGCGAAGCACCGTCTGGCAGCACTCTGTGCCACGGGAAATCAGGAGCGGTTCCTGACCGACGAGACCGGCAACCGTCGTTGGCTCTGTTTCCGTGTGTCCAGTGTGGACAATCCCCGCAAGTGGGAGTTCGACTACGAACAGCTCTATGCCCAATTGCGCGATGAGTATTACGATGGCTTTCCCTACTGGTTTGGGAAATCTGAAGAAGCCCGGATGAAACGGCAGAACGAGTATTTCCGTATCATTTCTGACGAGGAGCAGCTCATCCGCAGCCGTTTCCGCAAGCCTCGTCCCGGTGAACCTTTTAAATTCCTGAGTTCAGCCACCATTGCCCAGATGATCAGTTACGGTAACCGTAACATCACCTCCCGCCGTATCTCTCTGGTCATGAAGGCCATCGGCTACCGCTCCGAGCGCAACAGCAAGGGTTGTTTCTATCGTCTTTACGACATGAATCCCACCGAAGCCCAGCGTGAAATTTCCGCTCTCTTCGCCGAAGAACCAGAAAGCCCAGAAATGCCTCAGAATGAGGCAGTTGAACAGGGCTTGCCCTTCTAAAAATGTAACGAGTGTAATGAGATTTTCAACCTTTCTTATAAGAAATCACATTTACCTCCAACTAAATGCATTTCTATTATAAAAGTTTCCCCATCTCGTTACACTCGTTACATAAATATATTTATATATTTAACTTTTAGCACCTAATTCATGGTTAACTTCTACGACAAAAACCGTTTCATCAGTAAGAGTACGTTGGCCCGTCTGGCCGATGTCTCGCCAAGAACCTTCAGTCGCTATCTGGCGACGCGGCGGCATATCCTTGATGCCATGGGGATCTCGCCCAAGGCTCAGAAGCTGCCGCCTCAGGCAGTCCGTTACATTTGTGAGGACTACTGTATCGATCTTCCGCCCGAACTCCAGGATCAAGAGGCGCTTTCAAAATCGCCTCTTTACCAGAACTTCCTTCGGATGCTCCAAGAAAGAGAAGCATTTCTCTAACTTTATTTCCTTACTTTCTTCGGCGCGAAGAAAGAAGCAAAGAAGCATCCACCCCCTCCAAACCTCCCCCTATATTGGGAGGCTTAAAAAAATAATCGCAGAAACCGTCGATTATTTTTATGTTTTGGTATCGCGGGACGACGCGATGTCTTTTTCTCGGCTGGCGCACAGATAAGCCCCAATGTGGGTATAGTGCCCTTCTGCCTCTGGTGAGCCCCTTTGCAAGGGGCGGCGAAAGCGGGGATGTAGACAATCATGGCGAATCCCGAAGGGACACAGGCTTGAGAGCCATACCAAAACCCTGAAAATCGACGGTTTCTGCGATTTTCAGTTACATCCTTCCCATATAGGGGAAGGCTTGGTTAGGGTGGATGTCTCTTTGATTCGTTTCTCTGCGCCAGAGAAATGAATGAATTAATAGAAATTTTCAAATTTCTTTGGAAGAGTCTGACAAAGTCAGACAACGCCCTTTGCCAAAGTGCTACCTTTGCAAAGTCAAGGCAAGGTCGGACGAGGCCTCAAGAAACTACGCCACTTTCTCCCAGAATAATCCGTTTATTCCCTAAGAAAAAGCCGTTCTTTCTTCCCGACTGCACTGCGACACGAGAGAGTTGTTTTAATCTTTAAATTCTTTAATTTTTTACTTTTTTAATCTTTTAATTTTTTAATCTTTAAATTTTCCAACTATGGCAAGAGAACGAATTACCTTTCCCGTGAACCTTCGTCAGAACACGAATGACGATTCAACTGCCTTCGGCAAGTGGTTCCCCGTACCTTCCACCAGCGAACCCATGTCGCTCAAGGGTTTCGCCAAGCACCTCGCCGAACACGGCAAACTCGCCAGCTACGATATGCTTGTGCTGGTGCTCCAGAACATCGTGGGCTGTCTGAAGGAGCTCATCCTGCAGGGCCAGTCGGTGAAGCTCGACGGCCTGGGAACTTTCCGTCCCACCATCGAGGGCAAGGGCTCCAATGATGTGGAGACCGCTATCAGCCTGGGGCCCAACGTGATCATCGAGGGCATTCATCTGCGTTTCAGCCCTGAGAACGCCAAGGGTGAGAAGCTCACCAGCCGTGCGCTGAAGAACGAGTGCGCCTTTGAGTTCAAGGATGTCCTCATCCGTAAGGAGAAGACCGTCGAGGGCAAGAAGAAGGTCTACTTCGAGAAGATCGCAGTCAGTGACTACGCCCTCTCGCAGACCGAGGCCACGCCTGGAGGCGAAGGATAAGTTTTAGCAGGGCTTCGGCCCTGCTTACCCTGTCACAACCACCTTATCCTCCTTGTCCTAAGGAGGATCTCGAACCACTCTCCAAGCCTCTCGCCAATCGTTGGCAAGAGGATGTAACTGACTCCGGCGGCATACGCCGTCCTGCATCAGCCTTTTGGTATGGCTCTCAAGCCTGTGCCCCTTCGGGGTTCGCCATGATTTTGACATCCCTGCTATCGCCGCCCCTTGGAAAGGGGCTCACCTGAGGCGGATGGACTCAATCAATGGAGCTCAAAAAGGCAATGTCATTCCTACGCCTTTTCTGTGCGCCAGCCGATAAAAAAGGCATCGCGTCGTCCCGCGATACCAAAACATAAAAATAATCGACGGCGTTCTGCGATTATTTTTTTAAGCCCCTGCCCTGGAGAGGGCAAAGGGGTTTGGGGTTAAGGTCGAAGCCCCTTCTTATGAAGAAGGGGTTGGGGTAGATGGAGGATGGCAGGGGAATCCCTGCATTATAGCCGCCCCTTATCAAGGGGCTCTAAACTTTGCTTCTTTTTCTGCGCCAGAAAAAGTAAGAATACACCGCAGGGTGCAACCCTGCAAAAAACATGTCTAACTTTTAAAAATATTACATTATGATTAAATGGAATACTGTAAAGAAAATCCTTCAGATTGTCGCAACCGTCATCACAACGATTCTCGGTACGAACATCATTCAGTCTTGCATGAATCTCTAACCACGATCTATTCGTGGTCCAAATTATGGTTATTATTCACATTCGTTTCTAAACACAAGAAAAAAATGCGTCGTATTGATTTACTCGTAATTCACTGTTCGGCATCCCGCCCGAACCAGCATCTGACCTTCGAGATGCTCGACAACATGCACCGTGCCAAAGGTTGGAACGGCTGTGGCTACCACTACTACATCACCCGTGATGGCCAGCTCCACATGGGCCGCCCCGAAGAGATGGTCGGCGCCCATGCCCGGCACTACAATGCCCATTCCATTGGCATCTGCTACGAAGGTGGCCTTGATGACCGTGGTCGTTCAGCCGACACCCGTACCCCAGCCCAGCGTGCTGCCCTCATCGCCCTGCTCCGCTCTCTGAAGCTCGATTACCCTGATGCAGAGATCGTAGGCCACTGCGAACTCGAAGGCGTCCACAAAGACTGCCCCTCCTTCTCCTGCAGTAAGCATTCGTAGAAATACACGTTGTAGCAGTTGTAGTTTCGTTGTACCTTTGCAAGCGCAATAGTGCACATAACTACAACTGTTATTGTATCATGACAAAAGAAGAGTTTAAAGATTTACAATTGAACTTGCAGCAGAG
>JAFRQC010000034.1 GCA_017428805.1 Prevotella sp. | reverse complement strand
GCCGGTGAAGATGACGGGCTTGGTGAGGTTCTCGAGCATATAGGAGAGGGCAGAGGCGGTGTAGGCCATCGTGTCGGTGCCGTGCAGCACGACGAAGCCGTCGTAGTCTTCGTAGTGGTCGGCGATGCAGTGGGAGATGTCGGTCCACCGTGCGGCCGTCATACCTATGATGTAGAGAAGCGTATCCGTCATGAGGTACTGGAACAGACCGCACGTAAGGCATCTGAGACACTGACTATGCAACGTATCCAAATCAGTGTGTCTTGTATCCGGGTATTACGGTTGATGGGTAGGATAAACCCGCAAGTACGTACCAGCGGCTATGTGGGACTGGACGACTTCGCCAAATGGAAAGGGCACAAGTACATGTGCGTCATAGTGGATCACTATACGCGCCAGCCCCTTGCCCTCTTTGACTCCCGTTATGGTCAGGAGATAACGGACTGGCTAGCCTCGCATCCGGGAATAAAGGTGGTCACTTGTGACGGAAGTCAAAGCTATGCTGCCATCATCAGTGCTGCGTCGGAATTCATCCGGCAGGTGTCAGACCGTTTCCACCTGATGCAGAACCTGAAGAAGGCATCCGTCGAGCCGATAAAGAGTCTGCTGGGACAGGTCTGGGAGAAAATGCCATATCCATACCCTACGGAAGAGGATGCCTACAAGTCCATTGTAGAAGCCATCTGTCAGATGGGGGACAGGAGGCGTCGTGAAAGAGTCTTGTTTTTCTATGCAGCCCGTCGCCTTAGGGATGACGGACTGACATTGGCCGAGACTGCAAAATCACTTGGCGTGACCTCCCGCAAGGTGTACAACACTCTGTCTGGCGGTGTCCTGTCTGTATTGAGCACGGATCAGAAGAGGGCAATGAAAGCCGCAAGGGAGATGGCCCGTATTATAAGCACTGGCTGCATCATGCAGGAAAGCGTGGCAAAGAAGCTTAGTGTAAGGCTCCATTCACGTATCCTGCACAAATGCATGTCCCCACTTGTCTGCCAATACAGGAAGTTGCGCGAAGAGATAAGACTGCAAAACAAGGCGCTCGGTGAACAAAAGGAAGTATGTACAAAAGTCAGGTGTAGCACTATCTGGAAATACATTGTAACAGGAGAGACCTGTTCAAGGAAACTGCTGAAGCTGAAGGACACACATCCGGAAGTGGAACACATCATACAGATATGCATCGGATTCCGAAAGATGTTGCATGCTGAGGATGATGCACCATGTATGGATGACTGGCTGAAAGATGCCATCAGATGCAAGATTAGAGAAATCAGAAGCTTCGCGCTATGTGTCAGAAAAGACAAGGAGGTTGTAATTGAAACTTGCTCTACAAACTATAGTAATGCATTACTGGAGGGGACTGCCAATAAGACCAAAGCCATCAAGAAGAGCATGTTCAACAGGGCAAATGCTGATGTCCTGAGGACAAAACTCCTCTATAGTGGTATGAAATGGGACAGGAATTACCACCCAAATTGACGCAGAACCAATGAAATTTGCAAAAATCATCTGTCATACAGAATATTTCAGGATTTTCCTTGAACGAAGTGAAAAACATTGTCCTCGGTAAACATTAGCGATATCTTTTAGTGTATATTTGTGGTTTGGTAACAAAAGAACTACGAAATATCACTAATTGCTTAACAATCAGACGTTTGATCTATAACTATTATCGCTGGACTCACGTTAAAATAGAAATTATGTCTATGTAAAGTCCCGAAGCCTCATAAGCACGAAAAAAGGCAGCACTAGGCTGCCTTATCCATATTTGAAAAATATTGTCATTTGCCGAGGGCGGCGAGTTTCGATTTGATCTTATCGACGTAGGCATCGATGGTGGCGACGGCGACGATGTTCACAATGTCGCGGACGTTGGAGCCGAAGTCAACGAAGTGGATGGGCTTGTTCAGACCCATCTGGATCGGGCCGATGATCTCCGCGTCGGAGCCGAGCATCTGGAGCATCTTGTAGGAGGAGCGGGCAGAGGTGAGGTTGGGGAATACCAGCGTGTTCACCCGCTTGCCCTTTACCTTCGTGAACGGATACTGCTCGTCGCGCAGCTCATCGTCGAGGGCGAATCCCAGCTGCATCTCACCGTCGATGAGCAGTTCGGGATAGAGCTGCTGCATCTGCTCCACGGCGCTCTTCACCTTCTTGGCACCGCTACTGGTGGAGGAGCCGAAGTTGGAGTGGGAGACCATCGCGATGACGGGCTTCTCGTTGAAGAAGCGTACGGCGGTGGCAGCGAGCTTGGCGATGTCGACGAGGGTGTCGGTATCCGGGTTCTCGTTCACCAGGGTGTCGGCGATGTAATAGGTGCCCTTGGGCGAGTTGATGATGTGCATAGCGCCGAAGTGCTGGTACTCAGGACGGATGCCGATGACCTCCTTGACGACCTTGACGGTGTTGGAGTATTTCGTATAGAGACCGGTAATGTAGGCGTCGGCCTCACCTGTCTCGACCATCATCATACCGAAGTAGTTGCGCTCGAACATCTTGTCGTTGGCCTCCTGGAAGGTGTAACCGTCGCGCTGGCGCTTCTCCGTGAGGATGCGGGCGTAACGCTCGCGGCGCTCCTGCTCGGAGGGGTGGCGCAGGTTCACGATCTCGATGCCGTCGATGTTCAGGTCGAGCTTGGCGGCGAGCTTGGCGATGTACTCGTCGTTGCCCAGCAGGATGGGGTGGCAGATGCCTTCTGCCTTGGCCTGTACGGCGGCCTTGAGCATCGTGGGGTG
>JAFRQC010000189.1 GCA_017428805.1 Prevotella sp. | reverse complement strand
CCCGTGGGAGAGACACCGACGATGCAGCCTTGGCACGACTTCTTGGAGAAGCAGCGCAATGCCAAGCGCGAGGTACATATCGGTCTCGTGGGCAAATACGACTTGCAGGATGCCTACAAGAGCATCCGCGAGAGCCTCAATCTGGCAGGCATCTACAACGATGTGAAGACAAAGATACATTTTGTGAACAGCGAGGAGATCACAGCACAGAATGTCGCAGAGAAACTGAAGGACCTGGCGGGCATCGTTGTCTGTCCGGGCTTCGGCAATCGTGGCATCGAAGGCAAGATCATCGCCGCCGAATATGGTCGTACGAATGATATCCCTACCTTCGGCATCTGTCTGGGTATGCAGATGATGGTGATCGAGTTTGCCCGTAACGTGCTGGGCTATCACGATGCCAACAGCAGTGAGATGGACACGCAGACACCGCACAACGTCATCGATATGATGGAGGAACAAAAGAGCATCACGGAGTTGGGCGGTACAATGCGATTGGGCGCTTATGACTGCGAGCTCGTCAAGGGAAGTCGCACCTACGAGGCTTATGGCGAAAAGTCGCTCATCAGCGAGAGACACAGACATCGCTACGAGTTTAACAATGCCTATAAAGACGAATATGAATCGAACGGTATGAAGTGCGTGGGTATCAACCCGGCTTCCGACCTTGTGGAGATTGTCGAAATCCCAGAGAAACGCTGGTACATCGGCACACAGTTCCATCCAGAATATTCATCGACGGTCCTGCACCCGCACCCGCTCTTTATGGACTTCATCAAAGTTTGTTCTGAGTAATCAGAGTAATCCGAAGATTATGGAAGAATTGAAGCACGAGTGTGGTGTGGCGATGATCCGCCTGTTGAAACCACTGAGTTACTACGAGCAGAAATACGGTTCGTGGCGCTATGGTTTCAACAAACTCTACTTGATGATGGAGAAGCAGCACAATCGCGGACAGGAGGGTGCCGGTATCGCTTCCGTCAGTCTGACGAAGGAGCCAGGCACGGAGTATATGTTCCGTGAGAAGGCCGAGGGCAAGGATGCCATCACGGAGATTTTCAGTCGTGTGACGGAAGAGATGGCCGGCGAACTGCTGATGGGACATCTGCGCTATTCGACGACAGGCAAGAGCGGACTGACATTTGTTCATCCTTTCCTGCGCCGAAACAACTGGCGGGCGAAGAACCTCTGTCTGTGCGGCAACTTCAATATGACCAATATCGATGAGGTCTTTCAGTTCCTCACCCTACAGGGCCAGTCGCCGCGAATCTATGGCGACTCTTATATCACCCTCGAACTGATGGGCCACCGTCTGGATCGTGAGGTGGAGCGCCTGTATGCCCTCGCGAAGGAGCAGGGATTGAAAGATACGGCGATTACCGATTATATCGACAACCACGTGGAGATGGCCAATGTGCTGAAGAGCACGATGAGCCACTATGACGGTGGATATGTGATGTGCGGACTGACGGGCTCAGGCGAGATGTTTGCCGTGCGCGACCCGTGGGGCATCCGGCCTGCGTTCTACTATCGCGATGAAGAGATAATGGCGCTGGCCAGTGAACGGCCTGTACTGCAGACGACCTTCGACCTGCAGACGGAGGATATCTGCGAACTACAGCCAGGCGAGGCGCTGATCGTACATAAGAACGGGACGAGCCAGCTGGAACAGATTATGCCAGCCCAGCCCCTGAGTGCCTGCTCGTTTGAGAGGATTTATTTCAGTCGTGGCTCTGACCGCGACATCTATCAGGAGCGCAAACGACTGGGTGAGCAACTGACGCCCGCCATCCTCAAGGCTATTGGCGGCGATGTGGATCACACGGTCTTTTCATATATCCCCAATACCGCAGAGGTCGCCTTCTATGGTATGACGGACGGTTTCCGCAAACTGCACGGCGAGGTGCGCACAGAAAAGGTGGTGTGGAAGGACATCAAACTGCGCACCTTTATCGCCGATAACTCTGAGCGCAACGATCTGGCAGCTCATGTCTATGACATCAGCTATGGTTCGCTGAAGCCATACGAGGATAACCTTGTGATCATCGACGACTCGATAGTGCGCGGTACGACGCTGAAAGAGAGCATCTTTAAGATCCTCGACCGTCTGAACCCCAAGAAGATCGTGATGGTGTCGAGTTCGCCGCAGATCCGCTATCCCGACTATTACGGCATCGATATGTCGCACCTGGAAGAACTCTGTGCCTTCCGTGCCGCCATCGCGCTGATTAAAGACAGAGGCATGCAGCGTCTGATTGCCGATACCTATAAGGCCTGCAAGTATTCGCCAGCCTCGCTGAATCACGTGCGCAATATCTATGCACCGTTCACCGTCGAGGAGATCAATGATAAGATTGTGGAGATGCTGCGCCCTGAGGGCATGCAGGCGCCCATCGAACTGGTGTATCAGAGCATCGAGGGGCTGCACAAGGCCTGTCCCCATCACCCCGGCGACTGGTACTTCACGGGCCATTACCCCACACCTGGCGGCATCCGGATGGTGAACCAGGCGTTTGTGAATTATGTAGAACAAGTATTAAAGTTACAGTTATAATCATAAGATGAAGAGACAAGCAAGACTGATCCTCGATGACGGCACGACATTCTGTGGCTGGGCTTTCGGCGCAGAGAAGAACGTGTCGGGCGAGGTGGTGTTTAACACGGCGATGACGGGCTATCCGGAGAGTCTGACGGATCCCAGTTATGCCGGACAGATGCTGGTGATGACCTATCCGCTGGTGGGCAACTATGGTGTGCCTTCGACAGAAGTTGCGGACAACGGTCTGCCCGAACTGATGGAAAGCGAACGAATCCACGCCACGGCCCTGATCGTGGCTGACTATAGCGAGACCTATTCACATTGGAATGCCCAGGAATCCCTGGATGCGTGGCTGAAGCGCGAAGGGGTGCCAGCCCTCACGGGCATCGACACCCGCCGACTGACGAAGGTGCTGCGAGAGAGCGGTGTGATGATGGGGCGGATCGTCATTTCTGGTAATTCAGAATACTCTGAAGACTCTGAATACTCAGAAAAAGACTACGGCAGTGTCAACTGGGTAGAGAAGGTAAGCTGCAAGGAAGTGAAGACCTATCAGCCCTACGGCGAAAAGAAACACCGTGTTGTGCTGGTGGACTGTGGTGTCAAGGCCAATATCATCCGCTGTCTGCTGCGACGTGGCATCGAGGTGGTGCGCGTGCCTTGGGATTACGACTTCAACCAGTTAGACTTCGACGGACTCTTCCTGGCCAATGGTCCTGGCGACCCTGAACAATGCAGCAAAACAGTAGAGCACATCCGCACCTTCCTGAACAATGAGACTGTGCGGCCGTGTATGGGTATCTGTCTCGGCAACCAGCTCCTGGCCAAGGCAGCAGGTGCCAAGACCTACAAACTGAAATACGGACATCGTTCCCATAACCAACCCGTGCAGTGCGTCGGTACCACCCAGTGCTTCATCACTTCCCAGAACCACGGTTATGCGGTGGATGCCTCTACCTTACCCTCTGACTGGGAACCGCTCTTCGTAAATATGAACGACGGCTCGAACGAGGGTATCCGCCATAAGTTCAATCCCTGGATGTCTGCCCAGTTCCATCCCGAGGCCTGCAGCGGTCCTGTGGATACGGAGTTCCTGTTTGATGAGTTCGTGGCGATGCTGGAACCCACCCCCAACCCCTCCCCAAGGGAGGGGAGTTTAGGAACAAATCCTGCGAGCAAAACTAATTATGCCCCCCTCCTTTCGGGAGGGGCTGGGGGTGGGTCCAAAGTCCTCCTTCTCGGCAGTGGCGCTTTGAAGATCGGCCAGGCTGGAGAGTTCGACTATAGCGGTGCCCAGGCACTTAAGGCTCTGAAGGAAGAAGGCATCCACTCCGTACTCATCAATCCTAACATCGCCACCGTCCAGACGTCTAAGGACGTAGCCGATACGGTCTATTTCCAACCCGTGACGCCTGAGTTCGTGGAGCGCATCATTGAGAAGGAGCGCCCAGACGGCATTCTTTTGAGTTTTGGCGGTCAGACGGCCCTCAACTGTGGCGTGGAGCTCTACCAACGCGGTGTGTTGGAGAAATACGGCGTGAAGGTATTAGGTACTCCCGTTCAGGCCATCATCGACACGGAAGACCGCGACCTCTTTGTGAAACGCCTCGATGAGATCGGCGTGAAGACCATCAAGAGCCAGGCTTGCAGCACCATCGACGAAGTGCGTCAGGCAGCCGCCGAACTGGGCTTCCCCGTGATCCTCAGAGCCGCCTATGCCTTAGGTGGTCTGGGTTCCGGCTTCTGTGACAACGAAGAAGAACTGAATGCTCAGGCCGAAGAAGCCTTCTCGTTCTCGTCGCAGGTACTGGTGGAGAAGTCACTCCGAGGCTGGAAGGAGATTGAATACGAGGTGGTGCGCGACTGTTACGACAACTGCATCACCGTCTGCAATATGGAGAACTTCGACCCGCTGGGCATCCATACCGGCGAGTCGATCGTGGTGGCGCCCAGCCAGACGCTCTCCAACACCGAATACCATAAACTGCGCGCCCTCGCCATCAAGATCATCCGTCATATCGGCATCGTGGGTGAGTGTAACGTGCAATACGCCCTCGATCCCAATTCCGAGGACTATCGTGTCATCGAGGTCAACGCCCGTCTCTCGCGTTCCTCGGCCTTAGCATCGAAGGCAACGGGCTATCCTCTGGCTTTCGTGGCTGCCAAACTGGGACTCGGCTACGGACTCTTCGAACTGAAGAACTCCGTCACGAAGACCACCAGCGCCTTCTTCGAGCCTGCCCTCGACTACGTGGTGTGTAAGATTCCCCGTTGGGATCTGACCAAGTTCCACGGTGTGAAGCGTCAACTCGGCTCGTCGATGAAGAGTGTGGGCGAGGTGATGGCCGTCGGACGTACCTTTGAGGAGTCCTTGCAGAAGGGCCTCCGTATGATCGGACAGGGTATGCACGGCTTTGTGGAAAACCACGAGATCAAGATTGCCGACATCGCTACCTCCCTCCACGAACCGACGGATATGCGTATCTTCGTGGTGTCGAAGGCTTTGAAGATCGGCTATACCGTTGAACAGATCCATCAGTTGACCAAGATCGACCGCTGGTTCCTGCAGAAGCTGAAGCACATCGTCGATATCGACCAGCAACTCCGCGAAAACACGCTCCTCTCTGAGGTCTCCGAGTTTATGGAGCCAAGTGAGTTCAAGGAGTATCTGGCATCGCCGGAGATTGCTTCGCTGCTGCACGCTGCCAAGGTCTATGGCTTTTCCGACTTCCAGATTGCCCGTGCCATCGGCCTGGAGCACCGGATGAAGATGGAGCAGGCGGGCCTCACCTTCCGCAAATGGCGCAAGATGCTCGGCCTCGTGCCCACCGTCAACCAGATTGACACCCTCGCCGCGGAATACCCCGCCCAGACCAACTACCTCTATCTGTCTTATTTGTAACAAATCGTAAATCGTAAATCCGTAAATCGTAAATAGCATTATGTGTGGAATCGTAGCAATATTAAACGTTAAGGAGCAAACGCATACTCTGCGTGATAAAGCATTGAAGATGAGTCAGAAGATCCGTCATCGCGGACCTGACTGGAGTGGTATCTATTGTGGTGGCAGCGCCATCCTCGCCCACGAGCGACTAAGCATCGTGGATCCAGAATCGGGTGGCCAGCCCCTTTATTCGTCAGACTGCAAACAAGTCTTGGCGGTGAATGGTGAGATCTACAACCATCAGGAGATCCGTCGCCGCTTTGCCGGACAGTACGAGTTTCAGACGGGCTCCGACTGTGAAGTTATCCTCGCCCTATATCGTGAGAAAGGCATCGACTTCCTCGAAGACCTCAGCGGTATCTTCGCCTTCGTACTCTACGATGAGGAGCGCGACGAGTTCCTGATTGCCCGTGACCCCATCGGCGTGATACCTCTTTATATTGGATATGACAGCGATGGCACCGTCTATGTCGCCTCCGAACTGAAAGCCCTCGAAGGCCAGTGTGAGCGCTATGAGCCTTTCCTGCCCGGACACTATTATTGGAGTGTTGACCCAGGAATGAAGTGGTACTATCGTCGCAACTGGATGCAGTACGACGCCGTGAAGGACAATCCCGCCAGTGTCGAGGCCATCCACGATGCGCTGGAGGCTGCCGTCAAGCGCCAGCTGATGAGCGATGTGCCCTACGGTGTGCTGCTTTCTGGCGGTCTCGACTCATCCGTCATCTCTGCTATTGCCGAGAAATACTCTGAGATGCGTATCGAGGACGATTCGAAGACCAAAGCCTACTGGCCCCGTCTGCACTCGTTTGCTGTGGGATTGAAGGGCGCCCCCGACCTGGCGAAGGCCAAACTCGTGGCAGACCATATCGGCACCGTCCACCACGAGATCAACTACACCATCCAGGAGGGCCTTGATGCCATCCGCGACGTCATCTACTTCATCGAGACCTACGATGTCACCACCGTCCGTGCCTCTACGCCGATGTACCTGCTGGCCCGTGTCATCAAGTCGATGGGCATCAAGATGGTGCTCTCCGGCGAGGGTGCCGATGAGATCTTCGGCGGTTACCTCTACTTCCACAAGGCGCCGACGGCCAAGGACTTCCACGAGGAGACCGTGCGCAAGCTCTCGAAACTCTACCTCTACGACTGCCTGCGTGCCAACAAGAGCCTCTCTGCCTGGGGTGTCGAAGGCCGTGTGCCCTTCCTCGACAAGGAGTTCCTCGACGTGGCTATGCGCACCAACCCCGAGGCGAAGATGTGTCCGGGTAACACCATCGAGAAGAAGATCGTGCGTGAGGCCTTTGCCGATATGCTGCCTGAGGCGGTGGCCTGGCGTCAGAAGGAACAGTTCAGCGACGGTGTCGGCTATTCGTGGATCGACACGCTGAAGCAGATGACCTCAGAGGCCGTCAGCGACGAAGAGATGGCCCACGCTGCCGAGCGCTTCCCCATCAACCCGCCGAAGAACAAGGAGGAGTACTACTACCGCTCGATTTTTGCCGAGCACTTCCCCTCCGACTCTGCTGCCCTCAGCGTGCCCAGCGAGGCCAGTGTGGCCTGCAGCACCGCCATCGCCCTCGAATGGGATGCCGCCTTCAAGGGAATGAACGACCCCTCAGGCCGTGCCGTCAAGGGCGTGCATGAGCAGGCCTATTAAACAAGGAACGATTAACTGAATGGTTGCGGCGATTTCGTAAAATATATGAAATCGCCCCAAACTTTTTGCATTTCTCACGGAAAATGATTATCTTTGCGCCAAAAAGGTGTGAAGATGAAACAAATTGCACAAACAATCCTATGCATTTTCGCCCTGTGCGCCCTCTCACAGACCGCTCAGGCACAGGACGTGAAGAAAGCCATCCGTGCGCATTATGCTGAGGCAAAGGCATACGTGGAACAGGTGAAGAAGATGGAGCGTGAAGGCTTCTCATACCCCGTGCCCCAGTATTTTTCGGCGCTCGTCAGGCAGAACCTCCCCGCCACGGGCTTTCATCAGGAAGAGGTGCTGATGTACTATCAGGAGCGGCGCGACAGTGATTCGCAGATCTACCCCTCGCTCTATCTCGATTTCGCCGTCAAGAAGTACAACTTCGCCGCACGTGAATACTACGAGGAATACCTCTACGACGAGCAGGGCAGTATCCAGTTCATCTATGCCACCGCGCCCATCCTCGATTATGAAAACGACTACGAGTTCCGCCTCTACTTCTCCGACGGCCAGCTCGTAGAACTCCTGGTGAAGCGCCGTCCGCAAGGCAAGGGGGAGTACACCACCGTCTATACGGGCAAGACCGTCCCAGAGGAGTACCAGTCTTCCTATAACGGCTACTTGAGCACGTCCCAAAACGTGATGCTTACCTTCAATGCCATCAACGAAGGCCGCCAACTCTAATTCTTGAAATTTTCAATTTTCAATTTTTCAATATTTTAATTTTTAAATTTCTCCCGATGGAAACAACATTAGTATTACTGAAACCCAGCTGCGTACAGCGTCAGCTGATTGGCGAAGTCGTTAACCGTTTTGAGCGTCGTGGTCTCCGCATCTCCGGTATGAAGATGATGCAGTTGAGCGATGCCATCCTTCGTGAGCACTACGCTCATCTTGTCGATAAACCCTTCTTCCCCTCCCTCTGTGCCTCCATGCAGGCCTCTCCCATCGTGGCAATGGCCATCTCGGGCGTTGAGGCTGTCCAGGTGGTGCGCACGATGGCGGGTGTCACCAACGGCCGTCAGGCTGCCCCCGGCACCATCCGCGGCGACTACTCCGTGAGCAACCAGCAGAACATCGTCCACGCCTCCGACTCCGTGGAGAACGCTGCCATCGAGGTAGCCCGTTTCTTCCGTCCGGAGGAGATCTTCGACTATCAGAGTGGCGCCTTTGCCTACGTCTATGGCGATGGCGAGTGCAAGTAAGAGAGTGATCATCGCGATGACATTCCTCCTCGGAGGGCTATCATGGGGACAGATTCTGTCTTAATCTCCAAATAAAAGAGAAGAAAAATAGAACATATTAACAAACATTATCCGATTGACATTTAAAAGCATAATTATCTTGTCCTGTTTCATAGCCAATATGGAGCAGGACATTTTTCTGGATATGTTTTTTGCTTTT
>JAFRQC010000188.1 GCA_017428805.1 Prevotella sp. | reverse complement strand
GTTTAAAGTTCAAAGTTTATAGATATGATTCAAACTGTAGTAAAGCGTGACGGACGCATCGTGGGATTCAATGAGCAGAAGATTATGGCTGCCATCCGTAAGGCCATGCTCCATACTGACAAGGGTGAGGATGAACGGCTGTTGTATCAGATCACAGACCACATCGCCCAGGGTGGCGAGAGTCAGATGACGGTGGAGCAGATCCAGGACCTGGTGGAGGTGGAGCTGATGAAGTCGAGCCGTAAGGATGTGGCCCAGAAGTATATCGCCTACCGCCATCAGCGCAGTGTGGCCCGTAAAGCAAAGACCCGTGAGGTGTTCCTCGATATTGTGAACATCAAGAGCACTGACGTGACGCGTGAGAATGCAAACATGAATGCCGACACCCCCGCCGGCATGATGATGAAGTTCGCCTCGGAGACCACGAAGCCCTTTGTCGATGACTATCTGTTGTCGGAGGAGACCCGTGAGGCCGTGGAGAAGAATTATATGCACATCCACGATAAGGACTACTATCCGACGAAGTCGCTCACCTGTGTGCAGCACCCGTTGGATAATATCCTGAACTGCGGCTTCATCGCTGGTCATGGTGCCTCGCGCCCAGCCCGTCGTATTGAGACGGCATCGGTGCTGGCCTGTATCTCGATGGAGTGCTGTCAGAACGAGATGCATGGTGGTCAGGCCATCCCTGCCTTCGACTTCTACCTCGCCCCTTATGTGCGGATGAGTTATGTGGAGGAACTGAAGGCCTTGGAAGACCTGAACGGCGAGAGTTATAAGGACTTGTACGACGAGCCGCTGATGGACTATATCAAGAAGCCGCTCGACGGACTGACAGGTAAGGAGCGTGCCCAGCAGCATGCCATCAATAAGACCGTGGGTCGTGTGCATCAGGCGATGGAGGCATTTATCCACAACATGAACACCATCCACTCGCGTGGTGGTAACCAGGTGGTGTTCTCCTCTATTAATTATGGTACGGACACAAGTGCGGAGGGCCGTTGCATCATGCGTGAGATCCTGCTCTCCACCTACGAGGGCGTGGGTAATGGCGAGACAGCCATCTTCCCCATCCAGATCTGGAAGAAGAAGCGGGGTGTGAACTATCTCCCTGAGGACCGTAACTTCGACCTCTATCAGCTCGCCTGTAAGGTGACGGCCCGCAGGTTCTTCCCCAACTTCCTGAACCTCGATGCCTCCTACAACCAGGACAGCGACTGGCGGGCTGACGATCCGAAGCGCTATATACACGAGGTGGCCACGATGGGTTGTCGTACCCGTGTGTTTGAGAACCGTTTCGGACCGAAGACTTCCATCGGACGTGGTAACCTCTCGTTCACGACCATCAATATCGTGAAGCTCGCCATCGAGTGCATGTTGGAAGTGAAAAGTGAAGAGTTGACTCAGGAGGTGAA
The DNA here is from genome assembly GCA_017428805.1 of Prevotella sp. The sequence goes on along the minus strand of JAFRQC010000188.1, from coordinate 8,772 downwards.
GGATAAGCGCGTGGCGTTGTTCTTCGCCAAGCTCGACCACATGCTCGAAGTGGCTGCCAAGCAGCTCGACGACCGTTACCAGTTCCAGAAGACCGCCTTCGCCAAGCAGTTCCCCCTGCTGATGAAGAGCCTCTGGATCGGTGCCGATAAGCTGAAGCCTTATGATACCATCGAGAGCGTGATCAATCAGGGTACCCTCGGCATCGGTTTCATCGGACTGGCAGAGTGTCTGGTAGCCCTCACGGGTAAGCATCATGGCGAGAGTGCTGAGAGTCAGGAACTGGGATTGAAGATCGTCAGTTATATGCGTCAGCGCATCAACGATTTCTGCGAGCAGTATCATCATAACTACTCCGTGCTCGCCACACCTGCAGAGGGTCTGAGCGGTAAGTTTACGAAGAAGGACCGCAAGGAGTTCGGTTCTATCCCTGGCGTGACGGATCGTGACTACTACACCAACTCGAACCACGTGCCTGTTTACTATAAGTGTTCTGCCCGTCATAAGGCGGAGGTGGAGGCACCTTATCATGAGATGACGCGTGGCGGACATATCTTCTATGTGGAGATAGACGGCGACGCCACCCACAACCCGCAGGTGATCATGAGCGTGGTGGACATGATGGATCAGCTGGACATGGGCTATGGTTCCGTGAACCACAATCGTAACCGTTGTATGGACTGCGGTTATGAGAATGCGGATGATCATCTCGACACCTGTCCGAAGTGCGGTTCGAAGAACATCGACAAGCTGCAGCGTATCACGGGCTATCTAGTGGGAACAACAGACCGCTGGAACTCGGGCAAGCTCGCAGAACTCAACGACCGTGTGACACACATCGACCACGGAACAAAAGATCTTTTCGGCAATGAATAATTAAGACCACGAATTTCACGAATTACACGAATTAATCAATGCGCAGCCCAAATTCGTGTAATTCGTGAAATTCGTGGTTGAAGAATATATGATTCGTGTATTGGACATAATCGAGGATACGATGGTGGATGGTCCGGGGTTCCGGACCTCCATCTATTGTGCTGGCTGCAGTCATAAGTGTCCGGGCTGTCATAATCCCCAGTCATGGGATTTCAATGGCGGACGAGAAATGTCGACGGCAGAGTTGATGCGTATCATTCTGGCCGACCCTTTCGCCAATGTGACATTCTCAGGAGGCGACCCGATGTATCAGGCGGCAGGCTTCGCCGAACTGGCAAGGGCGATCCACGAACAGTCGAACAAGGACATCTGGTGCTATACGGGCTTTACGTTTGAAAGCCTGATCCATGAGGACCAGCGCGAACTGCTGGAACAGCTCGATGTGTTGGTGGATGGTCCGTTCATCGAGAAACTGCGTGACCCTGACCTCTTGTTCCGAGGCTCTTCCAATCAACGCCTCATCGATGTCTCTGCCTCGCTCTATGCTGGCAAGACCATCCTCTGGCAGCCGAACATTGATGTATAATAGACCACGAATTACACGAATTACACGAATTTGGCTGCGCACAGAATAATTAGTGAGATTTGTGTAATTCGTGGTTTCTTAAAAAACGAAGCTATTCTTTGTCTTCATTCAAATAGTACTTCGAGTACGCTACGTAGTGCTCGGCGTTGTCTGTCTGTCCTGGGCGGACGGGTTTGAGGTACTTCGCAGGTACGCCACCCCAGATCTCACCGGCAGGGATCTTCGTGTTCTGGAGCACGAGGGCACCTGCTGCCACGATGCTGCCTTCGCCCACCTCACAGCCGTCGAGTAGGGTAGAGCCCATGCCGATAAGGGCGTGGTCGTGGATGGTACAGGCATGAACGGTGACATTGTGACCGATGGTGACATACGAGCCAATATGCGTGGGACCCGTGTCAAAGGTCACGTGGACACAACTTCCGTCTTGGATATTCGTGCAGTTGCCGATGGTGATAGGAGCCACGTCGCCACGGACGACGGCATTGAACCATACTGAGCACTCGTCGCCCATCGTCACGTCTCCCACAATCGTGGCGTTCTCACTGAAATAACAGTCTCGCCCCCACTTGGGAGCGAGACCGCGATATGATTTGATTAAAGCCATAATCAATCCGTGTAATTCGTGTAATCCGTTGTCGATTACAGGTTCGGATTGATCTTGTTCCACTCAGCGATGGGAGGAACGATGTTCAGTGTCACCAGCTCGTCGCGCATCTTGCAGAGGTGCTCGTAGCTCTGATCCAGTTTGGCGTTCTCCTCGGCAGTACCCTGAGGAACCTCGAACTTGGCACCCTCAGCAGTCATGGTGGTCTTCATGGCCATCATGATGTGGTCGTACTTGTCGGTCTTCACATACGTTCCAACGGGGAAGCGGAAGGGCTCACCACCCATGGCTGCACGGATCATCTCAACAGAGAGGTAGCTGGGGCTCTGGAAAGAAGAACGTCCGCGGAGCTCGATGATCTTCGCACCACCCTTGGTGACGTCAACCTTCATCTGCTCCCACTCCTCTGCGGGGAACTCTGCTGTACCGATGATGTCTGTCAGCTTGCGGCCTGCGATCTCCACGTGGCTGCCGAAGACGGCCATCTGCTCACCGTGGCCACCGTATGTAGCGCAACCAGTGATCTGATTCTGCATCACACCGAACTTCTTGGCCAGTGCGCTCTGCAGACGGGTGGTGTCAAGACCTGCGAGGGTTGTCACCTGTCCGGGCTTCAGACCAGAATAGAGCAGTGTCACCAGACCAGTGAGGTCAGCGGGGTTGAAGATGATCACCACGTGCTTCACATCGGGGCAGAACTTCTTGATGTTCTGGCCGAGTTCCTCAGCAATCTTACAGTTACCAGCGAGCAGATCCTCACGGGTCATGCCGGCCTTACGGGGAGCACCACCAGAAGAGATGATGTACTTAGCACCCTTGAAAGCCTCCTCAGCGTCGGTGGTAGCCACGATGTTCACATCGTCGAAGCCACTCTGGCGCATCTCCTCGGCTACACCCTCGGGAGAGAATACGTCGTAAAGACAGATTTCACTTGTCAGACCCATCATCAGGGCAGACTGAGCCATGTTCGAACCAATCATACCGGCTGCGCCGACGATGGTCAATTTTTCGTTCGTTAAAAATGCCATAATGTATAATTATAATTTAATAAGTTGTATCAAAAGTGCTGCAAAGATACGAAAAAAAAATGTATATCCATCCTTTTGACTATTAATCTGTGTTAATCGGTGAGATTTATGCTACTTATTGTGTATCTTTGTCAACTGAGAATGGCAAATGTTTGGCGGTTTGGAAAATATTTCGTATCTTTGTACCCGTTATGAATAGCAGACTTTCAATCCTTTTGCTGGGTGTCGCGATATGCGGACTTGCAGCATGTACCTCCATTGAAGATAATACTGTCGGACCTGTGCCGATAGGGGAGATGTGTCTTTACGTGAACGGTGAGCATTATGACATTGCGTTGCCTGCCAAAGAGGCTGTCGATCTCAGGACACTCAACACCGAGTTCGATGCCGACATCCGTGTTGAGAATGCTGATGCGTTTGAGAACATCACCGTTTCGCCATTTACTGGGATAGCGAGGGACAAGCAGATAGAAATTGCCTATACCATTGGCGGTCAGAGTGGCATCGTGCGCCTGAACACCCTCCACAGTGGTATTCCCGATATCGTGGCCGAGGGTAAGGGCGTCATTCCTGGCGATTTCTATCTCTCGTTTATCTACCAGCGGCTCATCATGAAGTACGATAACGACGGGCGTATTCTTTATTACCGCTACGATCCCACGTTAGATGTCGGCACTTTCAAAGAGCTTGGTTACTGGGACTTCAAGAAACATGTGTTCGACGGTAAGACTTATTATAGTTATCACGCCCCAGACGATAATTTCGCAGATCGTGCTTTCACGGGCTATGATCCTGGTATGCGTGTGCTGCTCGACGACCACTATGTTCCTGTAGATACCATTCATGCCCTGCCCAGTCGCGACGGTTATCTGAAGGGCGGCGAGCCTCTTGACGGCCACGACTTCTATTTCTTCTCGCCCACGCACTGGATTGCCTCAGCTTCCTATGTGGAGCGTGAGGTGGACGGCAAGAAACTGGCTGTCGGATACTTGCAGGAGGTGAAGGACGGTGAGGTGGTGTTCGACTGGTGGAGTACTGATCATCCCGAAATGGCTGATTGGGGCAGTCCCGTGTTCGACACCAGCTACGACTATGTGCATTTCAATTCCGTGCAGGTGTTGTCGGATGACAATTGGCTCTGTTCCTTCCGTGCCTTGAGTTCTCTGCTGAAGATCGACCACGAGACGGGTGACATTCTTTGGCGTATCAACGGCGAGGCATTGGCTGACAGTCTGAGTTTCTATGGCCAGCACTATGCCACTCTCCACGAAGATAATACGTTGACGCTCTTTGACAACGGCAACGGCCACGACCCGCAGCTCACACGGGTTCTCCGTCTCAATGTCGATCCTGAGACGGGCGATGTCTCTGGTGGTGGCAATATGCTTAATCCTGGGGGGAATTACTTCACTCAGGCCTGCGGGGCTGTGCAGCTCTTCAGTGGCGACCGCTTCACCGTGGGCTGGGGCTGGAGCAGTGAGGCAGGCAATAACACCCGCCTTGTCTCTGAGCACGATGCTGAAGGGCACGTTGTTTTCGCTCTCCAGCGTAGTGCTGCGGACTGCATGCCCAATTCCGTCAATCCCTCTTATCGTTGTGTGAAATACGAGTAGAATATGGCAGAAACGATTAATAAGCGATTGGAAGACCTTCGGGAGGTGATGAGGCGGGAGCATCTTGCGGCCTGCATCTTCCCCAGTACTGACCCCCATCAGAGTGAATATGTGGCCGACCATTGGAAGGGTAGGGAGTGGATCAGCGGTTTCAACGGTTCGGCGGGTACGGCGGTGGTGACGCTGACGTCTGCTGCCCTCTGGACGGATTCACGCTATTTCCTTGCGGCTGAGGAACAGTTGAAGGGGACGGAGTATCAACTGATGAAACTGAAGATCGAGGGTACGCCAACGATTGCCGAGTGGCTGGGTAAGGAGATTATGCAGAGTCGCCATCCGTATGAGGACTGGAGCGAGGTGGCCATCGACGGCCGATGCAGTTCTGTGAATGATGTGAAGGAGCTGATTGCTGACCTTCGTAAGCAGAATGGCCTCACGCTCCGTACGAACTTTGATCCGCTGAAACTGATCTGGAAGGACCGTCCTTTGATACCTGAGAATCCAGTGGAAATCTATCCGATGGAATATGCAGGGGAGAGCAGTCGTGACAAGATTGGCCGTATCCGTCAGGCTTTGAGGGAGAAACATGCTGACGGGATGCTGATGGCGGCTCTCGATGATATAGCCTGGACACTGAACCTCAGAGGCTCCGATGTGCATTGCAATCCCGTGTTCGTCTCGTACCTGCTCATCTCGTCGAAGAGCGTCACATTATTTATAAATAAGGTGAAGCTGACGCCCGAGGTCTCTGCCTATCTGAAGGCGGAGGATATCAAGGTGGAGGATTGTGAGCAGGTGGAGAACGGCCTGAAGAACTACTTTGAATACAATATCCTGCTCGACCCTGATGAGATCAACTACCGACTTTATGAAGTCGTCAGGAACAAAGGTCGTCGGGACAATCATCCTCAGACGGAGATCGTAGAGGAAGAGTCGCCCGTGAAGCGGATGAAGACCGTGAAGAATGAAAGGGAAATAGCGGGTTTTAGGTCGGCGATGCTGAAAGACGGCATCGCAATGGTAAAGTTTTTGAAGTGGCTATCGGAATGTTCTGATTATTCAGAGTATTCTGAGATTTCGGTCTCTGAAAAACTGGAGAGCCTCCGTGCTGAGCAGCCGCTCTTCAGGGGTATCTCCTTTGATACCATCGCTGGCTATGGGGCGCATGGGGCCATCGTTCATTATGAGGCGACACCAGAGACGGATATCCCCTTGGAACCCAGCGGGTTGCTGTTGCTCGACAGTGGCGCGCAGTATCTCGACGGTACGACGGACATCACCCGTACCATTGCCCTCGGGTCGCTGACGGAGGAAATGAAGAAGGTCTATACGCTGGTGCTGAAGGGCCATATCCAGATTGAGCAGTGCAAGTTCCCCAGTGGTGCCAGTGGTACGCAGATTGATATCCTAGCCCGTCAGGCCATGTGGCGCGAAGGGCTGAACTATCTGCACGGCACGGGTCACGGTGTGGGTACTTATCTCAACGTGCATGAGGGTCCGCATCAGTTCCGTATGGAGTGGAAGCCTGCGCCCTTGGTTTCAGGAATGACCATCACAGACGAACCAGGTATCTATCTTGCTGGTAAGTTCGGTGTGCGCATCGAGAACACGCTTCTTATCGTGCCGTATAAGGAAACGGAGTTCGGCAAGTTCCTGCAGTTCGAGTCGCTCACCCTCTGTCCCATCGACAAGGCGCCTATCCTTATCGATATGCTCCTGCCCGAGGAAATCGATTGGCTCAATGACTATCACCAGCGCGTCTTCGACACCCTTTCGCCTCATCTCTCCGACAACGAAATAGTTTGGCTTCGGGAGGCCTGCGCTCCAATCTGATTTTAACGACAACTATGACAACTTAGACAACAATTGATAAAATATCAGAAAATTATCAGTTGTTTTTAATAAAAATAAGATAAAAACTTGGTGGATTCCTAAAAATGTTGTAACTTTGCACCCGCTTTTTGTGGCACCTGTGCCCGAGGCATGAAGTTTAACATAAAATTTTAAAGCAAAAGACAAATGATTATTGTACCGGTAAAAGAAGGCGAGAACATCGAGAAGGCCCTCAAGAAGTTCAAGAGAAAGTTCGAGAAGACAGGGGTTATCAAGGAGCTGCGCCGTCGTCAGCAGTTCGATAAGCCGTCTGTACTGAAGCGCCTGAAGATGGAGCACGCCATTTACGTACAGCAGCTTCGTGCGAACGAGGAATAAAAAAAGTCCCGAAAAATTTGGTAGTTTCGAAAATTCTTCGTAAATTCGTAGCCGAAAACAGAATGTTACTAAAATTCTGTCAAAAGGCAATAGAATGATAGACCAGTTTCTAAACTACCTGCGCTTCGAGCGGAATGCGTCACCGCAGACCGTGCAGACATACGAGGATAGCCTTCGGGAGTTTGAATCGTATCTGACTTTTAGGGATGGCGGGCTCTCCTTAGGGACGGTGGACACCGACCTGATCCGTGACTGGATGGAGAGTCTGATGGACAGAGGAAACAATGCATCAACGATTAATAAGAAGTTGAGTGCATTGCGTTCCTTTTTTCGCTTTGCCCTGAAGCGAAGGCTGGTGGAGAAGGATCCAGCCCATGCCGTGACGGGTCCGAAGAAATCGAAGCCCCTGCCGCAGTTCCTCCGTGAGGGAGAGATGGACCGTCTGCTCGACGATATCGAGTGGGGTGATAGTTATAAAGAGGTTCGCGCGCGTACCTTATTTATATTATTATATGAGACGGGACTCCGCCGTTCGGAGTTGACAGGATTGAACAATGCCGATGTGGACTTCGAGTCCTACCAGCTCAAGGTGACGGGTAAGCGCAACAAACAGCGCATCGTGCCCTTCGGCGCGGAACTGGCTGAAACCCTTAAACGGTATATCACCGTGCGTGACGAACAAGTGGAGGGTGATTGCGATGCCCTGTTCCTGAGTGACAAGGGCCATCGGATGACGGGCGACCAGGTTTATCAGATCGTGCATCAGCACCTGACAGGGGCAACGTCGTTGAAGAAACGCTCTCCCCACGTGCTGCGTCACACTTTTGCCACGGCGATGCTGAACAATGGTGCAGGCCTTGAGAGTATCAAGAACCTGTTGGGCCATGAGAGCGTCAGTACGACGGAGATCTATGCCCACACCACGTTCGAGCAGTTGAAACGAGTATATGAAGAGGCTCATCCCAGAGCCTGAACCTTATTATTAACCCTTTTAAAATTGGAGGTAACTATGGAGATTAAGATCCAGTCGATTCACTTCGACGCTACTGAGAAGTTAGAGGCGTTCATCGAAAAGAAGGTCGCCAAGTTGGAAAAATCATTTGAGGATATACAGAAGGTGGAGGTGCAGCTGAAAGTAGTGAAGCCGGCCACGGCCCAGAACAAGGAGGCCAGTCTCTCTGTGGCAGTGCCCGGAAGCACGCTGTTTGTTGAGAAGACCAGCGATACATTTGAGGAAAGTGTCGATCTTTGTGTTGATTCTATGCGCTCACAACTGCAGAAATTCAAGGAAAAATTAAGGAATAGATAAAAAAATCATCGAAAAGTTTTGGTAATTCAAAAATAAGTAGTAACTTTGCAGCCGTTTTCCGACAGGTCGTAAATCTGAAGAAGAGAGCGGCTGCTTAGAAAAGCCTCTTTAGCTCAGTTGGCCAGAGCACGTGATTTGTAATCTCGGGGTCGTTGGTTCGAATCCGACAAGAGGCTCAAAAAGGAGGAAAAAAGGATCGGCGAAAGCCAATCCGCGTTAGCTCGAAAGAGCAAAGGGGTTGAGATTCCCCGTCAGAAATGACAAAAATGGTTTGGGTGTTTTCCAGAGTGGCCAAATGGGGCAGACTGTAAATCTGCTGTCTTTCGACTTCGGTGGTTCGAATCCATCAGCACCCACATCAAGAGACATGCTGCGGAAATAGCTCAGTCGATAGAGCACTAGCCTTCCAAGCTGGGGGTCGCGGGTTTGAGCCCCGTTTTCCGCTCATACTCGCTGTAATAGCTCAGTGGTAGAGCACTTCCTTGGTAAGGAAGAGGTCCTGAGTTCAACTCTCAGTTACAGCTCTCTTGTTTGAGAGGAGGAGACT
>JAFRQC010000187.1 GCA_017428805.1 Prevotella sp. | reverse complement strand
TTCGCCGAAATCAACGACATCCTCGGGATCCATATCATCGACGGCATAGAGGCACAGTTTATCCACAGGCACATAATCATCGTCGAGCGAATAAAGCCAGAGGGAATAGTGTCCATCAGTCTCGTCGGCAGCCATAATCATCAGTCTGGCTCCCACACTTTCAGGCAGAGCTACAGCCTTCGGATGCTTGCACTCCACGAGTTCCATATAGGAAACGATCTCAGGTGTGACATCCTTGAAGGCAGGCAGGAAGTTGACATAGTCCTCGCTATAACTGATAGGCAGAGACTGGATCTCCAGACTGTCATAGAAGAGTTTCAGAGGATTGTCCGACGCCTCAAGGTTCACCCCTTGCAGGGCAAGTTTCTCCTTGATCTCCAAAGCTTTGACACTGTCCAGTTTATGCTGGAGTTCTTCGGGCGACATTCTCCGTCCGCCACCGCAGGCCGCCAATAAGAGTACGGCCATCATCAGTCCGACGATCTGTCTCATAACTATCTGTTTTTAAAGGGACACTTTCTTCTTCACGGCCTTGCTCTCATTCTGCAGACGGTCGAGGGCAGTGACGGCATACACCCACTTCTGAGAACCATTCAAATAGGGCAGCTTGACGAAAGGCTGCTGTGTGATGGCGAAGATGTTGGCAGGATTCTCGAAGTCCTGACGCTCACCCTTACGGAAACGATAGACCACATATTTCACGGCCTTGTCGTTCCAGTTATCTCCCTTCGGAGCTGTCCAGAAGAGCACATAGCCATCCTCCGTCCAGATGGGTTTCAGCTTACTGACCTTCTTGGGAGCCTTGTTGTCGATGAAAGGCATCTCAGGCTGGAGGGCAGGATATTTCCAATAGACATTGCGCAGATTGCCACCATAGTTGCCGATATTATCGACAGCCGCCTTGGCATACCACAGCACCGTGCCTTGCACATTGTTCATCTGACGGTGGAGAGCCATTTTCGCAGCCTGCTGGTGTACCTGCGGATTCTTCAGATCACGGGCTTTAGCCGTGCGCTCCACATCCTCACCGATAATCAGTGGACGGGCTGCAGCATACTGATTCCACCACTTGATCAACGTATCATAGTCTGCGGCCTTATGACCAATCTCCCAATAAATCTGTGGCACGCAGTAGTCGAGCCAGCCGTTGTTCACCCACATCAACACGTCGGCATAGAGGTCATCGTAATTCTGGGTGCCATTGGTATTACTTCCGACATACGAGGTACTCCTGTTGCGATAGATTCCAAAAGGCGAGATACCTACCTTCACCCAAGGCTTAGTCGCGTGAATGGTCTTATAAACCTGTTCGATAAAGAGGTTCACATTATATCGGCGCCAGTCTCCCTGATCCTTGATACCATTGGAGCGCTCCAAGAACAACTCATCATCGGGAATACTTTCACCCTTGACAGGATAGGGATAGAAATAGTCGTCCATATGGAGACCGTCAACATCATAACGGCTGACGATATCCTTCACAACCGCACAGATATAGTCACGGTTCTCAGGGATGCCGGGATTCAGGAGGAACATCTCGTCGTAGGCAAAACAGTTCATAGGTTGGCGAACAGCAATATGGTTGGCTGCCAACTGCTTCGTGCCCTTGGTCTTCGCACGATAGGGATTGATCCAGGCGTGGAGCTCCATACCACGTTTATGACACTCGTCTACCATCCACTGCAAAGGATCCCAATAAGGCGAAGGTGCCACACCCTGCTTTCCTGTCAGAAAACGACTCCACGGTTCTATCTTACTCTCATAGAGCGCATCGCACTCAGGACGAACTTGGAAAATAATGACATTCACACCATCTTTCTTCAACTCGTCGAGCTGGTAGGTCAGCGTCTGCTGCATCCGTTGTTTGCCCATACCCTGGAACTGTCCGTTGACGCACTGTATCCACGCACCACGCATCTCCCTTTTCTGGGCTTCTGCCACTATAGCCATCATACAGGCCATCATTATTAATACTATCTTCTTCATATCTTTAATCAAACAAATTCAATTTCTGTTTCCTGGCTTCCTCGAGCGACAGGAGTTCATCCTGAGACTGCTGATAATCGTCACGCAGTTTCTGGTATTTCTCCGTCAACTCGTGTTCCATCTGTTCACCGTCGTTCAACAGTCTTGCAGCCACGAGGGCATTCTGCGAGGCATCCTTCAACCACACCACAGGTCCTGCATAGACAGGTGCAATCTTCAACGCCACATGCAGTTCGCTGGTTGTGGCACCACCAATCATGATGGGAATATCCATGCCTGCCCGTTGCAGTTCACGAGCCACATTGACCATTTCTTCCAGACTGGGTGTGATCAGACCACTGAGTCCGATAATGTCCACCTGTTCTTCTTTGGCCTTACGCACAATCTGTTCAGCAGGCACCATCACTCCCATGTCGATGATCTCGTAATTATTGCATGACATCACCACACCGACGATGTTCTTGCCGATATCATGCACGTCGCCTTTCACTGTTGCCAATAAGACTTTTCCTGCACGCTTTCCACCTTCCGCCTTGTCTGCTTCGATATAGGGCTGGAGAATACTCACGGCCTGCTTCATTGTTCGGGCAGTCTTCACTACCTGCGGCAGGAACATCTTACCTTCACCGAAGAGTTGTCCGACGGTGTTCATGCCTGCCATCAGCGGACCTTCGATGATATTCACAGCCTTGGGATATTTCTCTAGTGCTTCTTTCAAGTCTTCTTCCAAATGGTCGCCGATGCCTTTCACCAATGCTTGTGAGAGGCGTTCCTCAACGGATTGTCGAGGAGTATGGAGTGTGGAGTGTGGAGTGAGATTACCTTGGAGGGAAGAGTCTGCGGCAGAAGTATTCTCACTCCTCTTTTCACTTTCCTCATTTCTCAATATCTCCTCCGCCAATTGCGTCAGACGATCAGCTGCATCCTTTTTTCTATTCAGGATAACATCCTCAATAATTTCAAGTTGCTGTTGAGGGATATCATTGTATGTTACTTTAGATGAAGGATTTACAATGCCGAAGTCCATACCTTTCCCTATGGCGTGATAGAGGAACACGGCATGCATGGCCTCGCGGATATAGTTATTGCCACGGAAAGAGAACGAGAGGTTGCTGATGCCACCACTGATATGCGCACCAGGCAGATTCTCGTGAATCCATGCAGTCGCCTTGATGAAGTCGGCAGCATAGGCATCATGTTCCTCCATACCTGTGGCTACAGCCAGCACGTTCGGATCGAAGATAATATCCTGTGGCTGCATCCCTACTCTTTCTGTCAGGAGCTTATAGGCTCGCTGGGCTATCTCAATACGACGCTCATAGGTGGTAGCCTGTCCCTGTTCGTCGAAACACATCACCACCACCGCAGCACCCAGCCTTTTCACATCCTGCGCATGGGCGATGAATCGTTCTTCACCTTCTTTGAGTGAGATGGAGTTGACGATGGCCTTACCCTGCACGCATTTCAGTCCTGCCAGAATCACTTCCCAATCAGAGGAGTCAATCATCACAGGCACCTTAGCGATATCAGGCTCTACAGAGATGCGATTGAGGAAATTCACCATCTCCGCCTTAGCATCCAACAGACCGTCGTCCATATTAATATCGATGACGAGGGCACCGTCTTCCACCTGTTTACGGGCGATACTCAATGCCTCGTCGTAGTTCTTTTCCTTAATGAGACGCAGGAACTTCCGTGAGCCTGCCACATTACAGCGTTCGCCGACATTCACGAAATGTACTTCTGGACTGACCTCCAACAACTCCAGTCCTGAGAGCCACATATAGTCACTCTGCTTAACAGGCACATGAGGCTGCTTGCCCTTCACCAATGGCACATACTTCGCGATGAATGTCTCATCAGTACCACAACAGCCACCAATGACATTCACCAGTCCTTCGTCGATGATCTCACCGATCTTGGGAGCCATTGTCTCTGCCGTCTCGTCATAGAGTCCCATGGAATTGGGCAGTCCGGCGTTGGGATGACTGGTGATATAATAAGGAGCCTTTCGGGCAAGTTCTCGCAGATAAGGCTTCATCTGGTCGGCACCAAACGAACAGTTCAGTCCGACAGAGAAAATCGGATAGCTGCTGACACTGGCCAGGAAGGCATCGAGCGTCTGACCGCTGAGCGTGCGTCCTGCCAGATCACTGATGGTCACGGAGAGCATGATAGGCACTTCCCTGCATTGTTCCACCATCGCCTGCATCGCAGCATCAACAGCAGCTTTGGCATTCAGTGTGTCGAAGATGGTCTCTATCAACAGAGCATCCACGCCACCGGCAATCAGACCGTTCATCTGTTCGAGATAAGCCTTTACCAGTTCATCGTAAGTGAGATCTCTGGCAGCAGGATCGTTCACATCAGGCGACATCGAACAGGTCTTATTCGTCGGGCCTGCAGAGCCAGCCACAAATCGAGGTTTCTCCGGAGTTGAGAACTCATCTGCCACCTGACGGGCAATCCTCGCAGCCTCGTAGGCCATCTCGTATGCATAGTCGCCCAGATGATAGTCGGCCTGGGAGATGCGTTGGCTGCTGAAGGTGTTGGTGGAGATGATGTCAGTACCCACTTCAAGATACTGACGATGAATGTCTGCGATGACGTCAGGACGAGTCAGGGAGAGCACGTCGTTGTTGCCTTTCAGCAAGCCCGGCACATCCTGAAAACGGTCTCCCCTGAAATCCTGTTCGGTGAGACCATAGCCCTGTATCTTCGTTCCCATCGCCCCGTCGAGCACGAGAATCCGTTCTTTTACAATATCGTTAAGTCTACTCACAGACTAATCATCTATAAACAATATACTATAAACTATAAACTACTTATACACCTTCATCGCCCTGTCCATCTCACGGCGGTCTTCTTTTTCTTTCAGTGTCTGACGCTTGTCAAACTCTTTCTTACCTTTACACAGGGCGATATCCATCTTCGCACGTCCTTTCTCATCGATAAACACCAACAGCGGCACGATGGTATAACCAGTCTGTTTCGTGGCACTCGCCAGCTGTCGGATCTCGCGTTTAGTGAGCAAAAGCTTACGGTCGCGTTTCATCTCATGGTTGTTATACGAGCCATAGAAATACGGACTGATGCTCATACCCTTCACCCACAGTTCACCGTTGATGACAGTGCAATAGGTATCCACCAGGCTGGCCTTGCCGAGACGGATGCTCTTGATCTCCGTACCCGTCAGCACGATGCCGGCAGTGAAGGTCTCGATGAAGAAGTATTCAAACGACGCCTTCTTGTTCTTTATCTGTACAGGACTCTTCTTCCTGATCTGTTCTTCTGATTTATTCATATTATAGTCGCGAAGCGATCGAGATGATCGTCAATATAGTGTGCAATGTCTTCCGTCCATTCCTCCTCATGCTCCACAAACTGGTCGTCGAGGTCGTCGAAGTCTGGGAACTGTTCGAAGAGCGCCATAAACTCCTCCTGCGTCATCTCCTTCTCTATCTCCTCACGATGCTTGAGCCACAGCGTATGTGCATCATAGATCAGTTTCGACAGATCACGCATGTCCCACAGCTTATTGAGAGCCTTGGCCAGCGGATTCTTGAAGATAAAGGTACCGTAGCCGTTATGGATCAGCTGCACAAATCCGCCGTCCATCACTTCCTCATGTAGGGTGTTCCAGGCCAGCAACGTCATCTGGTCTGCATTCAGTTCCTGCATCGTCTCTGGTGTCAGTTCACCGCCGATACTGTCGTAGATGGCCTTCACAAACACACCGATGAAGGCATCCATGCCCTCCATCGCTGCCTGTTGCAGATCCGCATCCTTTACAATCACCTCTTTCATATAGATAGCTCATATACTCCTGTTGGCAACTGACGGCGCAGCACCTCGAGTTCCAGATCCTTGCCAGGCACGATGCCATAGCTGCGCAGGATGGTCTCAACGGTCTTGCGGGCCAGTTCAGGATGGTTGTTCTCCTCGCTGAGATGACAGAGCCACACATGGCGCAGATTCTCCGTCATATTCTCCGCGATCACCTTGCCGCACTCCTTGTTCGACAGATGTCCACTGGGGCTGAGGATACGTTTCTTGAGAAACTCCGGATAAGGTCCGCTCTCCACCATCTCCACATCGTGGTTTGCCTCGATGATGAGGTAGTTGGCACGCGAGATGGTTTCTTTCATCTCCTCTGTCACCGAACCAGCATCCGTCATGATCACCAAGGTCATTCCCTCCACCTGTATCTCATAGCCCACATTCTCACTGGCATCATGAGGCACGGCGAAGGGCCTTACATGGAACTCTCCCACGGTGAACGGCTGACCAATCTCGACATATCGCCTCATATTGTCGGCCACCTTTCGCGAGATACAGTAGTTGTTGTCGATGCCTTTATGGACGGCCTTCGTGGCATAGACGGGCACTTGATACTCAAAACTGAACGCCCCTACCGACTTGATATGATCAGCATGGTCGTGGGTAATCAGCAAATGCTTCACCGACTGCAGCTGAATGCCGTAGTCCTTGCAGTGCTTCTTCAGTGTACGTATGCCAACGCCTATATCTATCATCAGTCCGTCTGTGGCAGTACCGAAATAATAGCAGTTTCCGCTGCTGCCACTTCCAAACGATATAAATCTCAACATGTCTGTTTATATTTTCGTGCAAAGGTACAACAAAGAAGTGAAAAGTGAAGAGTGAAAAGTGAAAAATTTGCTACCGCCTTGTTAATTTTAACTATTCTTTTTTAAATAATTCGTGAAATTCGTGAAATTCGTTGTTTAGAAAGGCAGGCCGACGGCGAAATGGAA
>JAFRQC010000033.1 GCA_017428805.1 Prevotella sp. | reverse complement strand
CCGTTGATGGCAGGTATGAACAAGGTTGGTGTGCTCTTTGGTGAAGGAAAGATGTTCCTGCCTCAGGTGGTGAAGACAGCCCGAACGATGAAACAAGCCGTAGGTATCCTGCAACCTGCTATCGAGGCCGAGAAGACAGAAGGCAGCAAGAGTGCTGGTAAGGTGCTCTTGGCAACGGTGAAGGGCGATGTGCATGATATCGGCAAGAATATCGTCGGTGTGGTGATGGCCTGCAATGGTTACGAGATTATCGATATGGGCGTGATGGTGCCTGCCGAACAGATTGTCCGTAAGGCTCAGGAAGAGCATGTGGATATCATCGGCCTCAGCGGTCTGATTACCCCCAGTCTTGAGGAAATGGTCAATGTGGCCAAGGAGCTGCAGAGAGCCCATCTGAATATCCCTATCATGATCGGAGGCGCCACCACCAGCGAACTGCATGTGGCTCTGAAGATAGCCCCCGTCTATGAAGGCGCTGTCGTGTGGTTGAAAGATGCCTCGCAGAATGCTTTGGTGGCAGCCCGTCTGATGAATGACGAGCAACAGGTGGAGCAGGAGTTGGCAGAGAAATATCAGCACCTGCGTGACGACTACCAGCATCAGCAACAGACACTGGTATCCCTCGAGGAAGCCAGGAAACATAAAGAAAACTTATTCGAATGATGAAGAAAATACTGTTTTTAGCGATGGCGCTGTTGCTCACGATGACAGCAGGTGCCCAGAAAAGGGAGATGCGCGGTGCGTGGATCCAGTGTGTTAACGGCCAGTTCCAGGGTATGGGAACGGAGAAGATGCAGCAGACGCTGACCTATCAGCTCAACGAGTTGCAGAAGGACGGTGTGAATGTGATCATCTTCCAGGTGCGTCCTGAGTGTGATGCTCTCTATGAGAGCAAGCTCGAACCCTGGAGCCGATTCCTGACAGGTCAGCAGGGTAAAGCCCCCAGCCCTTATTGGGATCCCCTGAAGTGGATGATCGACGAGTGTCATAAACGTGGGATGGAGCTGCACGCCTGGATTAATCCCTATCGCGCCAAGACCAAGGGAACGAAGATGCTGGCACCCAATCATATCAGTGTGCGCAAGCCGATGAACTGCTTTGCCTACGACGAGCTGTTTATCCTGAACCCAGGTATAGCTGAGAACCGTGATTATATCTGTGAGGTGGCCAAGGATATCGTGACCCGTTACGATGTCGACGGCATCCACATGGACGACTACTTCTATCCCTATCCAGTGAAGGGTGAGAGTATCCCAGACGATGAGCTCTTCTATGACAACTCCAACGGTCTGAAGAACCAGAAGGACTGGCGCCGTTATAATGTGAACCTCTTTGTAGAGCAGTTCTATAAGACTGTTCATGCCGCTAAGCCCTGGGTGAAGGTAGGTATCTCACCCTTTGGCATCTATCGCAATAAGCGCTCTTCAGAGATTGGCAGTAACACCAATGGTCTGCAGAACTACGACGACCTCTATGCCGATATCCTCTTGTGGGTGAACAATGGCTGGCTCGACTACTGCGTGCCTCAGATCTATTGGGAGATTGGTAACAAAGCAGCTGATTACGACACGCTGATCCGCTGGTGGAACCAATATGCTGGAGCCCGTCCGCTGGTGATCGGTGAGGATGTGGAGCGTACAGTGAAGCATGCTGATCCGAAGAATCCCAACACCCATCAGCTCGCCGCGAAGATGGCTTTGCACCGTCAGTTGCCAAACGTTCAAGGATCAGTCCTCTGGTATGCGAAAGCTGTTGTCGACAATGTAGGCAATTATGGTACCTCTCTGCGTCAGACCTATTGGCGTTATCCTGCCCTTCAGCCTGCGATGCCTTTCATCGACGACAAGGCACCAGGCAAGGTTCATAAAGTGAAGCCTATTTGGACCTCTGACGGATATGTGCTCTTCTGGACGGCTCCGAAGGGAAACAGCTGGGACGATCAGGCTGTGAAGTATGTGGTCTATTGTTTCGATGCCAAGGAGAAGATCAACACCAACGATCCCTCGAAGATCTGCGCCATCACCACACAGCCCTTCTACAAACTGCCTTATGTAGACGGTAAGAAGAAGTGGGTATATGTGGTGACTGCTCTCGATCGTATGCAGAACGAAAGTAAGGTTGTCAAGAAGAAAGTCAAACTGTAAGAAGATGAAATACAAATGGTTAGGAGGATTGGTTGTAGCCCTGCTGCTATGTGCTTGTGGGGGCAGCCATAAGATGTCGCCTGAGGAGCTGGCTCATAAACTCGACAGCGTGAAGTCGCTCGAGATCAGGGAGAAGCTGGCTCTGCAGGGCATCAATCTGGAGGATTCGGATAATCCCCTGAAGATGTTCTACGACAGTCTCGATATCCAGTCGCTGCCAGTCAGCTATACGGAGGATTATGTGAACTTCCTATCTGGTTTCAAGCCTGTGCCCCAAGAGATTGTGTCGTATCTGAACTTTGAGGGGCGCTCGCCCAAAGCCATCACGCTGCCTGAGACCATTGGTGCCCGTCTGCTCCTGTTGGCTGCAGATGAGCAGGAGCATCAGTATTCGCTCTGGCTCTACAGTCTCGATGATGAATATATTCCCGTCGACAAACTCTGTCTCTATGCCATTGAAGACGAGGATGATACGTCTATAGATCCTGAGAAATATATCCAGTATTTCTCGATCACCAGTGACTACGAGATTCATCTGCTCGACTATTCAGGCACGACCAATAAGGCACGTCTTGAAGAGGTCTACACCATCGATGAAGCCCGTAAGTTTGTTCTTCAGCGTAGTGAGGAGTTTACACCGACTGATGTAGTTAATCCTTCAGCAATGTATTGAGGAAATCATTCAGATCGTCGTCAAGACCCTCCATCAGGTCAGGGTCGATGATGACGGTCTCATCGTCAACGATATACAATTCAGCCAACGACTCCTTGTCATCGTCCTCGAGCACGAATGAGAAGGGTTTCAGAATCGACATATTCTCGATGGTGTCTTTCATCTTCTCAAGACACTTCCTGAACACAGGAACAATCGCCTCGTAGAAGTTGTCGTCCTTATTGTCAATCCACTCTTCTACGATGCAGCGTGTCAATTCCTCATCGTCATCATTGAAAGCCATCAGTTCGCCCGAATCCTGCGTTACACGCAGATGGATGTCTGTCATCACTGAGGCCTCCTCCTGAGCAGGGAATTTCTCGGCTACTTTTCGGATGGCGCGCTCGATTTGCTGAAGTGTCTGTTCGTTTGCTGTCATGTTGATATGTTCTTATGCGGGACAAAAGTAAGAAAAAACTTTGGTAATTGCAAACGATTACGATTATTTTTTCAAAAAATACTTAATTTATATACCATAATTCTTAAAATTATCGTACCTTTGCAAGGTGCATACTAAAATAAGTCATTCAGGAATCATCGAATCTATTGCCGACGGTTGTGTCAAGGTGCGCATTCTTCAGACTTCAGCTTGTGCAGCCTGTAAGGTGGCTGGTCACTGTAATGCTTCCGAATCGAAGGAGAAGATTGTCGATGTGTACTGCACCGATGCCTTACGATATCAAGTCGGTGAGAGTGTGGTTGTCTGTGCTTCGCGAGATGTGGCCAACCGTGCACTTCTTCTGGGTTTCGGTGTTCCTTTCCTGGTGCTGGTGGGTGTGCTCATTTTGACGTTATATGTCACAGGTGAAGAGGGCGTAGCCGCTTTGGCAGGACTGCTGGCCCTTGTTCCTTACTATATCGTGCTTTATGCCTTTAGGAATCATATCCAGAGGCGAATTGCTTTTTATATCGAATAATTCATTAATAACAAACTAAAACAATATCAAAGCATTATGAATTTCATCTTGATTGCAGTGATCGTCTTAGGAGCTATCGGCTTGATTGCAGCCGTTGTGCTTTTTGCCGCCTCCAAGAAGTTTGCTGTCTATGAGGATCCCCGTATTGCCCAGGTGGGAGAGCTTCTTCCTGGTGCCAACTGCGGAGGATGTGGATTCCCAGGCTGTAGCGGTATGGCTGATGCTCTTGTAAAGGGTGCCGATGCTGGAAGCCTCGACGGACTGATGTGTCCCGTTGGAGGTGCCGAGACGATGGGAAAGGTGGCCGATCTGTTGGGGATGGCTATTGCCAATTCCGAGCCGATGGTGGCCGTAGTGAGATGTCATGGTACTTGCGAGCATCGTCCTCGCATTGCCGAGTATGACGGACTTCGCACCTGTGCTGCGATGCACGCTTGTGGAGCCGGTGAGACAGCCTGTGGCTTCGGATGTCTTGGATGTGGCGACTGTGAGACTGCCTGTCAGTTTGATGCCATCAAGGTTAATCCTGAGACAGGTATCCCTGAGGTCGACGAAGAGAAGTGTACCTCTTGCGGTGCTTGTGTCAAGGCTTGTCCTCGTAACATCATCGAGCTCCGTAAGAAGGGTCCGAAGGGTAGGAGAGTCTTCGTCTCTTGTGTCAACAAGGACAAGGGTCCTGTAGCCATGAAGGCCTGTCAGGTAAGTTGTATCGGATGTGGAAAGTGTGAGAAGGAGTGTAACTTCGGTGCCATCACCGTTGAGAACAACCTCGCTTATATCGACTTCGAGAAGTGCCGTCTGTGTCGTAAGTGCGTCACAGTATGTCCTAAGCACGCTATCCTCGATGTCAATTTCCCAACTCCGCCACCTGCTCCAAAGCCAAAGGAACCAGCCGCACCAAAGGACCCGGCAGCTCCAAAGCCCAGTGTTGAACCAGAAAAGAAAGAGGAGGCCAAAGCATGAATGCAAGAACATTTAGAATAGGTGGAATCCACCCAGAAGAGAATAAACTCACTCACGAGGCTGTAACTCAGGTGGCAGCACTGCCTAAGCAGGCGATTTTCCCACTGAGTCAGCATATCGGTGCTCCCGCAAAACCTGTGGTAGCCAAAGGCGACAAGGTGAAAGTAGGTACTATGATTGCCGAGGCCGGCGGATTCGTTTCTGCGCCCATCTTCTCATCTGTCAGCGGAACAGTCTTTAAGATTGATACCGCTATCGATGCCACAGGCTATCGTAAGCCAGTCATTATTATTAATGTAGAGGGTGATGAGTGGGAAGAGAGTATCGACCGTTCAGATAAGCTCGAGACGGTAGAGGCTCACCCAGAGCTCACTCCCGAGGAGATTGTCAGCCGTATCAAGGACGCTGGTGTAGTAGGTATGGGTGGTGCTTGTTTCCCCACCTTCATAAAACTCACTCCTCCGCCAACGGCAAAGGCAGAGTGTGTGATTATCAATGCCGTAGAGTGCGAGCCATATATCACTGCCGACTTCCGTCTGATGATGGAGCATGCCGATGAGATTCTCATTGGTCTTGAGCTCCTGATGATAGGCGCTAAGGTCACCACGGGTTATATCGGTATCGAGACCAACAAACCCGCTGCCATCGAACTGCTCACAAAGAAATGTGCTGAGAAGTTCGGAGGTTCAAAGTTCAACGTAGAGGTAGTTCCTTTGCAGCAGCGTTATCCTCAGGGCGGTGAGAAACAGCTCGTCGATGCTGTTATCCGTCGTCAGGTGCCTGCTCCTCCTGCCATCCCGGTGAATGTGGGTGCCATCGTTCAGAACGTCGGTACTGCCTTTGCTGTCTATGAGGCAGTGATGAAGCGCAAGCCTCTCTTTGAGCGTTACACCACCGTAACAGGTAAGCGTCTTGCTAATCCAGGCAACTTCCTCGTTCGTATGGGAACACCTATGCAGGATCTTATCGATGCCTGTGGCGGTATGCCCGAGGGCGACAACAAACTGTTGGCAGGTGGTCCTATGATGGGTAAGGCCCTCACATCTACTGAGGTGCCCATCTGTAAGGGAACCAACTCTGTAACTATTATCTCCGACGATGAAGCCCGTCGTAAGGAGCCACAGCCTTGTATCCGTTGTGCCAAGTGCGTCAGTGCTTGTCCTATGGGTCTCGAGCCTTATCTCCTTGCCAAGATCTCTGAGGTCAAGAACTGGGAGCGTGCCGAGAGTGAGGATATCGTCAGCTGTATCGAGTGTGGCTCGTGTCAGTTCACCTGTCCTGCCCATCGTCCTCTGCTCGACAATATCCGTCAGGGTAAGAGCACGATCATGGGAATCATCCGCAGTCGAGCTGCAAAGAAATAGTCAAATTGTGAAATAGTCAAATTGTGAAATAATACAATGGGAAAGTTAATTGTATCATTATCGCCACATGCCCACGGAACCGACAGCGTAGAGCGCAACATGTACGGTGTTATCATCGCCCTGATGCCAGCACTGCTCGTGTCGTTCTATTTCTTCGGACTGGGTTCTGTTGTCGTAACGGCAACGAGTGTGGCAGCCTGCGTCTTCTTCGAGTGGGCTATCAGCAAGTATATTCTGAAGCAGGAGCGTAACACCGTTCTCGACGGCTCTGCCATTCTCACGGGACTTCTCCTGGCTTTCAACCTTCCATCCAACCTCCCCATCTGGATCATCATCATCGGTGCCCTCTTCGCCATCGGTGTTGCCAAGATGACCTTTGGAGGTCTGGGAAATAATCTCTTCAACCCTGCATTGGTAGGTCGTGCAGCCCTGCTTGTGGCCTTCCCTGCTCAGATGACCACATGGCCAAAGGTAGGGCAGTGGGGTCGTTACCTCGATGCCGAGACAGGTGCCACACCTCTTTCTATAATGAAGTGGGCCATCAAGAGTGGCGATGCCTCTGTGCTCGAGCAGTTGCCTTCATCCCTCGACCTCTTCATCGGTAACCATCCCGACGGAGCCGGAGCGATGGGTGAGATCTGTGCCATCGCACTTATCATCGGACTGTTCTATATGCTGTGGAAGAAGATCATCACCTGGCATATCCCAGTATCTATTCTGGGCACAGTATTTGTGTTCGCAGGTCTGCTGCATCTGGCTAATCCAGCATACGCTGATCCTATCTCTGTATTACTCTCCGGAGGTCTGATGCTTGGTGCCATCTTCATGGCTACCGACTATGTCACCTCTCCGATGACAGCCAAGGGTCAGATTATCTATGGTGTCGCCATCGGATTCCTCACAGTAGTGATTCGTAACTGGGGTGCTTATCCAGAGGGTATGTCGTTCGCTATCCTTATCATGAATGCGTTTACACCTCTTATTAATAATTATGTTAAACCCAAGCGCTTCGGTGAGGTGCCTGCAAAATCGTAATCATCATGGCAAAGAAACTCGAATCTACATTGACGAATATGGTGCTGGTGCTCACAGGAGTGGCAGTCATCATGGGTGGTATCCTTGCTTATGTGAACCATCTTACTGAAGGTCCTATCAACGACCAGAAGGCGAAGGCTCTGGCCGATGGTATCCAGTCGGTGATGTGTGTCGATGGCCTTAAGGTGGCCAAGACCGATACCGTTCGCCAGAACGATGCCAAGGGCAAGGAGCTCATATATATCATCTATCAGACTCAGGACGCTCAGGGTAAGGATCTCGGAGCAGCTGTTGAGAGCACCACAGGTGGTTTCGGTGGCGACCTGAAGGTGCTCGTTGGTTTCGATCCTGAAGGCAAGATCCTTGGTTACACACTGCTCGAACATGCAGAGACCCCAGGACTCGGTGCGAAAGCCGACAAGTGGTTCCAGAAGGGTGAGAAGGGCGATATCATCGGCAAGGACCCGAAGGAGCCTCTGACAGTATCCAAGGACGGTGGAAAGGTTGACGCCATCACGGCCTCTACCATCACCAGCCGTGCTTTCCTTCTCGCAGTGAACAATGCTTATAATGCCTACAAGGCCACCCCAGCTGCCGATGCAGCCACAGGTGCCACAAAACAAGTAAAGGAGGATTAGTATATGAACGCTATACAGATTATTAAGAATGGCATCATCAAGGAGAACCCTACGTTTGTCCTGATGCTCGGTATGTGTCCTACGCTGGCCACTACCACCTCAGCCATGAACGGTATGTCGATGGGTCTGGCTACGATGGCTGTGCTCATCTGCACCAATGTCGTTATATCATGCCTTAAGTCGGTAACTCCCGACAAGGTGCGCATCCCTGTGTTTATCGTGGTTATCGCCGCCTTCGTAACCATCCTTCAGATGGTCATCAAGGCTTATCTGCCCGACATCGATGCTGCACTGGGATTGTTTATCCCTCTGATTGTTGTTAACTGTATCATCCTCGGACGTGCGGAGGCCTTCGCAGCCAAGAACTCGCCCGTGGCTTCTCTCTTCGACGGTATAGGTATTGGTCTCGGATTCACTCTGGGTCTTACTCTGCTGGGCATCTGCCGCGAGCTTCTCGGCAATGGCAGCATCTTCGGCTTGACCCTTCTGCCCGAGACTTACAACATCCTGCTCTTCGTGCTGCCTCCAGGTGCTTTCATCACCCTCGGCTTCCTCATCGCTATCGTCAACAAACTTAGAAACGCTTAAGATATGGAATATATTTTGATTTTCATTAGCGCCATTTTCGTGAACAACATCGTGTTGTCACAGTTCCTCGGCATCTGTCCGTTCCTTGGCGTATCAAAGAAGATTGACACCTCGCTGGGTATGTCGGCAGCGGTAGCCTTCGT
>JAFRQC010000032.1 GCA_017428805.1 Prevotella sp. | reverse complement strand
GGTATTTGTTGGAAGGCAGGCTGGGTGCTTGCACACAAGCAGAATTACAACAAATGGCGTTAATACTCTGACAAGAGTATCTTTCTCAGCAAGGGGTTTTCAAGGTTTTTGTTCAAAATCAACAACCGAAACTTAAATAATATAATCATAAAATGAACAGACTGTTTTCTACATTAGCATTATTCATATCCCTATTATCAATCCCGGCATCTGCACAGGTTGAAGCAGACATTAGTCGTCCAAGTGTTAATGCGAATCAGTTCGGTCTTGCCGCAAAGGCAGAGACAGCACTTAGCAAGGGACAACTTTCTCTGAATATCCCATTGATGGAACTTAAAGGGAAAGGCTATGACTTACCCATATCCCTAACATTCTATAGTGGAGACGTCACTTCCTGCACAGAGGCATCTCCCATTGGGCTGGGTTGGGCGTTGATGGCCGGCGGTGTCATTGCTACGACTATAAGAGGTACAAATGATGTCGAAGACTATACCCAAGACTGGAAAACCGACCATCATACTGATATTGACTATCTGGAAAAAATAGCGAATGCTACATTTCCTTATGACTTACTGGATAGAATTCGGTGGAACTCCATGCCTGACGAATGCACCTACTCGCTTCCCGGACATAGCGGCACGATAGAAGTATCTGTAGATGACAGGTCGATCAAGAGAACTTTGTACCCTGACGAATCGTATAAAATTGAGTTCGCTGATAATGGATATTGTATAACTGCCGACGATGGAACCAAGTTTTATTTCCAAGCTGCAGAGCAACGAGTAACTGGTACAGTGCCAGAATCCACAGAATCAACATCTTGGTTTCTCACAAGAATCGAAACGACAAAAGGCGGACACTTCAATTTCACCTATGAAGATGAGGACTATTATGACCTTTCTGTGATAAGAGATAATGCTGATAATTATAATAAATACCAAACGAAGAGAATAAAGCTCATCGAATCTGACTTTGGTTCTGTTACATTTTATGCAGCCGACAGAACTGACCGAGGAAACATCGGCCAACCTATAAGGGAAGACAGAAAGTCTAAGCGAATCAATAAGATAGAACTGAGAGACGAGAATGGTATTTTTGTAAAAGGATATGAACTTGACAATTCAGGAACGTTCAAATTGGAAGATAGGATGTGGGAGGAGCCAGGCACTGATTGGTATAATTATCGGCAAATGCTTTCATCTATTACTCAGTATGACGCAGCCGGTAACCGTCTTCCTCCATACAGGTTTTCCTACGACTACAGATTCTCCAAATCAAGACTTCAGTATTCACTTACAGATACAGATGCGGATGGCAATTTCATTCCATACGACTCATGGACAACAAACACAGGTACACAAGTTTATGTTGACCTGCATGGAAGTATAAGTGGAAGTAACCCTTATTGTTCTATCGGAGATGCTCCCAATGCGACCCCTTCAGGTTTTACTAGCAGTTGGGTAGAGGGAGACATATTAACAGCTAACGACTTTTTCTGCCTTGACAGCATTTATTATCCGACTGGAGCAATTGATGTGTTCACTTATGAGCCCCACAGGTATAGCAAGATAAATGGCACAATAAAATCTCCTGATTATTTGACCAAGATCCAAGGACGGCGCCTGGCCACGAAGACACACTCTGGAGCAGACATCACTCAGAGAACAACTTATATATACAAACTGCATGATGCCGATTATAATACCACAGGTTCAAGTAGCGGCGTCCTGACGAATCCAAGCATACACAGTGCAACTTATTACACACCTGAATATACTGTTGGCTCAGATTGGATTGGCTATGGTTGGGTCCTTCGTGCCTCAAGAATTACCTCGGGAAAGCCTTTCAACACCTTTATGGGACCGCCTGTTTGCTATACGGAAGTTGAGGAAGTTGTCTATGGCGAAAATAATGATTCACTCAGAACAATCCATTTTTTTGAGCCTCAGATAGTATCACCACCTGTTAACTATGTTCTTATTCATTCACAGCATGCTGTTCCGGAGTTGATAAAGATTGAAAACATTATCTGTGGCAAGAAATCTGGATACAGGCATGGGATGGAAGGCTGTAGCAATCAGGACTATACTTATATGGCTTACCCTGTAGGTGAATTCTGCAATTCCGCCCTTTTGATTGACAAACCTTTAAAAGAGGTGTTCATTGGTAAAGACAGTAAGATAAGAAGCATCAAGAAATATTCATACGATACGCGTGACTTGAACATAAGCAAAAAATATGGGTATAAGATGGTAAGCCCTGAGAATACCGACTATACATTGATAAGCAGGTCGGAATATGTAACACGGAGGTTTCGTCTTGATGAAATCACCTCATCCATTTATTATTATGATGGAAACAAGTGCGACTCTATCTGTGAATCTTATTCTATAGGTTATAGCAAGGGACGCACTAAAAGTACAGGTTATTCCCGTAGTGACGGGAACAGCTATGACAGCAAATCTTCAGTTTACTATTACCCTGATGACATACAGGATATCATGAACAGCAGTTCATCACCTGCAATAGCCGCTGTGAAAGGATTGATAGGAAAAAACATAATCGCAGACGCGATAAAGACTGTAGATAGGCGCAACGGGGAAATCGTTGGAGGGAATTGTAAGGACTATCAGATGGTTTCTGATTCGTCTATGCCCATGCTGAAATCCTTATATAAAGTGAAGAATACCAGTAATAATAGTATAAATGCACCTTCTATAAATGGTAACAGCATAAACTATCATGCTGATATATACAAAGAAGGGGAAGTCATAACGTATGATCAATATCTGAATCCCGAGTTTGTCAGGCTCAACGACACGCAGGACAGAGTTTATGTCTGGGGATATGGCGGTCGTTTCCCTATTGCCGTTATAGACAATATGAATAGTACGAGCTTGCAGGCATCTGCCAATCTCAGATCCGCAATACTGCAGTTAGAGGCATACAGGAAAATAGAGAATCAAGGTGACTGTACCAATCTGAGAAACCTGAATGCTGCGATAAGGAGTCTGCTGCCTCCTTCTGCACATATCACGACGTACACTTATGACCCCTATTTCGGAATGACCTCAGAAACTGACGATTCCAACTTGGGAACGGTCTATACATACGACACTTTTGGCAGACTCACTGCCAAGTATGATCAAAACTACAGGAAAATAGAAGAATATAACTATCATTTAAAGTTGCAACAATAGAGATGAGAACCCGAATTATACTTTCAGCGGCCATTGCAATTCTGCTTGCCATTGATGCTTATGGCCAGACATCAATAACAAGGCAGTACAACGGATTCCGTGACGGCGACAAACTGTATCGTGTCGTTGCAGATGATACATCACCGGGCGATAGGGGGGAAGACTGCGTGTGGGAACTGCCTTCCGCGCAGAAAGACGACAGATATTTCAAGCAGACAATCTTCCTGAGGAACGACAGCCTGACCAATGTCGAAGGCGATCTCATGCTTCACTATATTGCTACTGACAAAGATCTGTCCATGCGTGGATTCCAGACGCGCGACATGTGCAGTGTACAGGATAGCCTTATACCGGAACTGAAATACCCGTTTGCCTACGGGGACAGCATTGCCGGTACCTTTTCTTGTAAGACCGTATATTATGGTACGTTTTCCGATGAAGGGGAAGGCTTCTGCTATACCGTTTGTGACGGCCGGGGTATTCTTACCGACGGGAACGAGACTTTGAAGGATGTGCTGAGGGTTCATCATCATAACACAAACATATCAGAGTATGATGATGAAGATGAAGACACCGTGGTACATATAGTATCAGAAGTCACTGAAGACAAATATCTGTGGTACTATGCCGGCTGCAGATACCCTGTAATGGACACCCGGGTCATAAAATGCAAGTTAAACGGGGAAACCGTGTCTGACACGACGTACACATCATTATATATGCCGGATGTGCAACTCTCAGAATTGGCATACGATGACGCCAATAGCCAACTCATTGCCCAAAGAGAGGCATATGAACAGTCTCCAGACCCGGACGGCAATGACAATGACAGGGAAATACCATTCCCCATAAAGATGTCGGCATCACTGCAGCCCGGTAACAGGGAAATCCGGCTTGACTATCAGGTTTCGGAAGATATAACCGCTACATTCTACGCATGTGATCTTGCAGGAAGGGTGCTGGGAAGTATTGTCCATTCCACACTCAGTCAGGGTGAGCATCATGAAACAATGGTGCTTAACAACCGTCCCATCAACAGCATCGTCATGCTGACAATCATAGCTGGTGACCGGAAGCAAGTTATTAAAGTAAGTTAATCAGCATCATCGTTACAATATCTTATGAGTCCAGTCAGTTTTAAAACAAACAGGTTTCTGTTCCTGTTCCTTATAATGATGGCACATACCACCTTGTCTGCCCAGAGCCCGTCGAAGAACTATGTCCAGACGAAGACGTTTCTCGATAACGCGGGAACCACGTTCCTGCGGCACATCGACTATTACGACGAACTGGGAGTCGTGGCCGAGACGGTGGATGTGGGAGGCAACACCTCGCAGACTCCCGTCGTGACAAGGACGGAGTACAACAAACAGCTGAAGCCTTCCCGTCATTGGGCACCTGTACCATCCACAGGCCTGGGCTATCTTGGCCATGTGTATGACAAGACCCAAAATACATACGGTACTTCTCTGGCATACACCACGAACGATTATGACGATTTCCAGGAACTGTCAAGCACTTGGAAGCCCGGCGATGCCTGGGAGGAACGTCCTGCCACGATGGTCCGCCGTGTGGTTCCTTCAGGAGTGGTTCGTAAATACTCCGTCGATGCCAGTGGCAATCTCTGCGATGACGGTACGTATCCTTACGGCCTGCTGATGAGCACCACGACCACCGATGAGGACGGCCGGAGCGTTACGGTGTACACCAACATGCACGGGAACACCGTCTTGGAGCGCAGAGACGAGGACAACGACACCTATTACGTCTATGACCGTTACGGCCGCCTTGCCTATGTGCTTCCTCCGATGTGCCAGCAGTGCAGCACTTCGGAGCTGCCGAAATATTGGTACAAGTACACCTACGACGACCGGGGACGTTGCACGGAGAAGCAGCTGCCTGGCTGTGACCCCGTGAAATACTGGTACGACGAGGCCAACCGCCTGCAGTCGGAGCAGGACGGCCACCTGCGAAGTCAGTCGCTGTACCGCAACTACAGCTATGATGCCATAGGCCGTCTGACGCTGCAGACCATCAGCTCCACCCGTGGCGAGGCCACCGAGAGCAATGCCAGAGCGGTTGAGGTGAAGAACTACTACGATGACTACACGTGCAAACAGGATTTTGCATCCCTTTATTCCGTATGGGCCGACTCCATCTTTTCCAGACAGCCCTTGCAGGCGGTGGCAAAGGGCAAACTCACGGCAAGCCTCAGTACCACGAGTGATGGCAAGAAATGCTTTGAGATGTACCACTATGACGAAAGAGGACGTGTTGCCTATAAGCTCAGCGCCTACAGCGACAGCTGGCTGAAGGCCGTGCATACGTCGTATAACTTCGTGGGCGATGTGGCGAGTTGCATGGAAAGCGTCTATAAGCATATAGAATATCCGAAATATCTACTTGCCAGACGCATAACAAGGAATACCTATTATCCCGGTACACGTTTGTTGGAAAGTACGACAGTGACCCATACAGACAAGAACAGGAACACGACGAGCCAGGTCATCAGCCATCCCATTTACGATGTATTCGGCAACGTCACCGCCAACGACCGCCCGGGCACGGCTGCTGACATGGCATACGACTACGATAAGCTGCACGGCTGGCTGAAGGGCATATCCTCTCCGTGCGGCTTCAGCGAACAACTACAGCGCGAGACGGCGGCGAACGCACAGTTCTCGGGTAACATCGGAAGCATGCAGTGGCGCAATACAAGTAATGGTGAACTGCACCACTACGACTACACATACGATGCCCTTGGACGGCTGACCGATGCCCTGTACTCCTCGTCAGGCAATGAAACAGCGGGACGGTATGACGAGCAGGTGACATACAACAGCAACGGCTCCATCACCTCCCTGCAGCGCAACGGCATGAAGAACGACGGCACGTTCGGCGCCATTGACGACCTGACCGTCACCTACGACGGCAACCGCCTGATGAAGGTGACGGATGATGCGGAGGCACTGAACTACAACGGCGCGCTCGACTTCGATGACGGCGACGACGCGGACTGTGAGTACCAGTACGACAGTAACGGCGCCCTGACATACGACGGTAACAGGGGCATCACAAGTATCTCATACGACTACGGCCATCACCCAAGCTCGATAATCTCGAGAACCAAGAGGAAGGGTATTTATAATATCTACACGCCTGATGGCCGGAAACTGTCAAGCCAGCATGTTGCATACGTTCCCAATGGGAACGGAGGCAACAGGCGCATTTCATCCATGGACCTGTACGTTGACGGCCTGATCCTGCGCGGCGGCAAGCCGCTGATGTGGCAGTTTGATGGGGGCTATGTGGATTTGGACGACAACGGCAGTCCGACTGGCTGGAACTACTATGTCACCGACCACCTCGGCAGTACGAGGATGGTAGTCAGCAGCGACAACACGGTCAGGGAGACCATCAGCTACTATCCCTTCGGCAGTGAGATGACGATGCAGGACCCTGCCCTGATGACAGGCGACTTCCAGCATCCCTACCGTTTCACGGGCAAGGAACTTGACAGGTTGAACGGCCTGAACATGTACGACTTTGGTGCCCGATGGTATGATGTGGCGGGTGTACCGATGTGGACGAGCGTGGATCCATTGGCGGAGAAGTACTATAATGTCAGTCCGTATGTGTATTGTGAGAATAATCCTCTAAGGTTTATTGATCCGGATGGAAGAGAAATGGGACTGCCAGAAGAGATGTTATTTGGTATTCGCCATCCATTAGTAGCCAGTAGAATAGGTACTGTAATTACTGGTCATAATGTTATAAATATCAGTACAAATGCTACTCGTTTTGCTACTCGTGAAATGATTTTGTATGGTTCGATGCCTAAAGAACAAGAAGAACGTGGTAGTGAAAACGGCGCCTTTAGACATGCTTTATGGCAAGCGCAAATAACTTCCGAATTTGGAACTAGTATTGCGAAACAAGCAGGTGATGCTCATGAAGATAATCCAAATATTGACATGAATCAAACCTTTTATACCAATATAAATGAAGCAGATAAATCTGCAGATTTACACAATAATATCATTGGAAGAACAATTGGAGAAAGCGTTAAGGGAGCAAAAATGAATGTAACGGCAAAAGCAGTTCTTAATATTTTCATAAATGAAGGATTGTATCAAGCCCAAAAAGTAAAAGGAGGGTATCAGGTAGTCCGAGTAAAACTAGATTCTTCCAAAGGTAATGAACTTATGAAAATATTTAATCAGTTGGATGAAAATGGAATGTACCCATCAGATCGGCTAAAACCAGAAAATGATAAAATACGTAGATATGAAGCATTACAAAATTCTCTTAATTAGAAATATTTTGTTTCTGATTCCAACATTATTTATAGCGTTTCTCACTTTTTTTTCATCTTGTAATAAAGATATAGATAGAAAAATAGAGGACTGCTACAATGCTAATGATACAATAATATATTTGGCTGATCTGTATCCTGAAAAATGGGATACTGTTTATTATTTCACCAGTGCTTGCAAAATAGAGGATATGGAGAAACGTGTTGGTCCTGTTATAAGAAGACTTTACGGAGATGTTGGAGACAGGATTCTAATATTGAATAAAAACAAAAACCCAAGGGATTATACAGATCTTAGTAAAGTTGTCCTTTATAAAGAATATTTCCCTAATTACGGACAAAAAATAGAAGGTTCAATATTCTCGTTCAAAAAACGTTCAAAAATCCTCGCTATTCCTCGTGAAAAAGCCAAGTTTGTAATAAGGAAGATTGACGATGATACTTTTTGGGTAATACATCAAGATTAAATATGAACGAGGGGAATCAGCGGGATAGATACTTGTGAACAGGGGACTCCTGAAGTGAACCCCAAAGTTTGGACAGATTAACTGTTTATAACTCTCTGTAATGATCCCGGTATTGTACTGGGCTCATTCCTTTTAACTTCATTTTTTTTCTTTTATTGTTGTACCACCACATAGGTGAACGCGTGAACGAGGGACGGTGATGTGAACCCTAAAAGTTGGACACAACTTAAAGGTTCACTTCAATCAACTTAAAGGTTCACTTCAATCTCGTAATCTCAATGGATATAGAATGAATCAAAGCGTCTGTGATCTGTTGGGGGTGTTTAACCATCAACCTTATTCAGGACGAGTCATTGCGTTTTTGCTATCACTGCTATCACCTGTGCTATCACTAAAAAATAGCCCGCAACTTGTTGCAAACCAATCATTTGCTGATTTTAGTGATAGCAGTGATAGCAATGCTCACAAGGGGTCTGTCCCCCGGGTCATAGGGACAGGTACATGACCCAGGCTTAGGGTCAAATACCTGTCCCCATGACCCGCCGTTCGTCACCCACCAGGATTCGTCGGAGCATGACGTGAACGTCATCGTCACTGAACAGGGTGTTGCCGACCTGCGCGGCAAGAGTCCCATGCAGCGTGCCCAGACCATCATCGAGAACTGTGCTCACCCCGACTATAAGCAACTGCTTTGGGACTATCTGAAACTGGGAACCGGCGGCCATACACGCCATTGCCTCACCGCCGCCTTCGCCATGCACGACACGCTGGCCCGCAAGGGTGACATGCACCTGACGGACTTCTCCGAATACGTGAAGTAATCGAAACCCAAATTTTCTATAAAACGAGGCGGACTTCCATCACGGAAGCCCACCTCTTTCTTCATTGCATACTAACTAACTATCTAAGACTTAAAAGTTTATACCAATATTCAGCATCAGCGCGGAATTCTTTGCCTCGTCGAACACGTCGTGACCAACATTCGACAAACCGAGGTCGTAGGTCAGGTCGGCATACAGCAGGTCGTACTGAATACCTATGCCCATACGCAGGCCGCCGTCGAAACGCTTGAACTGATCGTGACCGTCGCCAAAGGCATTGTAAGACTCGCGCTCATAATAGTTCTTCACCTTTCCACTTACACCAGCAGCCACGTAGCCGCCGAAGAATGGCTGGATAGAGAAGCTGTTGTCGAAATTATGGATATACTTCAGCACGAAAGGCATCTCCAGGTAGTTCAGCGAATACTTGAAATCGCGGTTACCCTTGCCGCCCTTCTCGGTGTAGTAGAGGCCCGACTCCAAGAACAGGGGCACATAGGGCGAAACAATGAAGCCTGCTGCCATACCCACGTTAAGACCGGTCTTCGTGGAACCACCGTCAAACTCGTGATTGTCGGAAATCACCGAAGAGAACGTAGGTCCAACACGGAATCCCACATAGAAAGGCACTGCCCCATAGTCGCCAACACGTGAATACCCCCTGTGGTTACGCTGGCTATAGTCGAGACGCCCCGTATTACGATTATAATAACGACTGTTGCGATAACTCTGGGCCGAAGCCGGCATTACGGTCACCAGACCTAACAATGCCATCAAAATATACTTCTTCATAATTCCGATGTTTAATGGTTCACGGTGCAAAGTAAAATCTTTTTTCTGAAACAAAAAAGGAAGTTTCCCTAAAAGATAAGGGAAAATCCCTATTCCTCTCCCTTCTTTCCTCTAAACCGAAGCAAGAGCAGCTTGCGAAAGTTGAATAAAAAAGCATAAAGTGTTCGTTTTTTAGCAAAATAATGATTATCTTTGCGACGTTTTTTATTACGTGCAATGGATAAAATGACATTCCGTAATTCATATTACATAATGAAAATGAAGAGCTCACCAAGATGAAGAAACTGGTGGATAAAGACTGAATTACAGTTATAAACGTGTGGAGATGGCCAAGAAATCAGTAACATTAAATCATTAACGAATATGAACAAGAACGAACAATTTGTCATTACGATTAATCGTGAGTTAGGCAGCGGCGGACGCACCGTTGGTCGCCTGCTGGCAGAGAAGTTGGACGTGCCTTTCTACGACAAGGCCGTCATCAAGGCTCTGCAGGAGAAGTACAACCTTACCACCGCAGAGATTGAGCGGCTGAAGGGCCGTAAGCACAGTTGGTGGGCCGACGTGGAGCGCATCCTGAAGATAGATGCAGGCATGAGCATGGAATACTACCTGCCGAAGAAGAGTGACGCCCCCGACCTGCTGACTACCGATGAGATGTTCAAGACCGAGACGCTGATACTGCAGGACCTTGCTGCCGAGAAGTCGTGTGTCGTGGCCGGTCGCAGTGGCTTCCACGTGTTCCGCGACCACCCCAACCACCTGAGCATCCTTATCCAGGCCTCGGCGGACTACCGCGTGGAGCGCGTTATGCGCAAGCAGAACATGACTGAGGATGAGGTCCGCAAAACCATCGAGCGCGTGGACAAGATGCGCGAGAACTACGTGAAGAAGTACACTGGCACCTCGCGCTACGACACCCGCAACTACCAACTCGTCATCGCCGCCGACGGCAAGACCGAGGAGGAAATCGCCGACATCATCATGCAGTACATCGGGTAATAATTTAAACAAACTCCCTGCTGCGTGCCTTCATCGAAGAGTGCAAGA
Source organism: Prevotella sp. (assembly GCA_017428805.1). The sequence continues at coordinate 13,165 of JAFRQC010000032.1, read as the reverse complement.
AAAAGCAAGTGAGGTAAATGAACGATATAGAGAAACTGTTCTTTTTTGATGAGTCATTCTACTGGGGTCGCTCCGGCAAGCGGGCTACGGTGATAGAGGCGGAGTGTGAGCTGGCGCAGAGCGTGCACCCTGATGAGCTGCGGGCGGCAGTGCTGGGCGCCCTGAGGGTACACCGTAATTTCAGGGCTCGCCCGGTCATCATGGACCGGCGATTCTTCGTGGATACCTCTGAGGTAGAGCAGGTCACGGTAGTCAGAGAGAATGGCCGGCCGCGGTGCCTTGGCATTAAAGAGACCGAGGGCCTCATGCTCTATGCCAGCTACGGCGAGAAGCACTTCACGCTCCATATATTCCACGGGCTTGGCGATATGCGGTCTATCTGCGCCTTCCTCAATACCGTCCTGAAGTTCTATTGCCACGTGGATGATGACAACCTGCCTGCTGATGACAGCATGGACACTTTCCCATGCCACGAGCACATTCTCGAAGGAGGCGCACCGGGAGAACCCGAGGGTAAGTTCAACCCTCAGGAGCACGATATCTTCCATATTCCGGAAGAGCTGTTCAGCACCACGACCACGCGGCAGCGCATCATCGACATCGACCTGCCGCTTGCGCCGCTGCTTGCATTTGCCCGCGAGAACGGCAGCTCTGTGGTGCCCGCCCTGAATGCCATCGTGGGGCATGCCATCCGCCTGTGCTACGATGTGGGGCAGAAGGAGATTGTAGGCTATATCCCCATCGACCTGCGCCCGGTGTTCCACTTCAAGACCGGCGGCAATGGTGCGATACCCTTCTCACTCCCCTATACCGCTGAGACCGACCGTCTGCCGGTAGGAGAAAGGGCAAGGCGGCTGCGCGCGGAGTTGAACGTGCAGACCAGACTGGCGAACCTATACGCAACGGTGGCCCGTCAGCTGTCCGATTTCGACCCGGTTTTCTCCTCGACGCTACCCGTGCAAGAGATATCGTCTTGGGCCGTCAAGAACGGAAGGAAGATTGATTCAGCCATCAATACCTATGGCATATCCTACGCTGGACATCTCGATTTCGACGATGCCATCGCACAGCAGGTGAAGACCGTGAGTGTCAGTGCCGGTTCCTATTCCTATCCGCTGTGGATCGTTGCCTGTGAGTATAAGGGCACTATCCGCATGAGGATTATCCAGGCGTTTGAGAACGACCGTCTGGCCATCACCATCCATCAGGAACTCGCCGCACTCTTCCCCGGCACCACCTACACAGACCGGGGATGCCATGATTTCGACTCGTTCCCCTTGGGTAGTGTTCCGCATAAAAGCAAAAATAGTTTATAAAAGGACAATGAGACAGACAAAACTATGGATGCTTGCCGCCATCCTGACAATCTGCGGCACGACGATGGTGTCCTGTTTTTCGGACACGAAGAAGAGTACGGAGGTCAGTGCGACCGACGACTGCAGCCAGTTTGTAACCATCACCGACGTGGTGCCCGACGTCATTCTGGAAATCCGCTACTACGGCACATACAACTTCGTGGGCCAGCGCATAGACGGCTATGAGGAGCCGACGGCACTTTTGACTAAGCAGGCCGCTGACAGTCTGAAAGCCGTCAGCGACGATGTGATGGCACAGGGCTACCGTCTGAAAATCTATGATGCCTATCGTCCGCAGAAGGGTGTGGACCATTTCGTGCGCTGGGCGCAGGACGTCAGCGACACAAAGATGAAGTCCTACTTCTATCCCGACCTCGACAAGAGTGTACTCTTCGAACAGGAGTACATCTACGAGAAGAGCGGCCACACGCGCGGCTCGACCGTCGACCTGACGCTGTTCGACATGAACACCGAGAAAGAACTTGACATGGGCGGCACTTTCGACTGGTTCGGTCACGAGAGCCATCCCGACTTCTGCGGCAATCCCGAGACGGGCGAATACACGGGGGGAGCGGAGAAAGGGACTATCACCGAACAGCAATTCAAGAACCGTATGATTCTCCGTCAAGCCATGCTCCGTCACGGCTTCAAGGCCCTTGACTCCGAGTGGTGGCACTTCACGCTGAAAGACGAGCCCTTCCCCGACACCTACTTTACCTTCCCTGTTAAGCAGTTGACTAAATGAAACAAGAAAAAATAAAGACCACCTCAGGATATCCAAAACTGGACGAATGGGTGACGATATGGCGTGAGACGCTGCCAAAGTATTTCGGATACCCTTTTAACGAGGTCTCGCCGCTACGCGACTTCTACGAGTGGTACTATGCTGCTGGCATCAACCTGATGAACCTGAATAATGCCGGCGATCCATTTACCGATACACCTTGGGAGGTGTCATCACAAGTGTTCGAACGCGAAGTCATCGAGTTCTTCGCTCCGCTCTACGATTTCGATGACGACAATCGATGGGGCCTCATTACCCATAGCGGCTCCGACGGCAACAACCACGGCATCTACTTTGGTGCCAACTACCTGAAGCATAAGACAGGGCAGTCACCCATACTCTATGTGAGCGACGAGGCCCACTACTCGAACATGCGACTGGCTCACCTGCAGAACCTTGAGACGCGACTGGTGAAGAGCGACACCATGGGACGCATGATACCCGAGGAACTGGAAAAGGCACTCGACACGTCGCGCCCGGCACTCGTCGTCTATGCCTGTGGTTCTACCTTCAAGGGCGCCATCGACGATATGCCCGCGCTCAACGCCATACTCCATCGTCACCCCGAACTGCCTGCCGTCTATCGTCATGTCGATGCGGCACTCTTTGGCGGCTACCTGCCGTTTACGGAGCACCGCCAGTTGGTGAGCAGCAAACGGATGGGCTTTGAGTCGATTGCCGTCAGCGGCCATAAGTTCTTCGGCATCGACTCGCCGTGCGGACTCTTCATCTGCACGCGTGAAATCTATGACAACCAGTCAGACTTTGACGTACCTTATCTGAACAAAAACATGCGCATGATTAACTGTTCGCGCGACCCCATCCAACCGCTTAAGTTCTGGTGGGTGATACAGAAAGTGGGAGCCGGAGAATGGACGCTCCAGGCCCGTCGCATCATGGAGCTGACAGCCTATCTGAAGCAGCAGCTCGACAAAGCGGACTATCCCGCTTGGGTGAACGAATACAGCAATACGGTCTTTATGCGATGCCCGTCGCCAGAACTGGCTCATAAGTTTCAGTTGGCGCAGAACGAGGACGCTCGCTTCGGTGGCAAACTGGCCCACGTGGTGGTGATGCAACACTTCACGGAGGAGGCCATTGATGCCTTCGTGGCTGAGCTGTGTAATTCAACAAATATTTAAATAAGAACAAGACAATGAAAAAGTTATTCTTTTAACTAAGCCTATGAGACAAATTAAGCAATGGGCGATGGCCGCCAAACTCGTTTGCGGCAGTATAGCCTTGACGGGCTGCACCTCCTTGACAGAGAGTTTTACCAACAACCTGATAGCCGAGGATCGCTACAGGATGATTCTCGACGGCTTGCAGGTGACGCTGCTGATTACGCTTTGCGCTGCCATACTTGGTACGCTGCTCGGTGGACTGGTGTGCTGGATGCGCATGAGTCGCCGCCGGTGGCTGCGACAGGTGGCCAAAGTATATATCGACCTGATGCGGGGTACGCCGGTGCTGGTGTTGCTCATGCTGATGTACTATGTGGTGATGGCACCATTAGATGCTACGGGTATCGTGGTGGCCATCGTCACCTTCGCCATGAATACGGCAGCCTATATCAGCGAGATGCTGCGCACCGCCATCCAGGGTATCGACCGCGGCCAGACAGAGGCGGGACTGGCTCTGGGCTTCACACAGCGACAGACGTTCTTCAAGATTGTGCTGCCACAGGTGGTCAGGGCGGTGATGCCCGTCTATCAGGGCGAAATAGTGAGTCTGCTGAAGGGTACGAGTATCGTGGGCTACATCGCCGTGGCCGACATGACACGTGCCTCCGACCTGATTCGCTCACGCACGTTCGACGCCTTCTTCCCCCTCATCGTGACGGCCATCATCTATTTCCTCATGGCATGGCTCATCGGACTGCTGCTTCAGTCGTTGGTGCAGAAGCAGCGCGCAAAGGCCCTCGCCGCGGCGGCGGTGCTGGCACTGTTTGGCGTGGTGGGCTACGTGCCGGCGCATTCGGGTGACGGTTCTGCCACTACCAAGACGAACGCATATTCGGATGTCCCTGCCGTCTTCAAGGCCCTCTCCGGCAAGCGCGTCGGCGTCGTTATCGGCAGCATACAGGATATGGCTGTCACCAAGATGGCTCCCGATGCGGAAATCATGCGGCTGGCCAATAGCGCCGACATGCTGGCAGCTCTTGAGAATGGTAAGTTGGATGTGGCTGGTGAAGAAAATCTTTCGGTGACGTTCAACAAGGAGATTGCAGCGAAGGTTGACTCGGTAAGTGCCGGTCTGCCGCCGATGCCAATAGGAGCATGCTTCGACTTAGACAACATCCAGCTAAAGCAGGACTTCGACAGTTTCCTGGCTGATATACGCGGCGACGGCACCTACCAGAAGATTTACGACCGATGGCGTAATGCCGACGACTTCTCGGCATTGGACCCGCCTCAGCAACGTGGCACCGGACAGACGCTACGTGTGGCCATCTATCCGGCCATGCCCCCTTTCAGCTTTATCAGTTCGGGTAAGCCCTCGGGCCTTGAGATAGACATACTGACGGAGTGGGCCAACCGACGTAACAGGCAACTGGAGTTTCTCACCATGGACTTCTCCTCGCAGATTCCTGCTGTGCAGACTGGCAAGGTGGATATGGGCATGGGCTCGATCAGCATCACCGAGGAGCGCAGCAAGCAAGTGCTATTCTCCGACGGCTATATCGCGTCGTACATCATGCTGCTCACACGAAAGGGTGAGGCGGGAATACTTACAGATACCCAACAGACCCACCCCCAGCCCCTCCCTGTGAGGGAGGGGAGTGGATACCTCTGGTGGGCTGTGGCGCTCCTTATTATTGTAGGTGGCGGCGTGTGGCTTATCCTCCACCGCAGTGGCCCCACCCCCATCCCCTCTCGCGGGAGGGGAGCGAGGGGAGGGGTTGTGGGTCTGCATATCTCCCACCTTCGGAAGAGCTACGGCTCCTTCGACGTATTGCGCGACATCAACGTTGATATACATTGCGGTGAAGTCATCTCCATCATCGGTCCCTCGGGCACGGGTAAAAGTACATTCCTGCGATGCCTGAACCTGCTGGAGAGTCCCACGGGCGGCAGCATCGTCGTGGATGGAGACGACATACTCGCCAAGGGCTATCCCGTCAACCGTCTGCGCCAGAAGATGGGCATGGTGTTCCAGTCGTTCAACCTCTTCGAGCACAAGACGGTGCTCGAAAACGTCATCTTTGCCCCATGCCAGTTGCGCCATGAACCCGAAGAGAATGCGCGCGAAGAAGGACTGGCACTACTGCGCAAGGTGGGACTGGCCGAGAAGGCCGACGCCTATCCTTCGAGCCTCTCCGGCGGACAGAAGCAGCGCGTGGCCATCGCCCGCGCCCTGGCCATGAAGCCCGACGTCATCCTCTTCGACGAACCCACGTCGGCCCTCGATCCGACGATGGTTGGCGAGGTGCTCAGCGTTATCCGCCAACTGGCCAGCGAAGGCATGACCATGCTCATCGTCACCCACGAGATGAAGTTCGCCCGCGACGTCTCGACGCGCATCTTTTTCATGTACGACGGCTATATCCACGAGGACGGTACGCCTGCGCAGATCTTCGAGTCACCCGTCCACAGTGCTACCAAAGCCTTCATCCAGCGCATCCGCAAGGAGGTGTTCGAGATCGACGGTTCCGACTTCGACTTCCTCGGTATGCACTCTGCCATATGTGCCTTCTGCCACAAGTACGGCATTGTCGAAAAGCAGGAGTTGGCGGAGCGGTTGACCGACAAGATGCTCGACGACGTGATGGCGTCCCATCGTCCCATCACCGTCCGTATCACCCACAGCGAGCAGTCGGGTGTCACAGCCTTAGACTTCATGGTGGAACAGATGACGGCGACGCCACTGAGCGACACACAGCGCGGTGAACTGGGCAAGCTGTGCCAACGGGTAATAGAAGAACCCACCAAGCGCGGCTTCCGTGTGAAGCTGATTGTATAATCAATAACAAAGTTCCCCTTTTGCAATGAACGACGGCATCTTACTTAACCTTGATATGGTCGCCGATGAACAGGTTGAGTGCTGTCTTCAGTTTCTTTCCCTGAAGGAAAGGAAGGTTGATATGAGCGGCTACCGGCCATAAACAGATAGCCTTTCCTGCCATAATCTGGGATGCTCGGTTCATCTTCTCTCTCGTTTCAGGCGTATCCCAACTGGAGCCGAAATAATGTCTTCCCATGGCGTCGTAGAAAAGCCTTAGTGTTTTTCTGTCTATGTGGAAAATATGCCGAAGGAAGGGATTAGGCCCGAGTTCGCTCATGTGGGCAAGGATGCTCCAGTCCAGCAGTGGGTCTCCATAGCCGAAGTCGCCCAAGTCAATCCAGTAGACCTTTCCCGCTGCGATGATGATGTTGCACGGATTGATGTCACCGTGAAGGCATGTAGTGGCAGGTTCCATCTCGTCGATATAGCCAATAAGCCTTGTCTTGACATCGTCTGGAAGATTTTCACAGGCGGCAATCAAATTCCGCGTACGTAGTGACACGCTGTCGAAGACATCCGTGTTGCAGGGGATGGCGTGCAGGGCTTTGGAGTAGTCGGCCGTGATTGCGGCAAGCTCTTCCAGCCGCTCGGGATGGTCGGCAATGATTCTTCCGAACGACTCTTTCCCATAGATGCGCTGTACAATCATCCCGTAACGTTCCCCGTCGGTGACGAACTCGTAGGGCTCGGCCGAGGGGATGCCCATATCGTATACGGCCTTGGAATGCAAGAATTCCTCCCGCGCCTTGTCTTCAGAAATAACGGGCTTGTTGAGTTTAAGGACGACCGAGTCGTCAGCCTTGTTGTAATAGGATGTCCCGAAGCCTCCTCCGCCGAAGGCCTCCCATTCCTGTAGATTTACAGTTTTAGCATTCATCATGCCGCAAAATTACGAAAAAATACTCAGATTCAGCCATGACAGCGAAATAATTTGGTGTTTTTGGGGGGTTATGCTTATATAAAGTGTTAATTATCGCAGCAAAATTGCAGAAATCGGACAGAAATGAGTATCTTTGTATCCATCAAAGTTTATTAGGCTATAATTAAAACGTATAACAATATGCGACAGAAAATTTTCCTGACGGTTGCTCTGCTGTGCATAGTCGCGCAGGAGGCATGGGCGCAGATTCCTGACCCGACAGTCTATGACGACGTGTGGGACGGTCATTCTACTTCGAAGCCGGAATACTACGAAGGGTGGGAAGACTATAACCCGGCGTATGAAGGATATAATAATGTCTATCTTATTAAGAAGGCATCCGAATTGGCATACGTCCGAGATCACTTCAAATCTTTTGACAGATCCAGTCTTCTGCTGCTTGCCAACCTTGATATGGGAGCCGTATCGTGGATTCCGATGGGTAACAACAAAGGAGATATCACTACTTACTGGGGTACGTTCTATGGCAACGGCCACACCATCACCGCCACTATCACCGACAACAACAACCAGGGCACTGCCCTCTTCAGCTACATCAACGGCGCCACCATCAAGAACCTGAAGGTGGCGGGCACCATCAACTCTAACCAGTATCACGCCGCAACCATCGTAGGTCTCTCGAAAGGCACGGGCAACAGTATCGTGAACTGTGCGGCGACGGCCAACGTCAACGGCAATGAGTACGTCGGCGGCATACTGGGCCACGCCGTTGACAGTGACATCAGCATGAGCGGCTGTACGTTCAGCGGTTTGATGACGGGTGGCAGCAAGTTCCTGGGTGCATTTATTGGCTGGGGCGACAGCGGAACCAGAAAGGTCACCGACTGCCTCTACATCATGCAGGACGGTCAGGATACTCGTAATCTTGAACTCGTGAAGAACGGCGGCAACCTGTCCATCACCAACTGCTACAAGACGACTTCTGCCTTAATGCCTTCCGCGCAGGCTTCCTCGTAGATCTTGGCGACGAAACGGCCCTCTCCAGTATTGTCATCAACCTCGACGAGGGCACGGGAATTGCCAATCCATTGCCTGCATGGGAGGGGAAAGGCGGTGCATGGTATGGCATCGACGGCAGAAAGCTCGACGGCAGGCCCACGCAGAAGGGTGTATATATTAATAGGGGTAAAAAGTGGTGGTTAAGTAATACAACAATGATGAAACAAGCAAGACTATGGATGATGGCCGCCATCCTGACAATATGCGGCGCAAACGTGATTACATCGTGCAGCAAGGATGATGACATCCAGGTGGTTCAGCCCGCGAAGGAGTACTTCGCGCTGTGGAATCAGTGTGAGGCATTGACGGCTCTGCAGGACTACGTGAAAGACGTTACCAACCCGAGTTCTCCCAACTATATCAAGGAGGAGGACCGTATTGCGACGTTCGACATGGACGGCACGTTTGTGGGCGAACTCTACCCGTCGTATTTTGAGTATAACCTGCTGGAATTCCGCGCCTTGGACGATGCCACCTACGAGGCCCCGAAGGACGTGATGGAGACGGCGCAGGAGATTCGCGACTTTGTGCGCAGCGGCAAGAAACTGCCCGACCACTTCGACATGAAGCACGCATACGCGGCCGCCAAGGCTTACAGCGGCATGACGCTGGCCGAGTTTGATGCCTACGTGAAGGCGTACGCCCAGCAGCCTGCCAATGGTTTTTCGGGCATGACCTACGGCCAGAGCTTCTATAAGCCGATGCTCGAGGTGTTCGACTACCTGAAGGCCAACGGTTTTACGTATTACGTCGTCAGTGGCTCCGACCGCTTCATCTGTCGCGCGCTGACGGAGGCCATCGGTATCCCGTCTAATCGTGTGATTGGCATGGATGTGAGGCTCGTTTCGAGCAGCCAGGGCACGGAAGCTGGCGTCGATTACACCATGAGCCAGAAGGAGGATCTCGTGCGCACCGACGAGCTTATCATCAAGAACCTGAAGACTAACAAGGTGCTGCAGATTTCGCAGGAGATAGGCAAGGTGCCCGTGCTGTCGTTCGGCAACAGCAGTGGCGACTGTGCCATGCACAACTATGCGTTGGGCAATCAGCAGTACAAGACGGCAGCGTTTATGCTGGTGGCCGACGATGATGCCCGCGACCATGCTGACCTTGCAGAAGGTGCAAGGCGTGAGGCCAAATGGCGCGAGGCTGGCTATCACGTCATCTCGATGAAGAACGACTTCAAGACCATCTATGGCGACAGGGTTGAGAAGACTGACTTTACGTTTCCCGTTGATGTGAAGCCCCTTACTGAATGGCAGGCTGGACGCACCGTGAGCCAAGCGGCTGTCGTGGCTTTCGGTGGAATAGACAAATGTTTTGCCGCCGAGCCTATCCCCGACGGCGTGTGGGCACGGATGCAGGGAAAGACCTACAAGGAGAATCCCTACATCGGGCGCGACGACCTGCGCCACATCCGCGCCCTGCACTGGGACTACGACAATCAGATGCACGTGGGCGAGATGATCGTCAACAAGCAGATTGCAGACCGCGTAGGCAGCATCCTACGCCAGCTGTTCGACGCCAAGTACCCCATCCAGCGGATGTTGCTGCCCGATGTCTATGATGCCGACGACGAGACGCAGATGCGCGACAACAACTCGTCGTGCTTCTGCTACCGTGCCGTTGCAGGAACCACCGTGCTGTCGAAACATGCTCGTGGGCTGGCTGTCGACATTAATACCCTCTACAACCCTTACTACAAGGACCGCGCCGATGGCACACGCTATATCCAGCCAGCCACAGCCGAGGCCTATTGCGACCGTACATGGGACTTCCCCTATAAGATTGACCACGAGGACCTCTGTTTCCGCCTTTTCACCGAGGCCGGCTTCGAGTGGGGCGGCGACTGGACGACGTGCAAGGACTTCCAGCATTTTGAACTGAAGGAGTAGCATTATTACGCATAACATAATAATTAGGAATATACGATTATGAAAAGACAAGAAAAATTTGTGATTACTGTGAACCGCGAACTGGGAAGCGGTGGCCGAACAGTCGGCCGTAAACTGGCTGAAAAGCTGGAAGTGAAGTACTACGACAAGGCCCTCATTCAGGGACTGACCAAGGAATTTGGTCTTACCGTAGAGGAGATTGAGAAGATCAAGGCTCAGAAGAAGACGTGGTGGAACGAGTTCAACAACTACTATATGAGGCGCAACAACACTTCACTACCTATGGAGGCCGAGACGGTGCTGACAACAGAGTCGATGATGGCTACAGAGCGTAGAATCCTACAGGATCTGGCTGCTGAGGAGTCGTGCGTCGTGGCCGGTCGCAGCGGCTTCCTCGTGTTCCGCGAGTGGCCCAACCACGTGAACGTCTTCATCCAGGCGCCGATGGAGAGCCGCATCCAGCGCGTGATAACCAAGCAGGGACTGAGCCGCGAGGAGGCCATCGCCGCCATCGAGAAGGTGGACAAAGGTCGCGAGACCTACATTAAGAAGTACGTCGAGATGAACCCCGAATTGCGTTCGTCGCTGCCAAACATCTCCCGCTACGACACGCGCAACTACGATCTCGTCATCAACATGGACGGGCTGACCGAGGATGACGCCGTGGAGGTGATCATGAGCTACATCGACCGCACAAACAAATAGGCTATGCAAGACGTGGAAAGGATTAATCTGGACGACTATATCCAGACCGGCGAGGGCGGGACGGCCCTCACCTACAACCACAAGGACGGCAAGACGCTGGCCAAGCTCTTCCTGCCCAGCATGGCCGCCGACAATGCCGTGCGCGAGTTCCGAATCAACCAGGTGGTCTATGAGAGCGGCCTGCCCACGCCGAAGCCCATCCGTCTGATTACCGACGGCACCCGCTTCGGCGCCGAGTATGAACTGATACAGCCGAAGCGCTCCTTTACCCGCATCATCTCGCAGGAGCCCGACAAACTGGTTCCGCTGTCGGAGCGCTTCGCCGTGCTGGCCAAGCAGATACACCAGACTCCTGCCGACACGAAGCGGCTGCCGGACATGAAGGAAATGGTGAGGAGCATGGTTGACCGGCGCGAACAGTTGCCCAATACCTACAAGGAGCGCATCCACCGCTTCCTCGACACCGTACCCGCCACGCCGACCTGTCTGCACGGCGACCTGCACATCGGCAACATCATCACCGACGGACAGAGGGAACTCTGGATTGACGTGGGCGACTTTGCCTACGGCACGCCCGAATGGGACCTGGGCATGATGTACTTCGCCAGCCACTTTATGAGTGAGGAGCGGTGCGACAATATCTTCCATCTGAACAATGCGACACTGAGAGCGCACTGGGATGCCTTTGCGCCGGTCTATTACGGTACCGATTCCCAGGAAGCACTGGAGGCCGAGGTCAGGAAACTGCACCCCTACATCGCCGCCAAGATATTGTTTGCGAGTACCAAGGTGTCGGGCGAGAAGGCTCCTGTCACAGCGCCTCTCCTGCAAGTCATTGACAAATATCTGCCGGAATGAAAATGAATAACGATTTTTCTGCCGCCATCATCCTGCTTGCCATGACATTCTCCGCCCAAGTAGCCCACTCGCAACGAGCCATCGCTTTCAGCGGCATCGAAAATGCCCGAGATATGGGTACGCTCGTCATGCAGAACGGACAGACGGTCCGCGCGGGCATGCTCCTTCGCAGCGGAAACCTCTCGAAAGCCACCGACGGCGACGTGGCGGTGCTGAAGGAGAAGTATCGGCTGACGGACGTCTTCGACTTCCGTTTCGAGGCCGAGGCCAACGCCGCCCCCGACCGTATCATCGACGACGTGAGTTACACCCACCTGTCCACGCTGCCCCAGGCATTCATCCAGGGATTCTCATCCAGCAGACCAGATACGACCAAAATGGACACGCGCGACATGCTGGCCGTGCTGATGAAGTATGCCTTCGACCCGCAGGCGCAGGCGATGGCCCGACGGCTCTATCCCGCCATCGTGACCGACTCCACGGCGCAGAACTACTACGGTGCCTTCCTCCGTGGCGTACTCCGCGCCAAGGGCGGCGTGCTCTGGCACTGCTCGCAGGGCAAGGACCGCGCCGGCTGGGCGTCGGCCTTCCTTCTGGCAGCCCTCGGTGCCAGTCGCGAGACCATCGTCGAGGACTTCGACCTCTCTAACCAGAGTTACGCCCGTCAGGTGGAGGCATTGACCGCCAAGGTTCAAGGCATGAACGGCAGCAAGGAAGCCGCGGCCTTCATCCGCGCCATGGTCGGCGTGAGCCGCGAGAACTTCGAGGCGACGCTCGACCTGATAGACCAGCGCTACGGCTCGCTGTCCGCCTACATCGAGAACCAACTGGGTTTCTCGAAAGAAGAACAGCAACAGTTGAGGGTAAAATACCTGACATCAGAATAAAGGAAACGGTAACACCTCCTTATTATGAACGAATTAGAAAGAATCAATTTGGATGACTACACGCAGATAGGCGAGGGTGGTAATGGGAAGACCTACGTCAACCCTGCTGCCTCTGGCGAAATCCTCAAAGTGAACCATGCTCGCCTGAGCACATGGGAGGCGGTGAAGCGCGAATACGATGTCTCGCGAGCCGTGGCCGATCTGGGTATCTCCGTCCCCGCGATGTACCGCATCGTGCACGTCGGCGAGGCCTTCGCCACCATCTCGCAGCGCATCGAGGGCAAGCGGTCACTCTCGCGCATTTGCCACGACGAGCCACAGCGCACCGAAGAGATGGCTCGCCTGTTGTGCTGCAAGGGCAAGGAACTCTTCGCCACGGAGTGTAACACGCAGTTCTTCCCCAGCCGGCGCGCGCAGGCACTGCAGGGCATCGAGCAAGCCTCCTTCGTCAGCCGCAAGAACCGGCAGCGGCTACGCACCTTCGTAGAGAGCATCGCCGAGGATAGTCATTGCGTGCATGGCGACTTCCAGCCGGGCAACATCATCCAGGCTGGAGACAACCTCTATTGGATTGACCTGGACCGCTTTGCCCACGGCGACCCCATGTTCGACATCGGTCACCTCTTCCTCATCTGCCACATCTATGCTCCCATGAAGCGGGTGCAAGACATCTTCCACATGACTCTGGAGCAGTTCCACTGCTTCTGGGATGCCTTCGCCAAGGAATACACCGGGCA